>NZ_JAMYRR010000043.1:0-22932 GCF_040321535.1 Mesorhizobium sp. M0340 | reverse complement strand
TGCAGAAGGTCGGCTCGGTGCCCGAAACAAACGAAACAGCAAACCAATGAAGGGGTCAGTTCTTCAGTTCGCCAAAGGGGTCAATTCCTGGATTCGTTTGACATCTCAGACGGGGGCCTCCTCAGGCCAGACCCGCGCATCAGCTACCGCGGCAGCGGTTTAGTGACAGTGATGGGGTGGACGCCCCCTCGACGGCATCGATGTGCCAGAATGGTGGTGTTTGACAGCCACCGTAAGAGAGGGAGCATCCACAATGGAAGTTAACACGATCGGGTTGGACCTAGCGAAGAATGTGTTTCAGGCGCATGGAGCCGATGCGGCGGGCGCCATTGTTTTCCGCAAGCAACTGCGACGCGACAAGGTGCTTGCATTTCTCGCTGGGCAGCCGGCCTGCTTGGTCGCCATGGAGGCCTGTTCTGGGGCGCATCACTGGGCGCGCGAGATCGGCAAGCTCGGGCACACCGTTCGTCTGATCCCGCCATCCTATGTGAAGCCTTTCGTGAAGCGGCAGAAGAACGACGCCGCCGATGCCGAGGCGATCTGCGAGGCCGCGCAGCGGCCGACCATGCGCTTTGTCGCCGTGAAGAGTGAGGAGGAGCAGGCGAGTGCGGCCGTATTCCGGGCTCGTGATCTGCTGGTGCGGCAGCGCACCCAGACGATCAACGCCTTGCGCGGCCATCTCGCAGAATATGGACTGGTCGTTGCCCAGGGCCCTTCTCACACCGCCAAGCTGATGGAAAAGGTAGAGGATCCTAAGGGCGATCTGCCAGAAGCAGCCCGCCTGGCCCTCACCATGCTGGTCGATACGCTGAGATCGCTGCAGGAAAGGATCAAGCAGCTCGATGCCGAGATTGCACGGCGTGCCCGAGAGGATGAAGACGTGCGGCGGTTGGCAACAATCCCCGGCGTTGGTCCGATAACGGCAACGGCTCTGGTTGCACTGGCGCCTTGCGCCGCAATCTTCCGAAAGGGGCGCGACTTCGCCGCTTGGCTGGGCCTGACGCCGCTGCAACGCTCAACCGGCGGTAAACAGAAACTCGGTGCAACATCGAAGATGGGCGAGCGTACTTTGCGGCGCCTGCTTATCATCGGAGCGAGCGCTGTCGTGCGTCATGCTCGTCGGCGAGGCATTCGTGAAGGATCGTGGCTTGGGCGCATGCTCGCCCGCAAGCCGCCAATGCTTGTGGTCGTCGCTCTTGCCAACAAGATGGCCCGCATCGTCTGGGCGCTCATGGCAAGAGGTGGGACCTACAGGGCTCCGGCTGTGGCAGCATAGCAGCTCGGTCTGAGGTCGTCGCAGGTGTAGGAAGGTCACACGGAGAGGTATGGCGCGACAGTCGATGAGAGACGGATCGGAAAACCAGTTCAGCACAGAGCGCTTCGAGCGCGCGGTAGTGATATGGATCCGATCGGCGAACTCCCATACGGGCCGGCGGCAAATGGAAGGCCGCATCAGAGGCCGGACAGATGTCAGCACCCGACTACGCGCCGCTATACCGCCTTTCGAAGATTCTTCTTGCGCTCACGGGGGCGTCCACAGATGTGCTGAAGGTTCTGCAAAAAGTTTTGGAGAGAGAACGGCGCCTGCTCTGAGGGGCGAGCGGCCATGGCACGGTGGTGACGTTGCGATCACCGATTCCCGTGGAAGGGGAAGTGCCATGACCAATCGAGACGTTAGACTGAGCAGAGGCGAGTTGAAAGCGTTGCTGTTGTCGGATGAGGACGGCTTTCGCCAGGCATTGCAGAGTGTCGTGCAGGAGGTTCTTGAAGCCGAGATGACGGAGGCGATCGGGGCCGAGAAAGGCGAGCGGACGGCGGAGCGGACGAGTTACCGGTCCGGCTATTACGAGCGCAAGCTGGTGACGCGGGTCGGGGTGCTGGAGCTTCGCGTTCCGCAGGATCGGGCTGGCCGGTTCTCGACGGAGTTGTTTGAGCGCTACCAGCGTTCGGAGAAGGCATTGGTGTCGGCGCTGGTCGAGATGTACGTGCAGGGCGTCTCGACCCGCAAGGTGAAGGCGGTGACGGAGGAATTGTGCGGCCACTCTTTCTCGGCCTCGACGGTGAGCGAGGCGACGATGCGGCTGGATGAGGCGCTCAAGGCGTTCTTCACGCAGCGGCTCGAGGAAAGCTATCCGTATCTCATTTTGGACGCGCGCTACGAGCGGGCTCGCGAGGCGGGCATGATCGCCAGCCAGGCGGTGCTGGTGGCGATCGGCGTGGATTGGGAGGGCCGGCGCCAGGTTCTGGGCGTGGAGCTGGCCAACCGGGAGAGCCATTCGAGCTGGCGCGAGTTCGTGACGGGGCTCAAGAATCGCGGGCTCGCCGGCGTCGAGTTCGTCGTCTCCGACGACCATCCGGGGCTCAGGGCGGCAATCCGCGAAGTGCTGCCCGAGGCGGTCTGGCAGCGCTGCTACGTGCACTTTCTCAGAAACGCGCTCGACTACGTGCCGCGCAAGGTCGACGACGATTGCCTGATGGAGCTCAGATGGTTCTACGACCGGCGCGACCTTGCCGAGGTCAAACGCGACCTGGCGCAGTGGATCGCCAAATGGCAGGCCAAATACCCGAAGCTGGTCAACTGGGTGGAAGATAACATCGAGGAGACGCTGAGCTTCTATCGGCTGCCGCTAGCTCACCACAAGCACATGAAGTCGACGGATGACATCGACAAGCCTGATTTCGACTTTTTCGATTCCTGTTGCGTTTCTTTGTTCGGCTCAGGTGAGCCTGTTTCTTCGTCCCGGCCCACAGGATTTCCCACGCGAGCGTGTCGAGACGCAGTCAAGGCTGGCCGGTGCGATGGCGGCACGGCCGGCTGCGAGGTTTTCCAGGCCACGCCTTGACGGCGTCGAGCACGGCGCCAGTCTGGAGCGGACCGAGGGCGTCGGTCGTGCCGCCAGATTTCCTTGTGCTATATTTGTCCGGCACGGACGACCACGTGGCAAAGAGTGGTGCGAGAGGATGAGAGTGCCGCCACGCAGCCGTTATAGTCGTTCCTCGTTTGTGGCGTCCGTGCGCCGCTTCAGCCCGCGTGACCGCCAATGCCGAACCATTAGCTCGTAGGCACGTTCGGCATTCTCGGCCGCGGCTTTCTCGCTGTTTCGCAACTCCTTCACGTTGTAGGCGTAAGCCGAACCGCGGCGACCGACACCGCGCTCGCCCGGCGCGCCGGCCTTGAGAGCGAGCTGCCTCTGCTTTGCCGCCACCAGCGCCGGGCGAGCCCAGAAGTAGTCCTGCTCCTTTGTCAGCAGATGCCAGATCAGCACGGCGAGCTTGCGGGCGACCGCCACAGCTGCGACCTGATGACCACGCTTGTTACGGATGCGTAGGAAAGAAGGCCCTGAGCGGTCCGGGCGCCTTCGCCGCGGCCCAGGCGGCCTCGACCAGCATGGCGCGGGCATGGGAACGCCCATGTTTGCTGATCCGGCCATATTGCGCCAAGCCAAGACCGGATTGGCGCACACGCGGATTGAGGCCGAAGTAGCTCACCAGCTTCTGCGGCTCGCGGAACCGCCGGATGTCGCCGACCGCGGCGATGATACCGCTCGCGACGATGACATTGACGCCGGTGATCGTCTGAAGCCGCCGGACTTGCGCATCATCAACCGCTTCCCGGGCGATGTCGCGATCGAGGTCAGCCAGATCCTCGGCCAGGCGATCGATCTCGCGGATGTGGCGGGCGATAGCGGCCCGCTCGTCGTCGGGAAGCACCTGCCGCTCGAGCCAGGCGCGACCGCAATTGTTGAACAGATCGGCATGCGGGCACTTCGGCACGAGGTGCGCCTGCAGGATGCCATGCACCTCGTTCTTCACGCGCGTGCGATGCCGAACTACCTGGTTGCGCCGCGCGACGAGGCGGCGAAGCCGCTCGGTCCGCTCATCAGGTACCCAGACCTCCGGCAGAAAGCCGCTGGCATGGAGTTGCGCCAGAACGCCGGCATCAATCTTGTCGGTCTTGATCCTGGCATGAGCGATCGCCTTCACCTGCATCGGGTTGGCGACAATCACCCGGCCGACATAGGGCGACAGAACCCGCACCACCGCCATGGCGTTGCCCGTAGCCTCGACGACAACCTCATCAGTCCGTCGCAAACTGCGGCCGAACCCTTCCATCCCGAGCGGGTCATGTCGACCCGTCCGTGATGGCGCAGCCGGCCGTCTTCCCAAACCACCACCTCCGCAAAGGTGCGGTGGATGTCCATTCCAATCACACGTCTCATCGGCTCCCTCTCCTCAAACAGTCGGGAGCCGGCGGGCGACGCGACACCTACGGATCCGCGCTCTCGGCGCAACCGGGCAGGTCGCAGGGGCGGCCAGCTACTAACGCGAGCTCGCAGCTCATCGAATACATCGGCCTGCCCGCACTTGGCGTGCTCCCGGTGCCCCTGTCCCGGATGGTCGCACCATACGCCGAAAATCGCTCATCTCCAGCGGGGATCGGATGGCACCGTCATGATCATACCGGTTACGAACATGCTGGAGCGGCTGAACCAGGAGATCAAGCGGCGCACCCTGGTCGTTCGCATCTTCCCCAGCCCGCGGAGCTGCCTGCGGCTGGTTCGGGCATTGGCGGTGGAGATCCACGAGAACTGGCTCGAGGCGACCCGCTACCTCAACATGGATCATCTGCGCGAGCACAAGAAGGAGAGCCTGAGGGCCTTGGCCGCCTGAGCACCGTCATGTGTCCGCGCTCCGCTAAACACGGGGGCTGCGCGGCGGACACGCCGACGTCACCGCAATGCCACGCCATTTTGCAGAACTTGACGCACACAACTGGTTTAGTTCAATCAAAGCCTTCCGAGTTCTTCACGGACGACGACTTCACTCGATGCCGCTACCTGACGGTCTGAACCGCGTTGGATGTCGAAACGCGTCCATGGGTAGCAATTCGTCCAACTTCGGCGTGAGAGTCCGGCTGCCGCGATCACGAATTCCGCGAACTTCGGCCTAGCCTCATTCGACGCGACGAAGCCGCCGATCCACAACCAATGACATCAGGATGCCTTTAATGACAACGAGAAAGCGCGGCTTCATGATTGGCGGCTCTGGTCGATGGACAGTCCGCTGCACCGTCAACCGGCGTTCCCTACGTCGCCGAATTCGTTCTCCACTCATCGTGATTGTCCATTCCACTGCCGTCGTCTCCTCTCCAAAAAGCGACGGTGATGGACTGAGCAGGCCTGACAACCCGTGTCCAACCCCAGAAAAGTTTCCACTCGTCCTTACGGGCGCGATACAAAGGGCACGGGCTGGACTTGGCTGCCGGGGGCGGGGCTTGTCGACCGCTCGATCGAAAGTGAGAGACGAGGAGGAGAATCACCGACCTGCAGAGCGGCAAGGCGCTCGCCTACCTCCCTGTCAGTCACCGTTAGCCGATGGTTTAGACGAAGATAGTCCGTCCATGTCGGCGTGCGGAATGTCTCGGTCCAAAGAGTCGAGTTCTGAAGATCGCGCTGGAGGGTCCAGTCCCGCGCACCGGCACGGCTCTGAACGCGCCGCCTTTCGCGCATGCAGCTCAGAAATTCCTCGATATTCTCCTCGGGTATCGAGTACTCCACCTTGATCACGATCGGGCCGCTCCTGGGCTTCAAATCGAGGGCCAGTTCTGGTGGCCTGAAGTCGAAGGCCCCTTGATCCGATTCCTCCCATAGCCGTACCGGCAATAGCTTTCCCACGGCTGCAACCAGCAACAGCGCCGCTGCAGCACCTTCCAAAGCCCACGTCAGGGAATAGTACTGCGCGACAGCACCCCAGATCCAGCTGCCCGCTGCCATGCCGCCGTAGGTCAGGGCGTAATAGATCGACAGGGTGCGACCAACGACCCACCTTGGGCTTGCCAACTGCACACACACGTCGGTTCCGGTCCAGGTGACAACCCAGCCTGCGCCAGCGATTGCAAGCGCGATCGCTGCTACAGCCACCGATGATGTGAGAGCCAGTAAAAGGCAACACGTTGCGCAAGCAACGGATGCGAGCGTGATCAATCGATTTTGGGACGTGATGCGTCGCAAGTAGCTATTGCCAATGCCCGCGATGAAGGCGCCTGTGCCGAAGCCGGCTAACAGGACGCCGTAAACAATTGGCCCCCCCGCCAGTTGGTCGCGAACCACGAGGGGGAGCAGAGCAAGGATCGAGATGCTTGACAGCCCGAACAGGGTTGCGCGCACGATCGCCACTCTGATCTCCGAGGAGATTGCCGTGAAGCGCATGCCATCATGAATGGCCGTCGTCATCCGCTCGCGCGGAAGAGGCGAAGAGCGAACTTGCCACTTGGAGCGCAGCACAGCGCTCAACGGGACCAGGTCGGTCAGCGCAGCGAAGGCGAAAGCCGTAAGGGGGCCCAGCAAAGCCAAAATTACACCGCCCAGCGCCGGTCCTATGCTCCGAACCACGTTGTACCCCACCGACATCAGCGTCACTGCAGCGGGTATGTCGCGCTTTTCCAGGATGTCGCCGACCGAGGCGTGCCAGGCTGGATCATTCAATGCAAAGCCGCATCCCGCCAAGAAGCTCAGTCCCAAGATCAGCCATGGACTGACAAAGCCGAGTCCAACAGAGAGAGCCAGCGCCGTGGATGCCAGTGCGATCAGGCAATGTCCGGCAAGCATCACGCCGCGGCGGCTGAAGCTGTCTGCAATCGCTCCAGCAAGGATCGACAAGAAGAAGGCGGGCAGTGTCGATGCAGCCTGCACGAGCGCAACCATCAGATCGGAGGCTGAAATCGTTGCCATAAGCCAGCTTATAGCCACGCTCTGCACCAGCCAGCCAAGGCTGGATATCTGCGTGGCTCTCCAGATCGAACGAAAGACCGGGTTCCGAAGCGGGGCAAGCGCCGCTGGAACGGCCGGATGAGACTCTACGCGCTGCATACGTTTTTTTACCTTCCGCCCCGATTGTTTAATTCGCAGTTGCCGCTACCTGCCTTTTTGCCTTGCGATGTTGAGAATGGGGCGAGCATCCAGGCATGACCAGCACGCGCTTCCTATTTGAAGCTACCACTCGGGTGCCGAGCCAAATCGGTTGAAGCCCCCAGGGGTCCAATGTGACTATGACTCTCAGCAAAAAATAGAACGCCCAGCAGGAGCCGGAGCTCGCTGCTGGGCGGGTGCGCCGGGAGGTGGCGTACTTAGGAATCCTTGTTACCTTGTATGATGGCGCCACAATTGTAGCGCATTCAATCGACCGATCTACGCGAATGACGGTCCATCAACGCAGGAGTTCGGCGTGGGGGCGCCGCACGTGCATAAAATCAGACGGCCGAGCGCCATTATGCGCGTGCGGGACATCGTCGGTAGTGCGGCTCCAGATGCGGCCCGGGGGCGAGATCGGTCCGGAAGGGGGTAAAGATTGCTAGCGCGCGCAAGGCCACAACCGTGTCGTTTCAGAACCGAGCGTCGATGAAGTGTGCCAGTTGGGCACCCAACTCATAGTAGTTTTCCTTGAGCGCACGGAAAGCCGGGGTTTCCGGGGTAGTGACGGGAAGTGGCAGATCCGCGTCTCCGACATTCCCGAGAATATGGTCGGCCAGCACACGCCCAAAGACCGTGCCTGGCGAAATTCCACGGCCATTATAGCCGCAGATGCTGACTACATTCGATGCGAAGCGGTGAAAACGAGGCAGGTGGTTACTTGTTGTCCCAATCATGCCATACTACTCGGCTTCGAATTCAACTGCACCGATCTGCGGAAAGAGCTTGCGAATGGCACGCGTAGCCCATGCTCGGTGGATCCTGGCACCCGTACCCCCGAGCGCGCCGATACTGCCGAAAACTAACCCTCTTGGTCCAGCCGAAACGAACTCAAGATCTTCTTCGTATCCCAGCAGCCCTCGCGGTTGGGCAGAATCGACTTCTGTAGTCTGTCCGAAAGCGGCCGTGTTGCCACATTGAAATAAGGAAGATGTATCTGCTCATGCCTAAGCTCTTGCCAGGGCGCTTTAGTGTAAGCGTCCGTCGCAACTACAATCCAGTCGGCCTCGACCGATCCGCTTGCTGTGCGCACCGTCCACTTACCGTTTGATCGCTGGGTGCCGGTGACCCCACTTGAACTATATACCTTGGCTCCTGCGGAGATAGCAGCGCGTGCAAGTCCTCGCACATAACCGAGTGGCTGGATAGTTCCCGCGCGCAGGTCGAGAAGTGAGCCGGAATAGGCTGTTGTACCAATACGTGCCGCCGTCTCCTCTGCATTGAGGAGCTTCACGGGCGCGCCCCGTTTCTGCCACTGCCGGTCACGTTCCCGGAGCTCATTTAGCCCCGCTTCCCCGACCGCGCAATGAAAATGAAGCGTACCGTTCCTCACTGCCTGGCAGTCGATGGCATGCTTGTCGATCAGAGACCAACTTCGGCAGGCCCATTACCGAGAAGTTGGACGACCTGTTCACCGAAAGGTGCCGCTAGACTTAGACTAAGACTAGATTTCACATCCTCCGGCTTCATCCATAGGCCGGCATTGACTAAGCCAGCTGCGAGGCGCCAAAGCCAATCTCCACCGCCTCAAGCACGCTGACCTTTACACCGGCTTGCGCCAGGTGCAATGCCGTCGAAGGTCCTGTGTATCCGGCGCCAACTACGACTACATCTTGCTTATGGGCGCATTGGAGAATGCTTGTATGTGGAGCCTCTGGCGCGGTTCGCTCCCAGAGTCCATGGGAACGACTGTTATTCAGCATTTGCATCCTTTCATACTCTCATTCACACGGATTCCCTTGGCGGCAAAACGCTACGTGATGGCGATTTGTGGTTCGTCGCGGAGCGATGCGCGAGGGGGCACTGGATCGTCCAACCCACTAGTTCGGCGGCATCAAGAAATTTCGCGCGGAGTCACAGAGGAGGGGCACTTCTCGCTGTAGAAGGCGAAATCGTCGGCCGCCGTCCAGCCCGGCGCGCTCAGCATGTTGTCCTGCCCCAAAAGGCCGGCACCGGTTCGGCGGATGATCTCTACCATGTCCGGGTCGTTGATAACCGGTGGTTCGCCACGCCTCAGGTCCACCTCGGCACTGGCGTTGTGGCTTGAAGCCACGCCTTGTACAATCTGACGCAGCCTTTTCCAAGCATGCTGGCGGGTCGCTTCATGCCCGCTGCGGATCGTGACCTTAAGCCTGGCCTCGGCGGCGATCACATTGTAGGCGCCGCCGCCTTCGATGCCAGTGATGGAGACGACCAGCGGGTCATACGGATCGATCTCGCGCGACACGATTTTCTGCAGCTCCGTCACCATGGAGCAGGCGACGGCGATGGCGTCGACGCCTTCGGACGGTCTTGCGGCGTGCGCGGAATTCCCGGTGACGGTGATGTCGAAAATATCGCACGCAAGCGTATACGGCCCCGCGCCGACCGCGATCTTACCGGTCGCGGTATAAGGATCGGCATGGATGCCGATCGCCGCGTCGACGTCGTCCAGCAGCCCTACTTCGACGACCCGGCGGCCGCCGAGCGGCTCCGCCTCCTCGGCGGGCTGGAAGATAATGCGAACGGTGCCGCCGAACGATTGCTTCTGGCGCTCCAGGAGAACGCTGGCGGCGTAGCCCATTACGGCGTGAGCGTCATGGCCGCAGGCATGCATGATGCCGGGACGCTCGGAGCTGAACGGCGCGCCCGAGGCTTCCGTGATCGGAAGCGCGTCGATGTCGGCGCGGATGACGACCTTGCGGTTCGAGGGACCGGCCGCACCGACCACATCGATAGGCCTGCGTCTCGCTCTCTTCGTTCGAGAGCTCCGGTTTGCGGTGGAGGTGGCGGCGGATCTCGATCATCCGGCGTTCCAGCGCGAGATCCATCAATCCACTGCCGGTTTCAGCGTTTGACATGGATCTCTCGCGGGAAGCTGGTCAGCGTTTTGCAGCCGTCGGCGGTGACTAGGATCGTTTCGCTCACTTCAATCCCCCATCCGTCCATCCACATGCCGAGGATGGAATGAAGGACGTTGCCCGGCTTCAGGATTGTCTTGTCGCCCTGGCGCAGGCTGATCGTGTGTTCGCCCCAGTCCGGTGGATAGGCGGCGCCGATCGAATAGCCGATGCGGGACTCCTTCTTCAGGCCGTAGCGCTGGATAACCTTCCGCCAGCTCGCCTCGACGTCTTCCGCCAAGACGCCAGGCCTGATCGTCTCAAGCACAGCCTCCATGCCTTCGAGCACGGCCTTGCCGGTGTCGCTGACCTTGGAGGGCATGGCGCCCAGCTGAAGCGTCCTCGCCAGACCGGCGGCATATCGGCGGACCACACCGGCGAGTTCGAGCGCGATGGTTTCGTTGTCGCCAAAGCGGCGGTCGCTCCACATGATATGCGGCGCCGAGGCATTTTCGCCACCCAGTATGGTCGGCGGCAGGGCGGTGATGTCGCCAGCGAAATCCGGCGAGCCAGCTATCTGGGCGGCCTGGATTTTCGCGATGGCGTCGCACTCGCGCACGCCTGGCGCAATTACCTCATAGGCCGCGGTGACCGCCGCCTCGGCAAGGCGCGAGGCTTTGCGGAGGTAGCCGATCTCGGCGTCCGACTTGACGCTGCGGATCCAGTTCACCAGAAGGTCGGCGTCGTGGAAGATTGCATTGGGTAGGCCCGCGGTCAGCCGCGCATGCGCCTTTGGGGAATAGTAGTAGGCCTCAAGCTCGATGCCGATATTGCAGCGCCCCCAGCCCTTCCTTTCGATCCAGGCGGCAATCCAGCCCATCGGATGACGGTCGGGGCGCTGGACATGATCTTCGGGAAAGCCGACGACGTTCTCGGGCTTCATCCAAGCCGTCAGCAGCCCGCCGGCAGCATCCATGGCGCGACCGATCCAGACCGGCTCCTCGTCAGCGAGCGGCACCAGGACCATTTGCGGCGTGTAGAATGACCAGCCGTCATAACCGGTGATGTAGTGCTGGTTGGCGACGTCGTTGACGACGAGAAGATCGAGACCGCGTCGTGCCATCTCCGTCCGAATGGCGGAAAGCCTGTTCCGGTATTCGTCCGGTAGGAAGGGTAATAGTATCATATCGAAGTCATCCTACTCTATGGCGTCCGAGTGTCTTCACCTAGCGCCAGTGCAAGCGGGCGGGGCCGACCCGGTTTGCAATGGGATAATCGACAAGAGCTGATCGAACCTCTTCGAACACCCTTCCCCGACTGGTATGCTGAGGCCGTTCAGCAAAGGAGCGCCATACCCGATCTTCAGAGAACAACGTGGTGCTCTGCTAGTGGCAGTTAGGCAGTCCCTCGTTACTTAGCCTCCGATCGACTTGTCGGGTTCTAATTTCTTCCGGCCGGCTCGACCGCATTTTTTTTCGTTGGTAAACTGGTAATCGTGATTGATGCGGCGCGCATCCGTAGGACTCGCGGTACGCTTTTGAGAAATGCGATGCCGAGACAAAGCCGCAAGCCATCGCTATCTCAACGACTGGCAGGCGCGAGCTGATGAGTAGCAGGTGCGCACGTTCCAGACGAAGATCCAAATAATAGCGGCTTGGAGAACATCCCAGTTCCCGCCTAAACAACCGCTCGATTTGACGGCGGGATAGGCCGGCTGACCCCACAAGCTCGTCCAATAGCAATGGCTCCGTGAGGTTTGCCTCCATGTCCTCAATTACTTTGATGACCGCCTGATGGTTTAATTGCACTCGAGAATGAAGAGGTAGACGTTGGCGGTCACCCGCTGAACGGATCCTACACGCGATAGCTTTCTCGCAAATACGATTGACGACTGTCGTCCCATGGTGGCGGTCAACCAAAGCCAGAAACATGTCGAATGGGGCGTCCCCCCCGGCGCAAGTGGATAGGTCCCCGTCCCGCTCAAAGGCGGTTTGAGTGGCTACCACACCTGGGAAC
Organism: Mesorhizobium sp. M0340; assembly: GCF_040321535.1. NCBI lineage: Bacteria > Pseudomonadati > Pseudomonadota > Alphaproteobacteria > Hyphomicrobiales > Phyllobacteriaceae > Mesorhizobium > Mesorhizobium sp. M0340. The sequence goes on along the minus strand of NZ_JAMYRR010000043.1, from coordinate 11,129 downwards.
CGTTCAGAAAATATGGGAAATTGCTCCCAGTGAACCGCGCAACGCCGCCCTTCTGCAAGCCCCGCCCGAGCAAGCACGATCGTACCGCTACCTATGCCTACGAGGCTGCCGCGGCGGTTGCGACACTCTCGTAGCCAGGCATCAAGCTGTTTGTGCGGACTAGGAGCATTGCGGCCCCCGACGACCACGACAGCCGGTGCTGAGATCGATCGACGATTTCTTTCACGTTCGAAGGACAACGAAGAATCGGCGCAAATGAACAGCCCACAACTCGAGGTCTCAGGTTGCCCGTCGTCCGAAATGACCTGCCAGCTATACACGTCCCGCCCTAATACCTCGTTGGCGAGCCTCAGCGCTTCTACTGCCGACGAGAAGGCCTGGAGCGAAAAGGCCGGCAGAAGGTAAAAGCAAAAATTTCGGCACGTGGATTGTGAGTCTAGCATCCCGGGGGTTCCTTTCCCGTATTCGACAGCATTCTAGCAAAAGCCTGCTGCCTGCCGGTCCGAGGCGATCGCCGGGGTTCCGAGCGAGGCTTTGGGCGCTTTCGGCGCCGGCCCGCTGCGGTCGGCGGCCCATGATCCTCCCGATAACTGTCACTCGATCTGCCCAATCACGTCGTCACTCGGTGAACCGCTCGCCGATGAAGGCGCCAACATTGTCCGGGCCCAGGCGTTCGATCAGCTGATCAAGTTCCTCGGCCGGCCGCGCTGAAAATTCGCGTTCGGACTCGCCTGGGTTCGCGCCCCAGTAGTGATGTGGAACACCGGTGTGAACGATCTGCGGGAGCGGCAGGTCCATGTGGTCATGGTAGAAGCTCATGCCGGTCATCGAGCCGGAGACGACGCTGCAACCGTGATAGCCGCGTTCACGCGAGATGATCTTCTTCTTGGTCGGCTTGCCGCGAAGATTATTATAATACCAGACAAGCCTGGCCTGGGTCTCGTTGGCGTCCGAGCCGGACATGCCGTAGAACACTTTGCTCATCTTGCCAGGCGCCATCTTCACGAGGCGATCGGAGAGGATCGCGAGCTCGTCTGTCGTGTGCGCCGCGTAAGAGTGATAATAAGCTAGGCGATAGGCCTGACGCGAGATCGCTTCTGCCACTTCGGTGCGGCCATAGCCGACATTGACGCAGTAGAGGCCGGCAAAACCGTCGATAAATTTGTTGCCATGTGCATCCTGAATGGGGATGCCCCGCCCGGTCTCGACGATCGTTGGCTCGCCAAGCTTGCCGGTGGCAAAGTCCTTGAGCTGTGTGAAAGGATGTAGGACAGCGTTTCTATCCTTCTCGCTAATGTCCCTGATGTTGGTAGTCATAGCGGTTTCCTTTCAGGCTGCGATGTTGCCGATGCACACGTATTTGGGTTCGAGATATTCGGCGAGACCGTGTCTTGAGCCCTCGCGGCCGAGTCCGGATTGCTTCCACCCGCCGAAGGGTATGGGAGCGCCGGTAAATTTCGGGGTGTTGATAGCGACCATGCCGTGATCCAGCTGATCGGTCAGCCGCATGGCGCGGTTGAGGTCCCGCGTATAGACGTATGCCGCGAGACCCATTTCCGAGTTGTTGGCCCGGGCGAGCACTTCCGCCTCGTCGTCGAAAACCATGATTGCCGCCACCGGACCGAAAGTTTCTTTCTTGGCAATCAGCATGTCATCAGAGACGTCGGCGAGGACAGTTGGGGCGACGAAATTGCCCCCAAGTGGACTGTCCTGTCCGCCAACAACTATGCGGGCTCCGGCACAAAGAGCTTCGGAAACCTGTCGCCTGCACTTTTCCGCGACAGATGGTTTGGTCATTGGGCCAATGTCGACACCTGGCACCAATCCGTGCCCGACTTTCAGTTTACTGGTGGCCTTCGCGAATTCTTCCACAAAGCGGTCATAGCTACCCCGCTGGATATAGACCCTATTGGCGGCCAGGCAGTCCTGACCGGATGTGGCGAATTTGGCTGCCATGCATCCAGCCACGGCAGTCTCCAACGGTGCGTCATCGAAAATAATAAAGGGAGCATTGCCGCCAAGCTCAAGTGAAGCCCTCTTCAGGGTTTTTGCGGATTGCTCGAGCAGGATCCGACCGACCTCGGTCGAGCCCGTGAAGGAGAATGCCCGCACATCGCTGTGATCCAACAGCCGTTTTGCGAGCGGGGGAGCCTCTCCCGTAATCACTTGAAACACGCCGGCGGGGACACCTGCGACCTCGGCAAGACGGGCAAGCGCCAGAGCTGACAAGGGCGTTTCCTGGGCGGGCATGACAATCATGGTGCAGCCGGCAGCCAGCGCGGCTCCTGCCTTTCTGGTGATCATCGCCGACGGAAAGTTCCAAGGGGTTATGGCGACCGTTACTCCGACCGGCTGCATCTGCACAGAGAGTCGGCTGCCCGTAAGATGGCTCGGGATAGTCTCGCCATAGGCGCGCTCGCCCTCCGCTGCAAACCAGTCAAGAAAGCTAGCGGCATATGAAATCTCACCGCGCGCTTCGGTCAATGGTTTGCCTTGCTCGGCTGTCATGATCGCGGCAATGTCTTCCGCATTCTCGCGCATACCTGCGGCCCATTTCCGCAGGTATGCGCCCCGTTCCGAAGGAACAACATCGCGCCATCGTTGAAATGCGGTTCTCGCGAAGGTGACTGCAGTGTCCACATCGGACATCTCACAGGCTGCCACCTGAGCCAGTTCCTCGCCAGTAGCCGGGTCCACCACGGAGATTGTTTCAACCTTGGAGAGCCAAGCGCCATTCACATAGGCGCACTTTTGCAGAAGGTCCTGCCGTTTGAGCCTCTTTAATGCGGCGGTTGCTGAACCTTTCATCTGTACCTCCAAATCGAGTGTTCATTTCCGTCAAACTACCCCCTCAACTGCGGTGATTGGCAGCGCGATGTGGGGCTGCCAGGGCGTTCTCCTGCGAATAATGAAAGTTCTGCTGAGTTTTTCTCCGTCTGCTCTCTGTCTTCTTATGGGGGCTCGATCAAGGAAAGAGGCCATTTCTGCCAGTCTACGCGTGGCCGACGACGGTGACGCGTCAAGTCTCCAGACGCAGCGTAGCTGGTAAGTGTAGTCCACCACGCTATTAACCGTGCCTCTTGCGGGGATGTGCCGGCACTTGGGTGGCCGATTGAGCAGTCCTACATTGAGTTGTCCAGCAGGTCGTGCAGCTGCCCGGCGTCCCCCAAGCGAGCTGTGGCATTGCGGAGGGCGTAGTAGTTCGCTCTTGCGCCGCTAAAAATCGGGGGATCGTGTCCGCTGCCAGGGCCTCCGCAGCGGGCCGTTGCCCACGGCCTTTTGCGTAGAGATTTCAACAGTCCCATCTTCAACCAATATCATCACGCTATAGTGAGGCCGGATGCTCGTGTCGCTGTGGGCCGTCCGAGGATGGTCCATTTGTATGCATGATGTGATGGCCTCAGCCAGTTCTCCAGAAGTGCCCCGCTATCAGGGCCGATGCGTTGCTCTCCCGTGGATCGACAACCAAGCTATTGGTCACCATATGTCCGGCGCTGTCCGGCCCTTTGGAGCCAATAACAAGCCACGGTGCGCACCGGACACGTTGCTGAATCTCTTAGAAGACAAATTTAACCTGCGCTCAAAGTCGCAAAAACGCAGCTTTTCTGCGGGCGACCGGCGAGGTCCGCGCGAAATAGTCTTCTGAAGCATGCTAGCTTGTCGACCTGTACGGATGAGCATCGAAAGAATGCTTGGTCCGGTCAGTCAAGCTAGGTGCAGAGGAAGACTACGAAATGGACTATGAGAAGCCCTTCCTGCCTGCGGAGTATCGACGCCGTGTTCATGACGTCAAGACACGAATGGAGCAAGCAGGACTGGACCTGCTAATCTGCCAAGATCCCGCAAGTATGTGCTGGCTGACCGGTTATGACGCCTGGTCCTTCTACACACCTCAAGTGGTCCTACTGCACCTCCAATCGGAAACGCCGATTTGGATCGGACGGCTGGTTGACGTAAACGGTGCTCATGCTACGACGGACCTGCCTGCTGAGAACATCATCAATTTCTCCGATGACCGACTCCATCATGTGGAACTGCATCCATACGACGAAGTCAGCGAAATCATAAAATCACGCGGATGGGGATCTGATCGCATAGGGGTTGAGCTTGATGCGCATTTCTATACTGCGCGTGCACACCAGCACCTTGTTAACGGTCTTCCAAATGCAAAGTTCTCCGACAGCCGCGGACTCGTTAATTGGGCGAGACTCGTTAAATCCGACGCTGAACTCGTCTATATGAGAGAAGCGGGCCAGATTGTCAGCTACACCATGCGTACGGCGATCGAAAATCTAAAGCCGGGAGTCCCGGAGTACGAAATTGTCGCTCAGATTTACGCCTCTCAAACAAGAGGTGTCGACGGAAAATACGGTGACTATACCAGCCTTTGTCCGTTGATTCAGGTTGGCGAAAAAACGAACGCTCCGCACCTCACATGGTCGGATAAACCCTTGCCTTCATCGGGGCTGGTTCAATTGGAAATCGGCGCAGCGAGACGCCATTATCATGCGCCGCTGACGCGCACTATTTACATGGGAAAGCCACCTAATGAGGTCAGGCATCTCGCCAATGCCATAGTGGAAGGTGGCGACGCTGCACTCGAAATGGCGAAGCCCGGTGTAGTCGTCGACGAGATGAATGCCGTCTGGCATAGCGTCCTTAACCGCCATGGGTACATCAAAAAAGGGCGTTCCGGCTACTCAATCGGCATGAATTTTCCGCCGGACTGGGGCGAACGTACGGTGAGCATTCGCGCCGGCGAAAAGACTGCGCTCCAGGCGGGCATGTGCTTCCATTTCCAATCAGGGGTGAGGCTTCCAGCCTTCGGAGCCGCAATATCGGAGTCGTTTGTTGTTACCGAAAAGGGTGGTGAGCGGCTAGCCGATGTCGCCCGCGAGTTGATAGTCGTGGACTAGCACTACTTTGGCAGTTTAAGTTCGACGGCGTCCGCGATCAGCTTCTCACAGTGAGGACATCTGCGGGGTGGCGGCCGCGTGAAGAGGTCGAGAATGGCTTGCCTAACAGCTGGCATGCTCGGTTGTGGCGGTGGTCCGCCGACTCTTTTTTTCCGTCCCGTTGCTTTGAGGCGGCGGGCTTGGAGAAAGGCGTAGGCGATCATGGTCATCAAGGCGTGTCGATGTAATCCAGTCCACGTCGACCTCCCATGAATCACGCAAACTCTCTCTTGGGAATTCCAAAAACTCGCCCGCCGCTAAAAACCTGCCAAAGTAGTGCTAGTCTAGTTTCCGTCCATAGTGTGCTGCAGCAAGCAGAAGGAGGTTCGATGGTGAACTGACAACATGCTGAGAAGCTGCGTGAAAGATGAGGGTAGGCCCCTCGGGATCGGCTTTCAGGAGCGGGTCTCAAACCAGCCCAAGCTGCTGTGGTAGAAGAGCCATGGTGGTTAGCGTTGGGACAAAAGCCGCGGACATAATCCGGGGCAGGTAAGCATCCGGAAGATGAGCGCAAGCAAACCCTTCGATGACGCGTCGTTAGTACTCTTTGATACCACTAAAACCGAGGGCGTGTGGATCTCTCGGGACAAGTCCGTCGGGAGCCTGATGACTGGGCGGACAGTGGACGGCGTATAGGGGGCATGAGCCGGATGCAGGCTTTTGCGCGGAACTGCAGGAACCAGCTTTCTGATGCCAAGGGAGAAGCACAAGCGGCACACCACCGTGAGGCGAGAGTACCGATGCAGGAAGTTGGGGCGGATCGACCCGTAGTAGTGACGAAGGCCCTGTAATGGGGCTGGAGCGAAGGGGTCGGATCAGGTGGTCGTATTTTCGAAGCAACTGGCAACAGGATGACAACGACAGATGCGACAGACAAGCCGTTTATGATCGATAAGCGGCTGGTGTACGAAGCCTACAAAGCGGTCAAATCCAATGGTGGTGCGGCTGGCGTGGACGGGCAGACGATCGAGCAGTTCGAGGCCGACTTGAAGGGGAATCTCTACAAGATCTGGAATCGGATGAGCTCGGGAAGCTATTTTCCGCCACCGGTGCGTGCCGTCCCCATTCCGAAAAGCGACAGCCCCTCCGACCACAAGACGGCGGCAAACTCCGGCCCGATGCCCTTCAGGTCGAGCAGCATCGCCGGTGCCGGCGAGACGACCGGCACGTCAGCAAGCATGGCATCGCGCGCGGCCTCGACAGCCTTGATCTGCTCCAGCAGCAGTTCGAGCCTGTCGAGTTCCCGGCCGACCTGCGCCTGCAGATGTGCCGGCAAGGGTTGGCCGTCGCCGGTCTTGAGCGCCTCCAGTCGCTTGCGCCGGTCGCGGCGCAGCGGCTCATAATCGGATACGCCCTGGGCGAACAGCAGGCCTTTGACGCGGTTGACGTGGCGCACGCGTTCGTTCGTCAAGGCCTTGCGCTCACGCGTGATGCGGCGACGGTCCTCCTCCTCGGGCGCCGGCACCCGGAGCATCGCACACACCCGTGGCTCGCCTCGCTTGTAGGCCAGCAACGCCCGGACCAGCGCCTCACCGTCGATCTTGTCGGTCTTTGCGCGGCGGCGCCGGCGCGAAGTCGCAATCGACGCCGGATCGACGACGTGACTTTCGATCCCTTCGGCCTCCAACACGCGATGGATCCAGAAGCCATCGAGCCCGGCCTCCTGGATCCTGGATCACGATGATCGGAAAGTACTGCCCGGCCCGGGCCTGCGCCTTCCTCTTGAGCTCGGCAAATCGCGCCAGCAGTCCGGCGACGTCGCCGGCCACCACCGAATGCTTCGACATCTTCTCGCCGCCACCTGGCGACAGCGAGGTGATCAACCATTTCGAGCGGCTCAATTCCAATGAGACGAAGATTGCGCCAAGATCGGTACGGATAGCGGTCGGCGCTTCGGATTGGTGAGCTGCAACGGGCATGCTTGCCTCCAGGGTAAGGTGTTGATTCAGCGACCTCACTTTGCCACAGCGCAGGTCGCTATCCACCCTCCTCATAGGATCTGGCTTGGACGGTGCGTTCTTGTCGCATTGTCGGCTCCGGCGGTTGCAGATTGTGGCTTGGAATCAGTGGCATGAAACCAAAGTGTACCTGAAACCGCCGAGCCTTGCCTTCGCAAAATCACGATTTAAGCAATAAGATCAATGGTTTGGCGTTTATGGACGGAAACTAGTCTAGCTGGAAGCTTCTAGTATTTAGATGGCTTTTGCCCACGATCCTTTCATCTCTGATCTGCACCCAGACAGCGTCGACGAAGACAAGCGAAAATCAAATGCAAACCGTACGGTTCTGCTATCGCGCCACCTGCAAGATCGCGTCGGCAACTTCCCACATCAGGTCCGGCGAGACTCATCGACGCCGCAGAGGATTGAGTGCCATAGATCTTCCGGAGGGCTCATGCGCATACACGGGTGGATATCCTTATCGAAATCCGCCAGGTGGCGAGGCGATTCCCAGCCGTCTCGCTCAAGGACCGCAATCGGAGAGACGGTACAGGTACGATCTGGACCTCGGAGACGGGTAGAAGTGTTCGCAATCGCATCAATACTGAGGCTCGTTACCGCCGCGACGCCCGCAGGCGCGATAATTCAGCGCTCAATTCGAGAAATACGCAGAACGGCACCGTTTTTGCGCCCCAATTAGCACCATCTCCGCGAGCTCCGCCACTTAATCTGTATGAACATGACTGACTCAAGATCGTGGGCCGGAAATGCGCGGACGCTACCACAGAGGCTCAAGCTGGCTGACTTGTCGAAACACCTTGGCCCTGCCATCTCCGAGTGAAACCGAACAAGGATACATATGATCACCAATCCGCACTTCCGTCCTCGTGAGGTACCGACTCGCCACCACGAGATTCTCATAGTTGGTGGAGGCATCGCGGGAGCGAGTATTGCCTTTCACCTTGCAAAGAACGGTAAAAAGGACATTGCGCTCTTCGAGCGCAACAGCCTTACGTCCGGCACAACTTGGCATGCGGCGGGTTTGATCATGCAGACGCGCGGCACTCACGCGCTAACGGAGATCGCAAAGTATAATGCAGAACTCTACTCCGCTCTGGAGGCCGAGACCGGGCAAGCCACCGGATTCAAGCGAAATGGCACGCTTGGGGTCGCCAGAACCAAAGAGCGCTTATACGAAACTGCACGCAATGCCTCAATTGCCAAAAGTTTTGGGCTTGAGGCCAATATGATCTCGCCGAGCGAGGCGAAAAAGCTCTATCCAGCCCTCAACGCGTCAATCATCGAAGGTGCAGTCTTTATCCCTGGAGACGGTCAAACCAATCCTGTCGACACATGCATGGCGTTAGCTATTGGCGCCAAGAAGAACGGTGTAAAGATTGTTGAAAACGCTGAAGTCACAGATCTTTGGCGAATACCAACCGGCCAATACCAAGTTCGCACTAGTGGTGGGGTCGTTGAAGCTGAAGTCCTCGTACTCGCGTGTGGACTTTGGACCAGAGACCTTGCCTCCAAGTTAGGTGCACGAATTCCGATCTACGCGGCAGAGCACTTTTATGTAGTGACCGACCCGATGGATTTTGTGACGCCCACCTTACCTGTGCTGCGCGACACGGACGGGCATGTATATCTGAAAGAAGACACAGGAAAGCTCCTGGTGGGCGCCTTCGAGCCTTGGGGCAAACCTTTGCCGATGGGGAAGCTTCCGAAGGAAACGGCTTTCATCGAGCTCTGCGAAGACTGGGAGCACTTTGAACTGCCGATGACCAAGGCGATAGAGATTGTTCCTGATCTCGCGAACGCCGGCATCGCCAAGTTTTTCAATGGTCCTGAAAGCTTCACTCCCGACGTATTGTTCATGATTGGCGAAGTCCCTGGGTTGAAAAATCTTTTCGTTTCGACCGGTTATAATTCAGAGGGTATTGAATACGGCGCGGGAGCAGGGCGAGCTCTGGCAGAGTGGATCATCGCCGGCGAGCCTCAGATGGACATTAGCTTCGTCGATGTCGCCCGATTTCATCCCTTCCAGCTTAATAAGACATATTTACACGATCGCACGGCTGAAGTGTTGGGCCTTCACTACAAGATGCACTGGCCGCGCTACCAACCTGAGACCTCTCGCGGTGTACGCAAAAGCGTACTGCATGACCGGTGGGCGAGGCTTGGAGCTAGCTTTGGCGAAGGCATGGGCTGGGAGCGCCCAATGTGGTTCGCGGGGGAGGGGGGGGCTACCGAGAACGTCTATTCCTACGAGGAGCCAAGTTGGTTTGAATATACCAGTCAAGAGTGTCATGCCGCTCGAAACAATGCGATCCTGTTAGACCAGAGCTCGTTCGGGAAACATCTGGTTCAGGGCCGCGATGCGTGTCGTTTCCTTCAGTGGCTTTGCGCGGGCAATGTAGATGTGCCGGTGGGCAAGCTGGTTTATACCCATATGCTCAATCAAAAAGGCGGAATTGAAACAGATATTACGGTAAACCGTTTGTCGGAGACGGAGTTCCTGATCATTTCGTCGGCGACGGTCCAACCGCGGGATAAAGCTTGGATAACAAGACATATCACAGATGGGTGGAACGTCGCGATCACTGACGCCACGTCTGCCTACGCGGTGCTATCGTTGCAAGGACCGAAGTCGCGCGCGATTCTGTCCCAGGTTACTGATGCGGACCTTGCAAATGCGTCCTTTCCATTCGCAACCAGTCAGGAGATCGATATCGGGTATGCTCGCGTAATAGCCAATAGACTGACTTATGTCGGAGAGCTTGGTTGGGAGCTTCATATCCCAACCGAGATGGCACAGCATGTGTTTGATGTTGTTTGGGAGGCCGGCCAAGCGTATGGCCTCCAGGCTGCAGGATACCACGCCCTTGAACATCTACGGTCCGAGCGCGCTTACCGAGAATACCAGCTCGATCTCACGCCAGTCGATACGTTGCTTGAAGCGGGATTGGGATTTACAGTTGACTGGAATAAAGAATTCATCGGAAAGGAGGCGTTGATTTCTCAGAAAAATGCCGGGCCGCTAAAAAAACGGTTGGTATCATTCAAGCTTCGAGATCCGAAACCTGTTCTCTTTCATGAAGAGCTTATCCGCTGCGACGGGAGGATTGTCGGGTATATTTCGTCTGGCGTTAAGAGCTTTACAATCGGAACGTCAGTTGGAATGGGATATGTAAACCATCCCGCCGGTGTCACGAAGGACTTGATCGAAAACAGTCGGTGGGAAATCGAGATCGCCGGCAAACTCTACGAATCCGACGCGTCGCTCCGGGCGTTTTTCGATCCAAATGGGGAGCGGGCTAAGCAATAGGTTGTGCGCCACTGTGGAGGCGGGAGGGAATCGTTCTTTCCGTTGGATTAGAAGGAGTCTAGTCCCGAGCTCGAATTCGCGCAGGCGCTCAGCGACGAAGGCCGACGTGCGATGGACGTCGAAGTCCAGTTCAGGATCCGCATGAATCTCGCGGCGCCAAGCAACGATTTCTGGGAGGAGGTCCGCGAACCAATTAAGAATCGGCATGGAAGCTTTCCTTTCTTGCGGACGGGGTTGAATGCTGTCCCATCCGCGATCCCCGAGGAGGAAATTTGAACGCTGACCGCCGCGTCCTCATTGCTGTTATGGATCGAGCGCCTCACGCTGGCCACCACCGACATGCTTGACCCTGAGAGGGTGGTGGTCGCCAGCGACGCCCGCCTTCTCGAGTCCGTTGCGCATCATCTCGACATCCGCGGCGGCATAGCGGTGGGTCGTGGCGACCTGTGCGTGCCCGAGCCAGGCTTGGATCGTCAAAAGGTCCACGCCGGACTGGAGAAGCTTCATGGCCAGGGAGTGCCGGAAGATGTGCGGCGATATGGGCTTGTCGGCCAAGGCCGGCCTGATGGTCTCGGCCTCGGCGGCCGCATGTCATACGATATGGGTCGCTCCGAAACGAGTCAGGCGCTCGTTGCGGGCGACGACGAATATCGGTCGCGGCTCGTGATGGGCGATCCCGCGCTCGCTCAACAAAGTTGTCAGCGATCGCGCCAGGTCCTTAGGAATGGGGACGACGCGGTCTCTGCGCCCTTTGCCGCGCAGCAGCACTTGCGGGTGCGGGCGCTCCAACTGAAGGTCGTTTACGTTAACGCCGGTGGCTTCGGAGACCCGGGCGCCGGTCCGTGCCAAGAAGAGCAGAAAGGCGCGGTCGCGCCGACCACGGGGCGTCTTTGGATCAGGCGCCGC
>NZ_JAMYRR010000042.1:0-24934 GCF_040321535.1 Mesorhizobium sp. M0340 | reverse complement strand
GAATCGGTGATTGCAACGTCACCACCGTGCCATGGCCGCTCGCCCTTCAGAGCAAGCGCCGTTCTCTCTCCAAAACTTTTTGCAGAACCTTCAGGACACTATCTGCGTGCGCTCACCGTCCAGCCTTCAGGGCTGCGACGGTGTTTTTTTTAAACCATCGCAATCACGAATTTCCAAACTCAAGGATCAAATATGCCTACAAGCCGTAGCCGCCATTGTGCGGCGTATCGGCTTCGATGAAGGGCGCGTGGGCGCGGTAGCCCGCATACTCACGGACGCCGCTGTTCTGCCGCCCGGTGCGCCTTGGACATCTCCAGATCTCAGCCCGCAAGACGTGGCGTCACTCATGCTTGGCGCGGCGCTGGACGTGCCTTTGCGTGCTGTTGTTGACGCGGTGCGCGATTACCGCGCCCTGCGCCGTGAAGGCGTTCCTGATGGCGCGCCATTTGCTATCAGTGTTGCCACAACTGGTGAAGAGCTAGACGTCCTGGCCGAGATCGCTGCAACTGGCTCGCCAGAGGCGAAAGCACGGGCAGCAAAGACCATCATCACCGTAGTCAATAGTTGGCCGGAAGTCGTGCCGATCGACCAGATCGACACCCGACGCTTCAGCGCGGGCGCGCCAAGTCACTGGCAGGCCTCTCGCCATCGCAAATCTGTCGAAATCAATGCCGCCGCGCTTGTCGACGTCATCAATGAACTTTTTGGAGACCAGTAAAATGTCAAAAGCTGACCTTTCGTAATGCCCGAATTGACCGATGTCGACCCGGAATTCGCAAAACTCGAACGGCAACTTCAGGACCTAAACTCCCAAAAATGTTTGGCCGATCGCGAGCTTGCGAGCCCGCGTGAAGAACTGGCCGAAGCGCGCGGTCCGTCCATTCCGTCCAGCGTTGCAGCCCTGCTTGGTGATGAACCCGACTCGGCGACGGGAAAACGGCAGCGTGCCGCCGAACTGAGCAAGTTGGTCGGCGATCTTATGGTTGCCATTGACATCATTTCTAAACGTCTGCGGGAGCGTCGCGACATACGGCAGCCGTGCTGCTGTCGCGCGCCGCCGCATTGGAGGCCGCGATGGTGCCGCTTCGCGAGTTGGAACAGTTGCGCATAGATTTGGAAGCTCACGATGCATCAGGTCATTTCAATGGCCGCACGGGAATCTTTCGCATTTTTCCAGCGCGTTCTGCGCGGCTGTGCGCAAGGGAGTGTGAGTATGGAACGGCGAGAATACGAAACCGCCACGGATAAGGGGCGCCCTGGTCAACGTCTGGTGAGACTGCCGGGCGATAAACAGCACACCAAGCGTGGTGACAGCGCAAAGGTCATCGCGCGCCGCATTGCGCTAGACAAAGCGGAGAAGCGCCTGCAGAGGCTGACGAATGGCTGAGTATCGGGCTACGCCATCCAATGGAGCCAACCCGCGACTATCGCGGGTCTCTTCGTTGAACAGTTTGCGCGCGGATCTTTCGACAACTCATTGCTCCACAATCCTGACGTGGCGGCTCTGTGGTCGCATGACAGCAGCCGGCCACTTGGGTGTGTTGGCCGCCGCGACAGCAAATATCGCAGCGGCCGGTCCACCCGCCGAGCAAGTCATATTCTTCCACCATGTAGCTCTTGATCTTCAGCCAACTGCCGTGCCGCCAACCGGCTTCCATGGATGCAGGTCAATTCACGATTTGCTGAAACGCGCTGTTTCCGCCCGGGTGGAGCTAGCCTGTCAGTTTAGTGAAGTCGTGGCGCCGCGCGCCAACATGTGCCAGCAAATTCGTTTCGTTTACGACCCCTGATTGAAAGAGATTCAGCGCGGTCGAGGCCAGAATCTGACCGTCTATCGAAGTGCTGTACCATTTAGCGTCGGCGGTTATCTGGTCGACAACCCGCTGGCAAATCGCCCGATCTTTAGGTTAAGGAACTGACTTTTCGGCGCTCGTAGCATCTCGATGCCTTTAAAGGGGAGTCACTTGTCTCCCAAGCGACACCCATGCGTGGGTCTCCCGAGAATGGATACTAAACGCATCCAGGCCATTCGTTTGAGTGGTACGATGCGGGGCGTTGGCATCGGTGACGTGGTTGCGATCACGGCCGCGGTACGGAGGCGGTCACCGACGACCGTATCAGTGATACAACGCACTTCCTTAGCGGGCGGCCCAGCAGCTTGGGTTAGGGGGGCGGCCGCTGGGCCTGACCAGCGAGCGTTCGGGAATGCTCGACTGGCTGGTTAGTATATTAGATCAAGCTAATGTAATCGAACCATGCGAACGAAGTACGCGCGGCAAGAGGCTGGCACGCTTCACTTACCGCGCGCTCTTGCCTTGGGTTCTGGCGAGCTTTCGGACGGGTTTGCAGCCAATTTTGCAGATCGCCGATCTGTTACCCACAGGGACTTTTTCCTCGCCACCAATTCGTCACGATCGCCCTCAGCGGTCGCTCGGCTATGCATCGCAGCTATGGCGTAGTGGGCTCTGTTGGTTCGATAGTCTTCTTTTTGGACAGTCATCGTTTGCTCCCAGTTTCATAGCCCCTCTTTTTGCCCTTGCGGGGAGATTAACTGCCGGTGCATTACGCGAGTCAATCGATGAAACGACCACTCCGCAGTCGCGAGGGCGGGAAGCAAGCCGACAATTTTAACGTTGGAACGGCTTACAGAGTGCCGGCAACACAGCCGCCCTTTCGTCGGCTGCGTTGATCGCGTCCATGTTGCCCTTCAGCTCGGCTCTTGGCTTCACGTACCTTGATGTCTGTGTTGTCCATCATGCTGCCAACCGGCAAGCCAAGCCAAAACACGCCGTCCACATCATGGCGGGCGGTTCTGTCTTGTATGGCCATTATCGGCGCGAGGTCGGAACTCGTTCGGTAAAGTTCGGCTTCCAACTGGCTGCAGGACTTGCCCGCGTATACGCGGACGAAACCAGCGTGGGCTTGATGTCGGCTGGGCGAGTAGCGCAGCCCGACAAAACGCTGATGGCTACAAACGCACATAACTTGATTCATGCTTCCCCCAAAATGCCCGCGGCTAGCAGGCGCTGAGGGCAGGACGAAGTCTATTTGCCTTGACGGCATGCGGAATATATTCCTATTCTGCGGGATGCCGCACCCTCGCCGACACGAAGCCGTTTCCGAATATCACCTCGCCAAAATTGAACGACAGGCGTGGCGCCTTGTCTCTGTCGGTCGGGGCGACGCTTTTGGACCTCAAAGTGTCCGCTGCCGACCTCGGCCTGCGGGTTGGTGAACCCGTTGAAATCATCGTTGATCTGATCGCCGCACAAAGCCTTCAGATCATCGGCAGCATCGCGGTGGCATCCGGGGTGGCGCACAACGAGAGCAACACGGTCAACCTGGCAGTGGCGGGCGGGCTGGGCTACATGAGCGTTGGGCTGACCGTCACGCCGACCCAGAACGATGTCACGTTTGGCACGAGCCTGCTGGTTCGGCTCAACATCGCTGCCGGCGTCGGTGCGAATGGCCTGTTCGTGCTCGGCTGGGCTGTCCAGAAGGCCAAGTCACGCCTGACCTACATCGGCGGGGCTCTCCAATCTGCGGCCATGGTGGCGGAGGATGCGCACCCGAAGCTTAACATCGACCCGTTCTTCCGCATTGCGGCCAGCGGCGTCACCAACGACTATGCTGGCAACCCCCTGATCGGAGCATCGGCTGGCGGGTTTCCTCCTGTTCTGGTCAACGCGCCGGCAGGCTCGCCCTTCGGCACCAGGCCATCAAGCTGCCGGCCGGCCACGCTGCACGACATCAAGACGCCCGTAGCCGAAGCAGGGTTGACGGTGGGAGAAACTGTCTGGTGTATCTTCGCCTTCATGGCGGGGAGTGCCCAGTCCATCCAGTTCATCCAATACATTCCGGTGTCGTCCGGGGTGACCCAGACCGCTCAGATAACCAAAACGGTCAATGGCCTGACGTATATTTCGCTGCCCATCGTGGTCACCCAGAACGACGTTACCTACGGCCTTAATCACCAGCTCCGCATCCTTCCGACAGGGGCCTTGGCCGCGGATGCCTACCTTCTCGGCTGGGCCATCCAGAAGGCACCGGGCCGGCTGATCGATAACCATGGCCGGTTTGACAAACTGGCCAAGGACGTTGCCTCCGTGCCGGCCTCGCAGTTCGCCGGCAAGATCGGTGCGCACTTCGGCGATAGCATCATCGAAAGTGTCATCTGGCCGGGCATCACGCCGACCGCCAAGATTGCCCAGCGCACCGGCATGACGATCACCAACTGCGGCGGCGGCGGTACCCGCATGGCCAACCATGCTACGAACTATGACAAGTTCTCGTTTTACCGGCTGGCCGATGCCATTGCCTCCGGTGATTTTTCCCAACAGATAGCCGCAGCAACGCTCATCGGAGGCACCTTTCCAGCGATTGCAGCGCGCATGGCATCGGTGGATTACAGCCTGCTGGATTACCTGATCCCCTCGTTCGGCACCAACGACTTCACCGGCGCCGGCCCGACGTGCCCCATCGGCACCAATGCGGACATAACCGGGGCGACCTTCAAGGGAGCCATCAACTACGGCATCCAGACGATCATGACCGCCCGGCCGAACCTGAAGCTCATCTTCACGACGCCGATATGGCGGACGCTGGACAGCACTGCGGGAGGAGCCGGAAGCCAGCTGATCGACTACGCCAACGCCATGCTTGAGGTCTGCGCCCTAAACAGGGTGCCAGTGGTCGATCTGTACCGCCGCTTCATCATCAACCAGTTCAACTACGTTCATTGGATGGGTCCTGGAGACGGAACTCACCCTAACAATCTTGGACAGGACCTGATCGGCGGCATGATGGCGGCGGGGCTGTTCGACAACTTCTAAGTTGCGCCTAGACAATCTCGGCGCGGACGAAATGCCATGACGCCGTGTTAATGATCGTGTCCGGGGTGTAGGGATTGGTGAGTTTCACTAGCGTCCCATCAACTTCCGCGACCGTCCAGACGCCAGTTTCGTCGCTCCAGTCGCCCGGAACCGCTACAATCATGGTGATGCGGTAATCTCTTCCGATTTCGAACATTCGGCCCTCCCCAGTTTTTGGTTCGGGGCAGAATGCGCGCGTGCTTGGGTCGGCGCAAGCGTCACCGACCTCGCAGGCGCGGATGGCGTCGACCAGCGCGACAACCGCGCCACGGGCCAGGTGGATGCCATCCTCGACGTGATCTCGAGCAACCTTTTCACGGCGATGGCAAATCTACCCTAGTGGAAGTCAATCTTTTTCGACGGCTGCGCGGTGTGGCTTTTGAGACTGATGAGCGCAGGCGTGTCGATCTTCGACGCTATCCGCCGGGCCAGTTCCCGCAATTCGAAAAAGCCGTCAATACTCATCAGGCTCAACGGTGTGCCTGACGAAGTATCCCACCGCAAAGGTACTTTGTCTTGCCTGTACGAAGATCCGTTCATCTCGCAAATGGCGTCGTAAATCGCCTGTGCGATCGACATTTCGGCACGGATACGCTCTGCGTCTTTTTGGCTGTTCATAAGAATTTTTCCCCAAACCACGGTCCCCCTTAGCCGCTTTCATTAGGTGTCGCTAGATCACGCGGATGTGACACGTCGGATAAAATCGATTGATATGGCCGAGGGAGCGCACGCGGTTTTCTTTGGTCTTCGCCGTGTTGAGCGCCGTGCAAGACTCGTGCCGCGTCCATCTTGATCGCAGCGTTGAATGGGCACTATTCGCAATGTATATTGCGCGCATGAGCACTGCAGCTGACAACAATTTTTTGCTGCCGCCCCCGGCTCCAGCGTATCTGCCGGCGCGCGTCATCGGCGACCCGAAGAAGGCGGCGTAGTGGTCAGCCCGCTTCCGGATCCCGAGGTCGCGGACGAAGCGCCAAGCGAGCCCTACCTCACCCCATACGACAATAAACGGGTCGCCATGTATATGTGGCTGCTGGACGCCGCCTATGACGACGAGGATTGGCGCGTAGTTGCCAGGACTGTGCTGCATATCGATCCCGAGAAGGAACCGAAGCGGGCGCACCGAGCCTGGGAAACTCATCTCGCCCGCGCCCGGTGGATTCTCAAGGAAGGGTACAAGTTCCTGTTCCCGAGCCCCACGACTCACTGACGAGTCTGTCCGTTAGGGCCGAAATTGGGGCCGCAAGAAGATACCGACAAAAGGTTTAATGAAATCAACGGCATCTGGCGGAGGGAGTAACCGTCCGGCTGTTTTTTCGCGCCGACGTCATGCCTTTTCTTCGCACCGGTTAAAGGTTTTGGTTCCCTGGACCAGGAAACATCGATGGGGCTCGCGGTCACCCAGGTGAACCCACCGCATCCACCATGCGCATCAAGCGCACTGGTCAGTCGACGCGACAATACACGAGACCCGCCGCGCAGTGCCTGCAGTTCTTTGAGACTGGCACTGATGAAGGCAAGTGCCTCGCCGCGGTTGGGAACCGGTCCCTTCTTCATAGCACGAACCCTGCTGCCACGAATTGACCCCAACTTAATTAAACGCGCTCTCATGGCGTGAAAGTGACTGTCAGCATTGGAGGCGCGGAAATTTCTCCCAATGCAGATGCTCAGGACGTCCTTCGCACTGCCGGACGGTGCCTTTTTGAAGCGAAACAACATGGACGAAATCGTGTTTCGTTCGTCTATGAAGCCGCCATGTTGCGGGTCGTGACGCCCTAACCTACCGCTGGCCCAGCCCTGACGCTGGCAGAGTATCGCGAGAATGGGGCCTGCCTTCCAACCGATTGCGGATGCACCAACAACCCGGCCACGTACGACGTTTCACAGCCTGGGGCCTATTTTTCAGGTAACCGGCAATTCGTTGGAGTCCGTTCTCCTAAGTGACGCAAAAAGGCCCGCCCCATTGTGTGGAGCAGGCCCTTTGACTTGCGCGGTACTCAGAACTTTGCCGCTTCGCGAAAGATAATAGCGAATGGTAAACATCGACTGAACGTCCGTGCCGCTTCGGTGGCCTTGGGTTAGGTGGGGCCTGTCCTTGTTGCTTGGCGAGATCGGGGCGGCTGATGCCGGCTCAGTGCGACGCGGATTTCGTGCAAACCCCGACAATGCTGCCCCCGCATCGATCACCGCAAGCAGATTGGCCAGCTAAATGTCATCCACTGCAGGGCAAATTCGTTGCTCGCCGGCCGACAAATGCTGGGAGGCACTGCATGCGCGCGCTCGCGCGGACCTGTGGTGAAAGAATTGGCGCCCGGCCGCGATTGATCAAAGTTGGGCCTGCGGACCGAGTGTCACCGCTTGCGATCGTAACATTGATGCGAGTCCGAATTTACTCTTTGGCTCGCGCCCAAGCTGGACGCTCAAGGATGCCGCGTCTTCGCCGATATCCTGACGCTTCAGCCCGGCGACCGGTGGCGCAGAGAAACCTCACGAACGCGAGCCGGATCGCGAGCCAGATCGAAGATGAGCTTTCCACCCCTGCATGGTACCGGAGTCTGGGCCCGTTGGCGCAGGATGGAAGTCGATCCTGATGTACGATGATACACTTCCCGTGCGTCGAGATGGGCGGACTCGAAATGAGGCCGCAGTTCGTCAACGACACCGTTGTCGCTCGGGATTGCCTGCTCGAACAGCAGATGTCCGTAATCGGCCGTCAGGCTTCGAGCTCCTTCGGCTGACTTTTGAGGGCGGCGATGAGTAGCCCCAAAAGAGCCTTCCGCCACCGGAGCAGGAGCGAGAAGTTGTAGCCGGCGGCGGCCAGGACGGCGTCGCCCTGCTGGCGGGCGAGGTAGTTGCGGCCAGCTTCTTTCGCTTCGCGCCACCAACCCTTCGACCAAACCGGTGCCGTGACACCCGTTCCGAGAACAGGCGAGCCGCGCGCCGGTCTATATGCCGCGAAGGACAGACGAGCCAACATCCCGAAACTTGCTTACGTCGAACTCGCGGGAGACCGGCACCAGGGGGCCTGACACCAAGTCCTCGAATGCCCTCGATGTGTGTTCAAGATCCTAGGAAGTTCTCTCCTTACCACTGGAAGACAGCTCGTCCAGCCGCATCTGAACAGGAGGCCGGTGCTCAATCAGTGCCGCGCAGGATGTGCCCGATTGACAGGCATCAGGGAAGCCCAGGTCCTTAGTCCACAACGCTGTGACGAGCGCGACAACCGCGGCGGGGTTAGCCAGCTCACAGTTCAAGTCGATGGCTCAACTGTTGCATGGGGAGAGCTCTTACTTCTCGCTCCAAGTGCGGACGCGGCGCACGAGCTCGGAAGTTGAGATCCCGTAGCGATCGTGAAGCGTCGGCAGCGCGCCAGCGTCGAGGAACTCGTCCGGCAGGGCGATCTGCCGAAAGACTGGGGCCACTCCCTCCCGCATCAGCAGCGCGGCGACACCTTCGCCCAGCCCACCGATGATGGTGTGGTTCTCGGTCACTATCATTAGCCGTCCCGGACGGCGCGCCGCGGCAAGTATCGTCTCCGTGTCCAGAGGCTTGATCGTCGGAACGTGCAGAACGGCGCAGCCGATCCTGTCGGCTTCAAGCGCCTTCGCCGCCTCCAGCGCGCGCATGGTCATCAGGCCGCTGGAAATGAACAGCACATCCTCACCCTCGCGCAACAGGCGTGCCTTGCCGATTTGGAATGTGTAATCGTACTCGTCGAGCACGACAGGAACCTTACCGCGCGAAAGCCGCATGTAGACCGGCCCGTTGTAGTCCGCGATCGCCTCCGTGGCCTGTTCGATGTCGAGCGCGTCGCAAGGGTCGATGATCGTCAGGTTCGGCATCCCGCGGAAGATCGCGATGTCCTCCGTCGCCTGGTGGCTGGGGCCGTAGCCGGTCGTCAGCCCCGGTAAGGCGCAGACGATCTTCACATTGAGTTTCTCCTCGGCGATCGCCATGCAGATGAAATCGTAGGCACGTCGCGATGCGAAGACGGCATAGGTGGTGGCGAAGGGCGTAAAACCCTCCCGCGCCAAGCCGGCGGCGGCGCTCATCAGCACCTGCTCCGCCATGCCCATCTGATAGAAGCGGTCCGGATGCTCCTGTGCGAAGACATGGAGATCGGTGTATTTCGCGAGGTCCGCCGTCAGGCCAACTATCCCGGGCCGCTGGTGCGCCAGTCTGGCCAGTGTGTGCCCGAACGGCGCATTGCGTGTCGGTACGCCATCGGGCGCGATCGACGCGATCATCGCCGATGTGGTCTTGCGCTCACCGGCATTGGCGGCGTGGCGCGGCGCGAACTTTGACAACCTCAACGCGGACGTCCCTTTTCCAAAGCTTCGAGCGCTAGCGTCCATTCGTGCGGTTCGACGCGGATGAAATGCGTGATGTCGCGGGTTTCCAGGAATGGCACACCCTTGGCCATGCGCGTATCGCAAACGATCACACGCGGACGAGGTTCCTTCAGGCCGCGCGCCATGTCGAAGGCCTTGCGGACCGCCTCGATGTCGTTGCCGTCGACGCGCTGCGCATGCCAGCCGAACGCCTCGAACTTGTCGGTCACCGGTTCGGAGGAGAGCATGGCCGTCGACGGACCATCGGCCTGCTGATTGTTGAAGTCGACAATGGCAATGAGATTGTCGAGCTTGTGGTGGGCGGCCGACATCGCGGCTTCCCAGGTCGAGCCCTCACCGAGCTCGCCGTCGGACAAAAGATTGTAGACGAAACTGTCGCTTCGCTTGCGCGTCAGCCCCATGCACATGCCAACGGCAATGCCAAGGCCGTGACCGAGCGAGCCGCCGGTGATCTCCATGCCGGGCGTGTATGGCGCCATGCCCGACATCGGCATACGGCTTTCATCGCTGCCATAGGTTTCGAGCTCTTCCTCCGGCAGCACGCCCGCTTCGATCAGAGCCGCGTAGAGCGCGATCGCATAGTGTCCGATCGACAGCAGGAAGCGGTCGCGTCCCTCCCACAACGTGTCCTCCGGCCGGTAGCGAAGCGCATGGAAATAGGCGACGGCAAGCACGTCGGCGACACCCAGCGCCTGTCCGACATAACCTTGGCCCTGGACTTGGCCCATTCGCACGGCATGTCGGCGGATACGATAGGCTCGTTCGGCCAGGCTGACATTGCTGCCAGCGCGAGGCATCTCAAGATCCGTTATCCTCTCAGCCATGGATCAGCATCCCACCGTTGACGTCGATCACGGCGCCGGTGATGTAGCTGGCCAGATCGGACGCCAAAAAGAGATAGGCGCCAGCGACGTCGCGCGCATCCCCCAGCCGGCTGAGCGGGATTCCCTTGATGATGTCGGCGCGCATGGCTTCGGTCAGTTTGCCGCCGGTGATGTCGGTCTGGATCAGGCCCGGTGTGACACAGTTGACGCGGATGCCTTCGGGACCGAATTCGCGCGCCATGGCCTTGGCAAGCCCCAGAACACCCGCCTTGGCAGCCGAATAGTGCGGGCCACCGAAGATGCCGCCGCCGCGCTGGGCCGAAACCGACGACATGCAGATGATCGAGCCACCGCCATTTTCGCGCATGTTCGGGATGAATGCCTGGCTGAGATAGAGCACGCCGCGTAGGTTGACATCGAGCATGCGGTCCCAGTCAGCCGGGCCGATATCCAGTGTCTTTGCGGGCTGCGTGATCCCGGCAATGTTGCACAGCACGTCGACCTTGCCGAAGGCTTCGGCCACTTCGGCAGCAGCCCTCTTGCAGGCATCGAGGTCGGCGACGTTACAGGCGAGGCCAATGTGCTCGGGCCCAAGCGACTCGGCGGCGTCACGGGCCTGTTGCTCATCGAGGTCAAGAATAGCAATGCGCGCGCCTTGCTCCGCCATCAGCGTTGCCGTGGAGCGGCCTATCCCCCGAGGGCTCGCGGCCCCTGAAATCACCACGGCCTTGCCCTTCAGCAACATGTCGAACTCTCCTGCTATTTCTCTTTGCCGGTGATCTAAAGTCGGTAGAACCGGGCGGCGTTGTCGTGGAACAACGCAAGCCGCTCCTCATGGGTGTAGCCTCGCGTGATCTCCTTGAAGGCGTTCACGATCGCATCGAAGCTCGAAAACAGCTTGTCGACCGGAAAGTTCGTCGCGAACATGCAGCGGCCGACCCCGAACGCCCCGAACGCTTCCTCGACATAGGGACGGATCGATGCAGCGGTCCATCGCCAGTCGCCCATGCCGAGACCCGAGATCTTGCAGGCGACGTTCGGCGCTTGCGCCAACTGATGCATGCCTTTTCTCCAAGCATCGAAATGCTCAGGGCCATCGACCTGCATGCCGGTGTGATTGAGAATGATCTGGACGTCGGGGAAGTCCAGCGCGAGCTCGAGAAACTCGCCCATCTGCGGATAGTAGAGCTGCAAGTCGAAGCTCAACCGGCGCTTCGCCAGTTCCCGGAAGCCACGTCGCCATTCGGGTGTCCGGCTGACCTCCGGACGCGACTGATAGGTCTTGGCGGGGTCAGGATGGTAATTCATCGACTGCCGTATACCGCGGAAGTTCGGATATTCCATGTGGCGGTCGAGGAGGTCGCCGACATCGGGTATGGACAGGTCGGCATAGCCGACGATGCCGTGGGGGAAGCCCCGCTTGTTGGCGATCTCCTGCAGCCAGCGCGTCTCCCCAACCGGATCGCTGGGATCGAACCCTACGTCCAAGTGCACCGATTTCACCAGGGTCTGGTTCCTGGCGTCTTCCAGGTAGTCGTCGAGAAGGTAGCTTTTGCGGATCGCCTCGTAGTCACCGAAAGCCGACGGCTTAACCCCGTCGGTCAGCCACGGATAATAATTGGTCTCCAGATCCCACAAATGATGGTGCGGATCGATGAACGGCAGCTCGGCCACGGTCGGGATTCCTTGCTCGAGGTCTGGACCCGCCGGCCAAGCCGGCGGGTCCATTGGGTGGCGGTCAGTTGCTCGGCGGAAAGACGCGGGCGATGACCCTCTTGGCCTCAGGACTCTCGACCTTGTCGGCGGTCACAAGAGGCATGACCAAGGCCAGGTCCTGGGTCACCGGTGCGCCCGTCAGTGCGTTGTAGACCTGCTGGGTTCCGTCGATGCCCTGTCCCACCGCCTCCTGGAAGAAGATGCCCTGGATCGCTCCCTTCTTCAGCAGCGCGATCGTGGTCGGCGAGCCGTCGGCCACGGTGATGCCGATCTTGCCGGTGAGGCCCCGGGTCTCGACCACCTTGGCGGCGCCGGTGCCGGCTTCGTCATACATGCCGTAGATGGCCTTGATGTCGGGATTGGCGGTCAAGAGGTCGTTTGCCTGGGTGACGGCCTCGTTGATCGTCAGACCCCGCGTTTCCAGCATCTGGACGAGGTCGCAGCCGTCGGCGGCAAACGCCTCCTTGGCGCCCTTGAGGTATTTCTGTGCATTCTCCCGGTCCTGCGGCAGCGACAGCATGCCAACCTTGTTGCCGCCACGCTCCTTGGCAAGCTCGCAGGTGAATTTCCCCTGCGCCTTGCCGGTCTCATAGTTGTTCGCGGTGACCGAGGACGTATAGTTGGTGAGGCCCGGCTGCGGCCCGATGCCGGCGAAGGCGATCGGCACTTTCTGCTTCGCCAGATAGTCGAGCAGCGGCGGTGTCGAGGTCGAGCTGACGGGGCCGATCACGATGGCCGCGACGCCTTTGGTCACGGCGATCCGAGCATTGTCCATCTGCTTGGCGGGTGAGTTTTCTGAGGTGTACTCGACATAATCCATGCCGAGTTCGTTGGCCTTCTCCTTGACGCCGTAGCCGACCCATTGCCAGTAGGAGATGTCCAGCGATGGGGCGATGTAGGCGACGGTCTTCTTGTCCTGCGCGTATGATGCGCTGGACAAGGCGGCCGCCGCCAATGCTGCAAGCAGGATTGTCTTCATTTTCATCTTGGTTCCTCCCGTTGATGATCTAGATGCGGTTCTTGTTGCTGAAGCGGTCGATCAAAACCGCGAGCAGGATTGCAGCGCCGGTGACTGAGCCTTGCCAGAAGCTGTTCACGCCAATGAGGTTCACGCCGTTCTGGATGCAGGTGATCATCAGCGCGCCCAGCACGGCGCCGATCGCGCTGCCCGTCCCGCCAAAGAGGCTGGCGCCGCCGATGACCACGGCGGCAATCGCCTGCAGCATCAGGCTCGCCCCTGCCGTAGCTTCGGCGTTGAGGATGTAGCTGACGGTCAGCAGTCCCGCGAAAGAGGCAAGCAGCCCTGAAGCGACATAGGCCGCGAACTTGATGCGCAGAACCGGAATGCCGAGCAGCCGGGCAGCAATTGCCGATGAGCCGACGGCATAGAACCAGCGTCCAAGGACGACCTTGCGCAAGGCGTATTCCAGCAGGACCATCAGGAAGATGCAGAATAGAAGATGGTTGGGCATGCCGGGAACGATCTCGCCGGAATTCAGGAGCCAGAAATCCGGGGCGCCCATCGGCATCGAACGCCCATTGGTGACGATGAAGGCAAGGCTGCCCGCCACCGCGTAGGTAATGAGCGTGACGACGAAAGGCGCAAGCCCGACAACCGTGACCAGAAGGCCATTGATCGAGCCGAACACAAGGCCGACCGCCAGGCCGGCAGCACTCGCGGTCAGTCCGTCAGCGCCACTGGCCATCGCCAACGCGGTCACCATTCCGGTCAGGGAAAAGACTGAACCGACCGAAAGATCGATTCCGCCGGTGATGACGACCAGCAAAACACCGAGCGACATGATTATGAGAGGCGCGGCGGCCTGGATGATGTTTTGCACATTGCCCATGCTGAGTGCTGCGGGCACGAACATGCCGACGGCCAGCAGCAGGACGACGATCGCAGCGGCAATCGCGGCTTCGGTGCGGTAGGACAAAAGAACCACTGGGACGCGCGACGTGGTGGTCCGGAGTTTTTTCGTGGTGGTGGTGGTGTCGGTTGCGTCGGTCATGCCGCCATCCCCGTCAGTTCGGCGAGCCCCTCTTCGGTAAAGTGCTCTTCAGGCAGGAATCCCTTTGGCCGCCCATCGGTGTCAAAGGCGAAAATGGCGTCGCAAAGCTCGAGCATTTCGACGTTCTCGGTCGACCACCAGATGATGATCGCGCCAGCGTCGGCCATCTCCCGGATCAAACCGTAAATGTCGTGCTTGGTGCCGATGTCGACGCCACGCGTCGGCTCTTCCAGCACCACCATCCGGAGCGGCAGCCCAAGCCACCGTGCGACGAGAAGCTTCTGCTGGTTGCCGCCCGACAACGAGGCCGGCAGGTCCCAGATCGAGCTGGCTTTCAACTTCAGCGCTGAAACGAGATCGTGACATTCCTGACGCTCGGCTGCGGCCACGATCCGCCGCCTTTCGCGAACCCTGCGTGCTGCAAGCACGTTATCGACGATGGGCAGCTGCGAAAGAATCCCTTTGGTTGCGCGGTCGCCCGAAACAAAGCCGATACCGGCCCGCGCCGCGGCCGCTGGGGACGAGAAGCCGTTCCCAAAACCCTCGCCGGAAAGGTGCCAGCCAGCTCCGGGCCCGGCACCCACAAGCGGAGCAATGAGCCCGGTCGGGCCCGCCGGTGCGCCGGCCAGTCCCAAAATGGTCCCGGACGAAATCGCGATCCTGACGTCATCCGGGCCCAGCAGCTCGATCGGTGCGTTCTGTCGGAGGCCCTTTTGCGGTTTGCGGTGGGTTGCTGGACGCTGCGCGTGTTGGCCCATCTGCTGGATGATGTCCGCGTCGCTGAGCGATGCAAGCGGCGTGGCATTTGCGATCGTGACGCCATCGCGCAAGATCGTGCAGACATCGCAGAGCGCCCGAATTTCCCGCATCCGGTGAGAAACAAAGACGATACCAATGCCTTCTTCTCGCACCAGCCGCTTTAGCACCGAGAAGAGTTTGGCCGTCTCGCCGGCAGTGAGATTGGCCGTGGACTCGTCGAGAAGCAGCACTTCGGCTCCGGTGGAAAGGGCACGAGCGATCTCGACGATCTGGCCTTCGTGGAGGGACAATTTGCGTGCCGGCAGCTCGATGATCTCTTCGCCGATCGCTGGGTCAATCAGCCGGAGCGCTCCGAGCGCGGTTTCGCGCATGCGGCGACGGCTGATCTGCGACCAGCCCGACCTCGCATGCACAATGCCGATGTTTTCCGCGACCGACAGCTCGGGCAATAGCGCCAGCTCCTGATGCACCACCGCGATGATCGGGCTGGTGTGGCCGGCCTTCGACGAGGCGAAGCTAATATCGCCGGCATCGCGTGAGATCAGCCCGGTGATGATGCGGATCAGGGTGCTTTTGCCGGCGCCGTTGCCGCCCAGGAGCGCGTGGATTTCGCCAGGCCGGACCTGAAAACTCACGCCCCGAAGGACCCGTGTTGCGCCGTAGTTCTTCTTGACGTTGGAAGCCTCGATCAGGGGCTTCCTGGTCGATGCCTGTCCAACTGCCGGCACATTGCCGGCACTACCCAAGCTTTGGGTTGAACCCGGTTCCATCCTGCATCTCCTCCCGAGACCACAGGATGATGCGACCGATTGACATTCGGCTCAATTCTCGTTTCTTAATATTCTGTGTAGCTGAGCTTAACTGACGAGGACGATGTCAGACATCAAGTTCAATTCGATGACGCATTTCGAGGCGGTCGCGCGGCTCGGCGGCGTGGCAAAGGCCGCGCAGGAATTGCAGGTGACACCTTCGGCGGTCAGCCAGCAGCTGCGGCTGCTCGAACACCAACTCGGGGTCCGGCTTTTTCAGCGCGAAAAGCGCCATCTCTCGCTCACGATCGACGGTGAGCGGCTCTTCCAGACCACCACCCAGGCTTTCGAATCCATACGCGAGGTGCGTAATGCCATTGTGCGGCAGCGCGAAAGCTTCCAGCTTAGCCTGCGCGTCAGTCCTTCCTTCGGCGAGAAATGGCTGGCTCCGCGGTTGGCCGAGTTCAGCAAGGGCTATCCGAGCTGGAATTTGCGCGTCGACGCCACGCCCAATTTCTCGGATTTCGAAACGGAGGTCATCGATCTCGATCTTCGTTATGGCGACGGCGGCTGGGCCGGCCTTTATTCGGATTGCGTCGTCAACGATCTGATCCTGCCGATGTGCTCGCCTTCCTATCTTGCCGAACTGCGCGCGATCTCACCGGATCCGCGCGAGCAGCTTCGCCATGCGCGGTTGATCGACAGTGTGAAGGCCTATTTCCGGTGGGATTATTGGCTGCCGTGCAACGGTATCCAGGGCGCCCGCATGACGTATCCCTATCGTTTCGACCGTTCGTCAATGTCGGTTCAACTGGCGAAGGACGGTGCAGGTGTGGTCCTGGAAAGCACATCCATCGCATTCGAGGACCTGGTGTCGGGTTCTCTGGTTCCGGTCTCGATAGAGTTCGAGGTCATCGAGTTTCCGGGATACTGGCTGGTCTGTCCTTCGCGGCATATGAACCGGCGCGCGGTTCGCCTGTTTTCGGACTGGGTGTCACGCGTGGGTAAGCGCGACACCGATCTGGCTCGCCGGTTTCTGGCGGATAAGCAACTGCGCATATCGTTCGAACGACGGCCTCATTTCGGGGCACGGGATGACAAAGCGGCGCCAATGGCGTGAACAGTTCGGCGTTCAAGACATGGCAAGACGAAGATTGACAGCACGTTGCGGTTGAGGAGCTGGCAAAACGCAGGCTGTGTGCAAGCGAAGGCGGGTTGGCCGCGCTTTTCCAGCGACCTTCCTCTTTTCCAACCCGACAACGACTGACTTACCTGTTTTCTGACGCAGCCGGAGACGGAGGCACTCAGTTCATACAGCCGTAAATTACCGGCGTCATCGTCCGTGCAACGCTACAGGGAATGCTCGACAGCATTGTAATGCCATTCCGCCGACGCGGCCATGGCTTCAATGAACGCGAGTTTGACGGTAGCGACTAAGCAACCGAACCGTGGCGCCAATGACCTTCTGAGCTTCCTCCCATTTCGGAAGATCTCGTTCCCCAACACGCGTGGCGATCGCGGCCAGTATCCAACCTACGCAGCTGATGTCTTCGGCAGCCTTCAGTTTCTCATGCTGCAGGATGCAAGCTTCAATGCCCGGTCGGGGCGGAGACCCGGGCGTAGTACGCTCAGCGATTAGCTGCAGACCGGCGTCGTAGGCGGCGCAAATTTTAATTCTATCGCCCCTTTCCGATTTCATCACCACATTCGCCCAAAGGGCCAACTCAGTTAAAAGATCGGTTACTTCATCTCTCATTAAAAACTGCCGCTGTTTTCTTCATGAAACGAAATTCCACGATCCAGATAGCGCGTGGCCCGGACAATGAGCGAGGTATTTTCGGGGTTTGTTGTTATCGAGCGAACCACTCCTTCTAAGCTTGCCGAGAATGTTAGTCAAAACGCTCAGTTTGCTCGGCAGGATCGCCGTCTAGACACAGCGGGCAAACATACGCATGCGGTTTCGTTACCACCAAGACCACCGATGGCTTGTGGCAGCGATCACAGGCAAAATCCCGGTGTGCAGTAGGCCAAACGTCATTTTCTATCTTTAGAGCACGGAGCCCCATCGTTTGGCAGCCGTCATCTTGCTGCCAGCCGGCGGAGGGCGCTGGGCTGGCACAGTGGTCTCGGGTTTAATGCGGAGGTATGGGAAAGAGAGGCTCTCCCGGCTCACTGCGCCAGCAATGGTATCGGCACTCACAGGGGCGTCCCAGGTTGATTGGTGGCCCGTAGCGAGAAGACTCGATCGGGCGAGTTTGGCTGATTACTCGCATTCTGACCGCCGAATTCAAGAATAGTGTTGCCCTTGAGATAACTCTTCGCGCTTGAGTTGCACGTATGCAACAGTCACTACCGACCTGCGAGGAGCGGAAAATCCCGAAACCTTGTCGGCGCCGCGAGAGGCCCCTTATTTGAAATCGCGTCTTGGCTTGCGACCTGGATGCCTCGCGCGAATATGCCGGTCTGATGGTACAGGCGAAGGCGACTGGTAAAGCGATCGGCAAGGCCGAAGGTTACGTCGCCGCCACAGCCGCTGCTCGCGAGTTCTTGTTCGTGGGCACGATCGGCATCGGGCGGGCCAGACCAAGATCGGCATGGCCAATCTCGCCTACAATCTCACCCGCCCGTATGGCACCAGGGGCGAACTGCGCCCGCATGACGACGAAGGCGGCGCAAACCGCCACCGCGATGCCAAAATCGGCAATCTCAACAACCAACTCCGAAGCGATCGCCGTCATCAGTCCACGCAGAAATCAGCGCGGCCCTACCGGTCCGCGAAACGCCGGTAGTACGAGGTGCCCAGGTGACTGGAGGCCATTCCTAAGAAGGCAAAGCCTGACCCTATTCGTGATATTCTGAAGCGCCTGCAGTGGTGCTGGGTCACGTTCGCTTCCCGCGCGATCTTGGCCGTCCATCAACCACGGCGCGTCCTTAGTTCCTCAATATTCACGACACTGTCGAAAATATACCCCGCGCCGCGCTCGGTGCGGATATACTGCGGGCGCGGCGCCTTATCCTGCCCCAACTTACGGCGAAGGCGGACGATAAGAACATCGATGCTGCGGTAGTAGACCTCCTGATCATAGACACGGGTCGCCATCAGAAGCTGCTCACGTGAAAGGACCCGACCTGGGTTCTTGAGAAAGGCCATCAGGAGGTTGAACTCGCCGGCGGTGAGCTTGACGTCAGGATCCGTTCCCCGGCGCAAGCTCCGACGCTTGGTGCTAACTCGCCAGTCATCGAAACGGTAGATGGTGTTTCGGTCACGCTCCGGCCGCTGGCGCATAGCGGCGCGCACGCGGGCGCGGAACTCCGTAAGCCCGAAGGGCATAGTAATGTAGTCGCGAGCGCCGGTTTCGAGGCCAATCACCTTGTCGGCCTCATCTACGAAGTCACCGCTGATGATGATGATCGGAAGATCCCTTGGCACCAAAATCTCGAACGAACTGCAAACCGTCCTCTCGGCCGTAGCTCAGGTCGACAATTGCTAGATCAATCGCTTCAGAAGCCATATTGCTGGCGGCCTGCTGGCGGTTTTCGACCGCTCTGATGTTAAACTCATGCTTAGACAAGAAGCCCATAAGCGGTTCTCTCGTCAACGCGTCCTGACCGACGATGAGAATGTTCTTCATGGTCACTTCCTATTGACTGCAGCTTGGGCTGCCGGGGACGGTAGTCAAATTAGTGACGCTCAGCAGGTGGGACAATCTTCATCAGGCGTATTGCGGAATAGCGCAGACAAATAGGTCCTATGCGGAGTTCCTGCTGCGCAACAGTGCCCCCAAAGCCTGCTAGTTTTTGATGGATTGTCCGTCCTCTGCGACCACTCGTTCGGCAGACCGGGTTTATCCCCGCTGAGATTCGTATCGCTCCGGTCCTCTGGCACCATCACTGGAGCGCTTTTGCACCCAACTTCCTCTCCCGGCGGCTCCAATTCAGTTCAGCTTTGTTTCAATTTAAATCGCTGAAAAGTTGACATTCGTATGGATTCGTCGAGATTTATTGATCAGACGCAGAACTCGCCTTGATGTTAATTCCACTGTCTACAGGAAACTCCTGATGCCCAACCTTTTATCTAATTCCAATCTCCTTTCTAGACCCATGCTATCCTTTCTTTTGAACTTGCATGTCTTATTGTGCAGATCGCTCAGGGGGCGGAGCTTTCATGAACGGCGGGATGTCCGAGAGCAGGAGAGTGGAGATGAGTAGACTGGTCGTAGTCTCAAACAGGGTTTCGCTGCCCGACGAGCATGGTTCCCCGCCGCCAGGCGGGATGGCGATTGCGCTGAGCGCTGCGCTCCGGCGAAGGCACGGCCTATGGATGGGCTGGTCGGGGAAGGTGAAAGCCGGGGAGGACCCGTCAGGGCCGATCTCACGCCGGGAGGCCGGCGGGATCAATTATGCGCTTACCGATCTCTCGCAGACAGATTTGGACGACTATTACTACGGCTTTGCCAACCGGGTTCTTTGGCCGGTTTTCCACTGCCGAGTCGACCTCGCCGAGTATTCCGAAGCACGAATGTCCGGATATCAGCGCGTCAACCGACTGTTTGCAAAGCTGTTGCAGCCGCTCATCAGCGACGACGACGTCATATGGGTGCACGACTATCACCTGATCCCGCTTGCGAAAGAACTGCGGAACCTCGGCTGCGGCAATAAGATCGGCTTCTTCCTGCACATTCCGTGGCCGGCGGCGGACATCCTCTTCACCGTACCGCACTATGATGATTTGCTACGCGGGCTTTCGTGCTATGACCTCGTCGGCTTTCCGCTTCTCTCCGGCGCGATGCGGCGGCTTGAGCTAGGCGAGATCGATTTGGCTATAGGGCAGATTAGCGCCTCGCCGCCCGGATACTTGAGGCGCAGCCTCTACTCCGACCGGTTTGCCTGCCTGCTGCGCCACGACCATCCAGCCCTGGCGCGGGAATGGACAATCGAGAGCTTCGCGGCCTTGCGCCACGCAGCCATTGCCTTGGACTCCAAAGACGGCTTCGGCCGGGTGCATGACGAACTGGTCAAGTTAGATCTCCAGGGTCGCGATCCGGTGTTGGTTTCCAACATCTTGACGGCCGCGTTGGCGATCGCGGCGACCGATCTGCTGTTGATTGTACCACGCCGCGTCGCGACCAGGATCGCCGCCTTGCTGCCGCTAGCGATTATGGATCCGCCTGTGCAATTGACACCCTATGAAGTCGCGCTGATTTGGCACGAGCGTTCCCATCGCGACCCGGAGCATCGTTGGCTGCCACGAGATCGCCGTCGCCGCGGCGGCGGGAACAGAGCAAAATATCCCAACTGGGAAGGCAAGTGACTGATGAGTCGCCTAGGCAAGAAACGTGATCCGAATCCGGGGCTATCGTCAGGATATGACGGAAAAAGTTTATTGCCCTGCTCGCCCGTTGGGAGGGGAAGCTGGCTCTGCTGTGCCAGCGCATTGAAACCGTGCCGGTTTCGACAATTTGAAGCGAGGCAACAGGGCCAGACGAGAAGGTATCATACGCCCAGCCATCTATATACAGGCCAAAAACCGCCTCTCTTCGACCGCCATTCGGCCGCGCCAAGCCTTCCACAGGCCAGCTTCCCATGGTGTCTGTGAGGTGCCTGCATGCTGGCAGCATATCTTGGCTCGGACCCCGAAGCATGCAAGTCCTTGGCACTAATCGCGAGTTCTCTGAGGCAGATCGATATCCTTGATCACCGTTTATTGCGGGCAGGGCGCTCCGCGCAGATCGTCATCGTCGATTGTCGCGAACCGATTCACGACAAGCACGGGCGTGCGAAGCTCTCGCCCGAACCTGTCAAACTGGCTCTGGTTCTGGAAGAGAGCCTGGATCGACAAGCGGTCTTCTCCAACGGGTATTCCGATTACCTGTTGTGGCCGCTCACCGAGCAGGAAGTTCTGCGCAGACTTACCGCCTGCATCGTTCAGTTCGCGCAGCGTTCTACCCCGCCTTTCTTCTCAGCCGATCCGATCGTTCAGAATTCATGCAGTCTGCTGGCGCAGCGGGTCGATCAGCAGATCACCCTCGTCGAATTGGCGCGAATGGTGGGGACCAACAGGACAACGCTCACCACCCGCTTCGAGACATCGTTTGGCTGCGGGCCAATGACTTGGCTACGGCGCTACCGGATGACGGAGGCTGCTGACCGGTTGCGTAACGGGCATGAAAGCATCGGCAAGGTCGCCGAATCCTTCAGCTACGAGAACAGCAACAACTTCTCCACAGCCTTCAAGGCGTTTCATGGCCTCTCGCCACTGCGCTATCGCAAAATGATACGGCGCAGAGAAAAGCCTGCCTAACGCAAAGGTGGGGGCCGGAGCGAATTGGTATAAGGCGACGCGGGCACGCAAAGATCATCTCATC
The DNA here is from genome assembly GCF_040321535.1 of Mesorhizobium sp. M0340. NCBI lineage: Bacteria > Pseudomonadati > Pseudomonadota > Alphaproteobacteria > Hyphomicrobiales > Phyllobacteriaceae > Mesorhizobium > Mesorhizobium sp. M0340. The sequence continues at coordinate 3,286 of NZ_JAMYRR010000042.1, read as the reverse complement.
TCCGAGGCGTTTCCGCGCTTTGGGCACCTTAAGCTCTCGCACCAACGCTCATGTCTCACAGCAGGAGGATAAAGCATGTCGAACGCATTTTCAGTGAATGTTCAAGAGCATGAACAGCGCTATTCCAAAGAACACTATGAGGCGGCGTCCGCATTTTTCTACGCCAAGCCCCTTGTTTTGGCCCAGTTAGATGCTGCGCCCCCCAGTGACGACACGATCGCCAACGCTCAAGGGACAGTGCAGTTTCACCTCATCGGCCAAAAAACCGAAGATCCGACGTACAGCGGCACCCTCAATGAGAATCAGGACAATCTACTGGCAATAGGAGGAATTATTAACGACTACATGCATACCCATTATGCGAACATCGATGCACAGAAGCTTGATATCAACACATGGACCGATGTTGTTGGCAACATTCCAGATCTCTCTATGGGCGGGCAAACACTGAAGAGTTTTTCAAAAAAGGTGGCCGGGACGTCGGTCTCAGCTACTTTCCTCTCGCTGATTGCCAAGGCGATCATTACCGACGGGGCATCGTTGCTGCTGGATTTCCAGTCCTTCCTTACAGAAATGGGGAATCTCACCTTCAGTGCAAACGGCAAGGCGCAGCGATACAAGGCGCTGACATGCACCTATCAGAGCTACCTTCTCGATAATGGGGCAGGCGGATATTACGACTACGGAGCAATCGTTCTGCGGCAGATCGAGTTCAAAGAGCACTTCCTCGAGCTGAAATCCTCTTGTTCGTCGACCCACTACGTCCGCGTCGACATGGACTATGCCGAGGTCACCAATCTCGTTCAGACCCGTCGGATCCGCAAAGGCGGCCCCGATCACGAAAACTTCCAGGAGCTTGTGAATAAGAACTCCACCGACCAGTTCAAGAAGGCCAAGAACTTTTTCAACGGTGGCTCGACGCCGCAACAAGACATCAAGCCGCAGGTCTGATCGTCAGGCCTTTGATCGCGAAAGCAGCGCACCTAACCAATAGCGTGGATTTGGGCGAACGTCGCCCGCATCATGGATGCGATAGAGCGGTCCGGTAAGCCCTTGCGAACTACCGATGCTCTATCGCGCCCCCGGTGCCGGCGAACTCCGGTCCCGCTTCCATAGGGAAGCAGACATGAACCCATTCGCAAAAACAGCTGCGGGCCTTTTCCTGGTGATCGGCCCGCAGAGCAGCCAACCGCTCGAGGCGGAGAGGATTTGCTCTGCCATGGTCCAGAAACTATTCGAAGACCAAACCCGGGCTCTGGATTCTCGAGCATGGCAGAATGCCGCGCAAATGGTACCGAACCAGGTGGAAACCGCCACGACTTCAAGAACGCTAAACCGCACGATGGACGTGGCGGAATTGCCCAGTGCCTTTGCGTCAATTTGCGCGAATGCTGCCGACGGCAATGAAGCTGGCGTCGGTCTGGCAAAGGCAATCCGTAGCTATCTGAGCAAACACGGCGAACCGACGGCGTTCAATTGCCTCGTCCTAGATCAATCCGACTCCGCGGAATCCCGTCTATCTTTAACCTGCCTTGCCGTGGTCGAAGTTGGAAGCGCTGACAGTCTCGCCATCACCTCGATATTGCGCTCCGCATCGCTGAACCTGTCAAACAAGCAAACGCAATCCACTATCGCGCAGGTTTTCGGCCGTTTCAGCTCGCCGAGCGACTCACCGTACTACCTGCGCTTGTTCTCCAGCCGGCGGTCACACAGTCAGAGACGTAGCGACATTCTGCAGTAGACCCAAGGGCAAACAGAGGAATAGCTGATTGCGTCTGCGCCGCGTTGGTGGCTGCGGGAAATGACATCAAAAGGCTGCGCGAAGAAATAGCGTGGGAGGGCGAGGTGACCGTATAAACTGCGCATTTTCCATATAATTTCGGCCTTCGGGGAGACGGACTATGCACGATATTATCGACGTCCCGCAGAACGTCGGCGATTTTGCTGTGTGCTTGGCAGAATCTGGCGTCAATACAGTAATCCGGTACTACAACCATCGGAATAGTACACCATTTCCCTCAAAATGTCTGACAGGGGAGGAACTCGCCGCCCTTCATGGTGCTGGAATATCGGTAGCTGTGGCCTTCGAGCAGCGGGGTGGCGCGGGCGGCAATATCAGAGACTTGCATGGTGCGGCTGGAGAGCGAGACTCCGGTCGTGCGCTTGATCTGGCCGCCGCGTTGGGACAGCCCGAAGGCTCCGGAATCTATTTTGCAGTCGATTGGGACTACCACACACCACAGCATCTTGCAGGGGTAGCACCCTACTTCAGGAGTGTGCGGAATGCGTTGGCTGGCCGTTATCTCGTTGGCGTTTACGGATCGGGCACGGTCGGACACCACATGAAGCGCCAGGGGCTGGTGGACCATATATGGCTCTCTGGCTCGTTGGGATGGTCCGGAACGAGACAAGCGCTCAAGCAGGGGGATTGGTCGCTTTTCCAAAAGTTTATGGAAAAGCGTTCCGAGATCGGGGGCTTCGGATACGATGGAAATGTCGTCAATCCGGCCCTTGAAAACTTTGGTCAATTTGGGCCGGCAGGTACTCTCCCCTCTCGCGACGCGAACGAACGTCTGCGTTGTTCAAAGTTGCTGCGCGAGGAGCGCTAAATCTTCGCTCCCGGCCGGCCAAGAGCTTTCGCATGGTCGATTCCTCACGAACGGTACAAGGCGCGCCCACGCCTTGTCAGGCTGCACCGGAAGCTTCTCCCGCTGCGTCTTCGTCATCGATATCCCGGCATCGTTCATCCCTTCACAAACCGCTTGCCTTACGGCGCCATAATGAAAGAGGATTATGAAAGGCTCCGCACCTGTATTCTCGTGGACACCCTCGGCCTTCCATAAACGACCGTTTGCGAAAGGAACCAGAGTGCTGATCGGCTACGCCCGCGTGAGCAGAGGCGACGACCAGTCGAACACGGCGCAGGCCAGGGCGCTCGCCGATGCCGGGTGCAAGCGTATCCTCAAGGAGGAGGCCTCCGGCGGTCGCTGGGAGCGGCCGGAATTGCACAGGATGCTTGATCATTTGAGGGAGAGCGACACTGTCGTCGTCTGGAAGCTCGACCGTCTGTCTCGCTCACTCAAGGACGTTCTCACGATCATGGAGCGGATCGAAGCCACCAGCGCCGGTTTCCGCTCGCTGACAGAAGCGATCGACACGACGACAAGCCGGCCAGTGCCGGAACCGAGCGGCGCCGATCGTGCTGGTGAAGCGCCGTGACAGCTGCGGCGTTGCGGCGGGCGTGGCGCCGCAGCACGAGCGGCTCGGTTTCATGCTGCCCTACACG
>NZ_JAMYRR010000041.1:0-25819 GCF_040321535.1 Mesorhizobium sp. M0340 | reverse complement strand
TCGACGACGGCATTTGGCTCGTAAGCTTCATGCACTATGATCTGGGATATATCGACCTGGAACAGAGAACCTTGCAGACCATCGACAACCCGTTCGGCACGAGTTTGTCACCCATGTCTTAGGTACATTCTGTTACCCATGTCTCCGGGTCGTACCCTTTGAGCGATGGCTGGGGCGCCAGGATTCGAACCTGGGAATGTCGGTACCAAAAACCGATGCCTTACCACTTGGCGACGCCCCAACAGCCGGAGCGTGCCCGCTGTGCGCGCCGCCTTATAGGACGAGCCGGGAGAAAGCTCAATGCCGACGTGTCGACTAGGCGCGACCGATTCACCGGTTTTGCAATCATCACCTTGAACGGACCCATTCACCCCATACCGCCATTTCATGGCCCGCCGGATCGACGAATTGGAACCGCCTGCCGCCGGGAATGAGAAGCTCGGCTCGACGGTGCCGGCATTTTCGACGGCGCTCAATGTTTGCTCCAGCATTTGGAATAGACACGGCAGGCCGAATAGGTCCGTCCGCAATCGGTGAACGAGAAGGCCGCGCTATAGAAAGCCTTCACGCCGTCGCCGGCATTCTAGATAATCGAGCTTTCCGGTCAGTTCCATTGTTTCGCCATTTGTTCTCAGTGTGTTCTCCAATAAAGCCTCGCCAAAAAAAGTCTTTTCGGCACCGCTTTTCATTAATCGATTGTAGAGGCCTCTCGGCTTGGTCGATGCCTTGCCTTTCGCACTGCAGCATCATATCGCTCGATTTGTCAGTATTTCCAATCTCCTGCAACCGGGGAGTAAGCATGACCAAATGGGTCTACACTTTTGGCGACGGCGCCGCGGAAGGCCGTGCCGGCGACCGCAATCTGCTCGGCGGCAAGGGCGCCAACCTGGCCGAAATGTGCAGCCTGGGCCTGCCGGTGCCGCCGGGGTTCACCATCACCACCGAGGTCTGCAACGCTTATTATGCCAACGGCCACACCTACCCGGCTTCGCTGGAAGCAGATGTTGCGGTCGCGCTCGACCATATTGGTCGGCTGACCGGGCGCCGGTTCGGCGATCCCTCGAAACTGCTTTTGGTGTCGGTTCGCTCTGGGGCGCGCGCCTCGATGCCAGGCATGATGGATACCGTGCTCAATCTCGGCCTGAACGACGAAACGGTCGAAACCTTGGCCGCCGATTCCGGCGATGCGCGCTTTGCCTATGACAGCTATCGCCGGTTCATCCAGATGTATTCCGATGTCGTCATGGGCCTCGACCATGAGGTGTTCGAGGAAATCCTCGAAGACCAGAAGGGTGCCCTCGGCCACGAACTCGACACCGAGCTGACGGCCATCGAATGGCAAGGCGTGATTGCGCTCTACAAGGCCCAGGTCGAAGAGGAGCTCGGCAAGCCCTTTCCGCAGGATCCGCACGAGCAGCTCTGGGGCGCCATCGGCGCGGTGTTTTCCAGCTGGATGAACGGCCGCGCTATCACCTACCGGCGCCTGCACGACATTCCCGAAAGCTGGGGCACGGCGGTCAACGTCCAGGCCATGGTCTTCGGAAATATGGGCGACACCTCGGCCACCGGCGTCGCCTTCACCCGCAATCCGTCGACCGGCGAAAAGCAGCTCTATGGCGAGTTCCTGGTCAATGCCCAGGGCGAGGATGTCGTTGCCGGCATCCGCACGCCGCAGAACATCACCGAGGCTGCGCGCATTGCCGCCGGCTCAGACAAGCCGTCGCTGCAGAAGCTGATGCCGGACGCCTTCCAGGCTTTCGTCAGCATCTCCGACCGTCTGGAAAAACATTACCGCGACATGCAGGATCTCGAATTCACCATCGAGCGCGGCAAATTGTGGATGCTGCAGACCAGGTCCGGCAAGCGCACCGCCAAGGCGGCGCTGAAGATTGCCGTCGACATGGCCAGGGACGGATTGATTTCGAAGGAGGAGGCCGTCGCCCGTATCGACCCGGCCTCCCTCGACCAATTGCTGCATCCGACTATCGATCCGAAGGCCGCGCGGGATGTGATCGGCGTCGGTCTGCCGGCCTCGCCGGGCGCGGCCACCGGTGAGATCGTATTTTCTTCGAACGACGCCGAGGAGGCCAAGACGCAAGGCCGCAAGGCGATCCTGGTCCGCATCGAGACCAGCCCCGAAGACATCCACGGCATGCATGCGGCCGAAGGCATCCTGACGACGCGCGGCGGCATGACCAGCCACGCCGCCGTGGTGGCGCGCGGCATGGGCAAGCCTTGCGTTTCGGGCGCCGGCTCGCTGCGCGTCGACTACAAAGCCGGCACGCTGATGGCGATGGGCGCGACCTTCCGCAAGGGCGACATCATCACCATCGACGGCGGCAACGGCCAGGTGCTGAAGGGCGCCGTGCCGATGCTGCAGCCGGAACTCTCGGGCGATTTCGCCGCCATCATGGAATGGGCCGACGGCGCGCGCCGCATGAACGTGCGCACCAATGCCGAGACGCCGCTCGATGCGCGCATGGCGCGCTCCTTCGGCGCTGAAGGCATCGGGCTTTGCCGCACCGAGCACATGTTCTTCGACGGCGACCGCATCGTTGCCATGCGCGAGATGATCCTGGCCGATACGGAAAAGGACCGCCGAACGGCGCTGGCCAAGCTGTTGCCGATGCAGCGCTCCGATTTCCTCGAGCTGTTCGAGATCATGGCCGGCCTGCCTGTGACGATCCGCCTGCTCGATCCGCCGCTGCACGAATTCCTCCCGAAGACCGAGGAGGAGGTGGCTGGGGTCGCCGCTGCCATGAACGTATCGCCGGACAAGCTCAGGCGACGCACCGAAGCGCTACACGAGTTCAATCCAATGCTCGGCCATCGCGGCTGCCGGCTTGCGGTATCTTATCCCGAAATCGCCGAGATGCAGGCGCGCGCCATTTTCGAGGCAGCCGTCGAGGCCGGCAGGAAGGCCGGCGCGCTGGTGGTCCCGGAGATCATGGTGCCGCTGGTCGGGCTGGCGAAGGAGCTCGAATTCGTCAAGGCGCTCATTGATGCCGTCGCCAAGAGCGTGATGGAGGAAACCGGCGTCAAGATCACCTATCTTACCGGCACGATGATAGAACTGCCGCGCGCCGCGATCCGCGCCCACGTTATCGCCGAGGCAGCTGAATTCTTCTCTTTCGGCACCAACGATTTGACCCAGACAACCTTCGGCATCTCGCGCGACGATGCGGCCTCGTTCCTCGAGACCTATCGGAAAAAAGGCATTATTGAGCAGGATCCGTTCGTATCGCTCGACGTAGAGGGCGTCGGCGAACTGGTGCGCATGGCCGCTGAAAAGGGCAGGGCGACGCGGCCCGACATCAAGCTCGGCATTTGCGGCGAGCATGGCGGCGACCCAGCCTCGATCCGTTTTTGCGAGAAGGTCGGCCTCGACTATGTCTCGTGCTCGCCATACCGGGTTCCGATCGCCAGGCTGGCCGCCGCGCAAGCGGCGGTGCAGGCTGCAAAGGCGAAGGCGTAACTCTGATCGAACGAGAGTTCTGGCGCATACGCCGAGCTGTCGGCCGGAAGGCCTCTCCGCCTAGCCCAAGCCTGACAGATTGCAACTCTCTGGATGGCGTAGGGTGCCTCGTAAAAAAGCGTCCGGACGGGCTCTATCCGCCCGACAAGGGCATGTTGATGCTTTCAACCGGCAGTGCGAAATAGAACTGGGACGTTTGTTTATGCAGAATGACGAAAAAACCGGTGCGGCGCGCTGGACGGTAAACGCGGAACTGCGCGCGGTCGGCCGCGACAAGCCGCTGCTGCGCTGGCGTCGATAATTTGCCTCTATAGCGCGCTGGTCGCCGGGCCGATGGTCTATGCGGTCCCGGCCATCAATGGCATCGCGGATTTCTTTAATTAATCCGAAAGGCGCCCCCACTCGGCGGCCTTGCTCGCTTCCAGCCTCTTGCGCTTATCGGGCCGAAATTTGCTTAGACTCGCCTACACGCATTGCTTAGCCGGCACGAAACTGTTCTCCTCAAATCGTTCGTACCTTGGGGATAAGGGTGGGGGGACATGTGACGATAAGGATCAGGCTTCCGGGCGGGACTTTGAAGATCAAGAAACAGGACGAGCTGCGGCGCCGCGAGCAGAAGCGGCAAGTCCCGGTCTGGCGGATCGGGAAGTATTTCATCGTCTGGTGGCCGAGCCACATGCCCGATCGCCCATCCTCGCGCAAGAAATAGCCGCGCTTGCGGTGCACCGCCGCTCGGATGAGGCACCGACGCCTCGCTCCGGGACTCTCTTGTACATCGTGTGGTTGCCCAGAAATGGTCGGGGCTCGGTCGCTTATTGTTGCGCCCCGGAAGGTCTAACTCCGCACTGTACAATGAAGCGAAGCCGATGGCGGTGCGTATCAGAATGCCGGGTGGCACGTGGAAAGCGAAAAGGTACCGGGAATTGCGCGCAACAGAGCGCGCCCGCCGCCTCCCCGTGTGGTTGAACAGCCGGCGCCGTCAGCGACCTGCCGCTGGGCTGATCTGGAGTTGTCGCCCAAGAAAAGTTGATGCGGCGCGCTGTTGACTCGTCCAGGACGGAAGGTCTCCATCTCCCGCATTGCACGTAATTGCTGCGGCGCACAGTGGGAGGTTTAGACCAATGGCGTTGCGTATCAGGTTGCCTGGCGGTACTCTGAAGATGAAGACTTATCGCGAATTGCGGACCCGAGAGCGCGCGACCGCCACGTGCCGGCGGTGAAGGTGGGCTCGCTGTATTTTATCTGGTGCTCCAATAGCCACGGGTCGAATAGTCCTGGTAGCAAGCCGCAGGACAGCGCCCGCTAATCTTAGGCTCAGAAGCATAGCTATATACGAAGCACGCCTTTGTTTCATCAAAACACGCACTGAGACACGTTGCGGCGCAGCTTCGGTTCGTAACAATTTTAAGGGATCAGTCCAGATCGTTTCTCACCGCGTGCCCGATCCGGCTGTGAGGCGGGGCCACGCAGGACAGCGGAGCTTATCGATCCCAGCCTTTGAACATCGAGCAAGGGACTTGATGAGCTGCTGCGCCTTCGAAATGACGGCAGAGTTCTGAAAACGACCTGGCTGAGGAACTGATTGCCCAATTGACCTTACCGATTTGTAACCAAATTCACGCGAACGTGCGCGTGACGGCTCCAAATCCCGACATCGTTTCTGCCCAGTTTCCGGCTCCCGAACCCGCCCCGGTGCCAGAAACAGATGTTGCAGAACCCGCCCGCGCACGTCCGCTCGATTCTCATCCTCCAGACGAAATTCATCGGCGATCTTGTCCTCGCCTCGGCGCTCGCCAGAAACCTGCGCCTCGAATATCCAAAGGCCAGGATCGTGTTCCTTTGCGAGGCGAGCTTTGCCAGTTTCCTGACGGCTCATGGCATCGCCTCGGACGTGGTGGCGTTCCGGCGCGCCCGGATGCGTGGCACCCCACTGGAGCGTGGCCGCGAGCTTTACGCGATGGTGCGCGCTCTGCGCCGGTTCCGGTTTGACCTGACCATCGACCTGGCCGATTCCAAAACCTCACGCATCATCGTCAGGCTCGTCAACGCCAAGACCCGCGTCGGATATGATCCTCCCGAAAAACCGTTGCGCTGGCTGGAACGCCAGCCCGCCAACGTCCTGGCCAAGCCGTTTGGCTTTGGTGGCCAGCATTATCTCTGCCGCTATCTTTCGCCGCTTGAGGCACTCGGCGTGGAGTTGCGCGCGTCGGTCCCAAAGATTGAGCCGCTGCCGCTGGAGACCGCCAAGGCATTGGCGCTTCTCGACCGGCATCACCTCCGGCGTAACGCCTTCATAGCCGTTCATGCGGGAGCGAGCTTTCGGGGCCGGCAATGGCAACCGGAACGTTTTGCGCTGGCGATCGACGAGCTCTCGCGACAGACCGGGTTGGACTTCCTGCTTGTCGGTGGCACCGGTGAACAGGCATCTGCCGAGCGCATCGTCGCCAAGGCCGCTTCGCCGGTCGTCAATGTGGTCGGGGCGCTGTCGCTGGCAACGCTGCTGGCGGTCCTCGGCCAGGCACGCCTGTTTCTGGGGAACGAGAGTGGCCCGATGCACATGGCCGCCGCCGCGGGAGCGCCGGTTGTCGGCCTCTTCGGCCTGACCGATCCGGCCGTGTGGGGTCCTGTCGGCGTGGCCAGTGTTACGCCGCGGCCCTCCATGCCTTGCGAGTGCATAGCCAGGGACCTGTGCCGCCATCCCGATCCGAGCAAGGCTTGCTGCGTCTGGCGACTAGAGGTCAAAGCGGTTGTCGACGCGGTGCGCGCGATCCTTTCACGTACGGTTAAGGACGTCGAGCACGCATTGTGACCTCGTGCTTGCCAAAGGTCAGGCTGGCGGTCAAATTGCCGCTGCCGACGCTTTTGCAGGGGCATCGTCCCGATTTCCGCCTTGATGCCGGTCTTGGGGTCGCCGCTTCAACTTTGATTCCGGCCGACCTGGAAATAATCAATGCGCCTGTTCCAAAAGCATTTTTGCGCCATTGCGATATCGCTGTGGGCTGCCTCTCCCGGCAACGCCCAGTTGCTTGTCGAACCGACGCTGCACATCAAGGCCGAGGAGGGCAGCGGCCGCGTCGCGCTGACGCTCGATGCCTGCGGCGGGCGGACCGATACAAGGATTCTCTCGGCGCTGGTGGAAAACAAGATTCCCGCCACCATTTTCGTCACCGGCATCTGGCTGAAACACAACGCCGCCGCCGTCGAGATCATGCGGGCGCATCCCGAACTGTTTGAATTGGAAAACCATGGCGGCCGCCACGTCCCGGCTGTCGACACGCCGCAAAAGATCTACGGTATTCGCAGTGCCGGCAGCCCGGAGGCCGTGCTGGCCGAAGTCGAATCGGGTGCTGCCGCTCTTGCCGTGACCGGCGAACCGGCGCCGAAATGGTTTCGCGGCGCAACCGCCGAATACAGCTCGTCGGCAATTGCGATGATCCGCAAGCTTGGTTTCAAGATCGCCGGATTCTCAATCAACGGCGATGGCGGCTCATTGCTCGGCGCAAAAGAGACCGCCCGGCGCATCGCCGCGGCAAAGGACGGCGACGTAATCATCGCTCATATCAACCAGCCGACCCATGCGGCCGGCGAAGGCGTGGTGCAGGGACTTCTGGCGCTGAAGGCGAAGGGCCTCACCTTCGTGCGGCTCGACGATGCCGACGGCATCGGCGATGAAGGCACCACCGACTGATCAGTCGGGCGTGGCCTCGATGGTCACCTTGTTCGGATAGAACGCGCCGTGATCGCGGATATCGGCCATCTCGTCGAACGGCCGCTCATAGGCCCACATCGCATCCTTGCCTGCATCGCCGGCGGGCAGCACGCTCCAATAGCTGGCATCGCCCTTATAGGGGCAATGGGTCGAGTGTTCGGTCTTGCCAAGCTGTTTGAAGTCGATGTCGCCGAACGGAATGTAGAAAACCGGAGGGTAGGGCGACTCGGTCAGCACTTTGACCTTGCTGGACGAGGCGATGACGAGATCGCCGGCGCGCACCGTCACAGTGCCCTTGTAAGGCTCGACGGTGATGACCTTGCCCGGATTGCGCTGAAAGCCTGGTGCCGGGTTTGCGATCTGGTCCATGTCGTATCTCCTTGCCTCGACCCAAGATGTGTCTGGCAAGAGCCTCGCGCAAGAGCTGCCTGCCACCAGGCGATGTCGCTCGCAGGCGGCAAGTCTTGCGCTCGCCTCCGGTAGCCCGCCTGGAAATCAGGCCGCGGCCTGGAATGCGTCCATCAGCCCTGCGTAGGCGGCGGCAATCCCGGCCACCGGATTGGTGCTTTTCGAGGTGGTCTCGACCTTCAGCGCACCACCGCTGGTCGGCAAGGTGAGCAGCAGGAACTGGCGATTGCCGCCATCGCCGACGCAGGCGGCAGCTACGTGCTGACTTTCGCCCTCGTTCTCGACGCACATCTTGAACAAGAGCGTGCCGCCGACCGCCTCGAGGGCGCCACCGACGACCTCGACGAATTCATCTTCGGAAACGGCTTTGGCGTCAGGCACCAGATCGGCCTGCGCGACATCGGCCGCCACCAGATCGGCCAGACTTTCGGCAAGCGTATTTTGGAGGGCTTCGTCGTCGAGCTGCGCGTCCATGCGACACCTCTTTCATTCGCCAATCGCGCCCCGGCCCGTTAATCAACGTTAACGCCGAGAATGGCCGGATTGTGGCGAATTCGGCCTCATTTCGCCCTATGCACCGCTCCAGCCCGGTCACCGCTGGACAATTCGCCGGTTCGTCCCACAATGGCGCAAAAAATAACGGGAGGAACAAGATGCTCGGGTTGATGCAGGAATGGCCCCTGCTTTGCCATAAGCTGATCGACAACGCCGAGAGGCAGCACGGCAGACGCGAGATTGTGTCGCGCTCGATCGAGGGGCCGATCGTGCGCAGCACATATGCCGAAATCCATCATCGCGCCCTGAAGGTCGCCGAGCGGCTCGAGCGTGACGGCTTCGGACTTGGCGACCGCATCGCAACACTGGCCTGGAACACCGCGCGCCACATCGAGGCCTGGTACGGCATCATGGGTGTCGGCGCGATCTATCACACGCTCAACCCGCGGCTCTTTCCCGAGCAGATCACCTGGATCATGAACAATGCGGAGGACAAGGCAGTTTTTGTCGACCTGACCTTCCTGCCGCTGCTCGAAAAGATCGCCGGCGCGGTCAAGTCGCTGAAGCAGGTTATCGTGCTGACCGATGAGGCGCATTTGCCGGAGACTGCGCTGCCCAAGGTCGTCGCCTATGAAGAATGGCTTGCTGAAGCCGACGGCAACTTCGCCTGGAAGACATTCGATGAAAACACCGCCGCCGGCATGTGCTACACCTCGGGCACGACGGGCGACCCGAAGGGCGTCCTCTACAGCCATCGTTCGAACGTGCTGCACGCCATGATCGCCGCGATGCCCGACGCCATGGGCCTGTCGTCACGCGATACCATATTGCCGGTCGTGCCGATGTTTCACGCCAACGCCTGGGGCCTTGCCCAGAGCGCGCCGATGATTGGCGCCAAGCTGGTCATGCCCGGCTGTAAGATGGATGGCGCTTCGCTCTACGAGCTGCTCGACACCGAGAAGGTGACCTTCAGCGCCGCTGTGCCGACGGTGTGGATGATGCTCCTCCAGCATCTGGAAGAGACCGGCAAGAAACTTCCCTATCTGCAGAAAGTCGTCATCGGCGGCGCGTCCTGTCCACGCGCGATCACGACGAAGTTCCAGGACAATTACGATGTCCAGGTCGTCCACGCCTGGGGCATGACCGAGATGTCGCCGCTCGGCACGCTGTGCACCCTGAAGCCGGACTACGCCGGGCTGAAGGGCGAGGCCCGCCTCGGCGTCCAGCAGAAACAAGGCTTTACACCGTTCGGCATCGAAATGAAGGTGACGGACGACGCCGGCAACGAACTGCCATGGGACGGCAAGACCTTCGGCCGGCTCAAGGTCCGCGGGCCGGCCGTCGCGCGCGCCTACTATGGCGGAATCGGATCCGAACAGTTCGGTCAAGACGGCTGGTTCGATACCGGTGACGTCGCGCACATCGATCCCGGCGGCTATATGCAGATCACCGACCGCGCCAAGGACGTGATCAAGTCGGGCGGCGAATGGATCTCGACCATCGAGCTCGAGAACCTCGCGGTCGGCCATCCGGACGTGGCGGAGGCCGCCGCCATCGGCATTCCGCATTCCAAATGGGGCGAGCGGCCTTTGCTCGTGGTCGTCCGCAAGCCGGGCAGGGAGCCGACCAAGACGGATATCCTCGCTTTCATGGACGGCAAGGTGGCGAAGTGGTGGATGCCGGACGACGTCGCCTTTGTCGGCGAAATCCCACACACCGCTGCCGGCAAGATCCAGAAGATTACCTTGCGCCAGCAGTTCCAGGATTATCACCTGCCGACGGATTGACCGGAGATGCGGCGTCTTTGCGCCTTCAAGCCGCCGCTGAAAGGCACTATGCCTTTGTTCGGGTTGGGGCAGCGCGGAAAAGAATGACGGGAATTCCCGAGCGACAAAGGTCGAGGGCTGCCGGTTGGTCGCGGCGCGCCGGCGCGTTTTCGGCGATCCTGCTGCTGACCGCTCTTATCGGCCATCGCTATGACCTCGTCGAGACGCCCGCATTCCTGTGGGTGCTTTGCATTGTCGCCCTGCTGGCCGCATTTGCGCTTTTGTTCGCCGGGTTTGCCTTTGCGCGACTGTGGAATTTCGGCGATCGCGGCGGGCACGACCTGACCGTCGGCGCCTTGCTGGCGCTTCTGGTGCTCGTCCCGTACGGCATCGCGGTCTATTGGGCGGCGACCTATCCGCCGCTGCGCGACATCTCGACGGATCTGGACGACCCGCCGGTGCTCGATATTTCTACCCGGACAAAGGATATGAACGAGCTTTTGCCCCCGACACCCGGCGAGCAGCGCTTGCAAATCGAAGCTTATCCGCTTGTTGGCGGACGCAGCTACACCTTGCCTTTCGATCGCGTTCTGGAGGCGGTCAAAACCGTGCTCGATCGGCGCGGCTGGCAGCTCACGGCGCCATTTCCCGACGCAGCAGGGCAAAGCGACGTGACAGTCGATGCGCTGGCCAAGAGCTTGCTGCTTGGCCTTCCCGCCGATGTCGCCATCCGCGTGACCGACGACGGCGATGTGGTCATCGTCGATATGCGCTCGGCCTCGCGTTACGGCCGCCATGATCTTGGCGACAATGCAGCGCGCATCACCGACTTCCTTGCCGAACTCGACCAGGAAGTCGCCGGCCAGGTGGGCATGGCGCCGGCGGAATGATACGGGAGGGTACTACTTTGCCGGCGAATAGATGCCGTCGATAGCCGGCGCGCCATCGGTGTGGACCAGGCCCCGCGCCACCAGGTCTTCCAGATGGGCAAGCACCGACAGGGCGGCGGCGCCGTGCAGGCGCGAGTCGGTGTCTCGATAGATCACCTCCACCATGTCCTTGATTGCCCGGTCGCCGCTGTTGATCCGCTCCAGAATTGCCCGTTCGCGCATTTTGCGATGCGCTTTCAATCCGCGCATGAAGTTGCGCGGCTCGGTCACCGGCCCGCCATGGCCGGGCAGCAGCAGCCGGTCGTCGCGTTCGATCAACCGATCGAGCGATGTCATGTAGTCGGCCATGGCGCCGTCCGGCGGGGCGACGATCGTGGTTGCCCACGCCATGACGTGATCGGCCGAGAAAAGGATGCCGGTTCCTTCCAGTGCGAAGGCTGCGTGATTGGCGGTATGGCCGGGCGTCAGCACCGTCCGGATCGCCCAGCCGTCGCCGTCGATCACCATATCGTCCGGCAGCGCGATATCAGGAACAAAGCCGGTGTCGGCGCTGGCATCGAGCGGGCTGACCTCGCCGGTGCGCAACGGCCGCGCCGGACGATGTCGGCCTTCCGCCAGAACCGCCGCACCCGTATGCTGCTTCAGCCGCGCCGCCAGCGGCGAATGGTCGCGATGCGTGTGGCTGACGAAGATATGGCTGACCGGCCTGGTCCCGGTCACTTCGAGCAGTGTTCTAAGATGTGCCTCGTCATCCGGCCCGGGATCGATCACCGCCAGCGTCTCGCGTCCGACGATATAGCTGTTGGTTCCGTGAAAGGTGAACGGGCTTGGGTTCCTGGCGGTGATCCGAAGTACGTCGGGCGCAACGGCTACGCCCTGGCCGTAGGCAGGGTCGAAGCCTGTGTCGAATTTCAGCGCCATGCGAATGTCGCGACCTTTTTTGGGGGAGGGCAAAACCGATTGCCGCATAGCACGGAAGCCAATATAGGAAAACGCACGGCCGCGCTCGCGGCAATCCGGAACGGGGAAGACCATGGCAATTTCAACGACGATGCGTCCGCTCATTTCTCTCGCTTTGCCCGAAAAGGGCACGGCCCGGCTGGCGGGACAGCTTTTGCTGGCGATCGCCGGAACGCTGCTGCTGATCTTGTCTGCCAAGACGAAGGTCATGCTCGGACCGGTGGATATCTCGATGCAGACGCTCGCCGTCTTGCTGATCGCTGCCTGCTTCGGCATGCGCCTTGGCGTCGCAACGCTGCTTCTCTACATGGCTGAGGGCGCATTGGGCCTTCCCGTCTTCCAGAGCACTCCCGAAAAGGGCATCGGCATTGCCTACATGCTCGGTTCGACCGGCGGTTATCTAGCCGGCTTCGTCGTCATGGCGGCGATCGTCGGCTGGGCTGCCGACCGTGGTTGGGATCGCCATCCCATCAAGCTCTTCAATGCGATGCTGGTGGCTGAGATCGTCATGATGGCGATGGGCTTTGCCTGGCTGGCGCTGTTGATCGGGCCGGAAAAGTCGTGGCAGTTCGGAGTGCTGCCCTTTGTCGTCGGCGATCTGATCAAGGTTGCCTTGGCTGCGAGCCTGGTGCCGGCGGTCTGGTCGCTGCTGAAGCGCCCGTGAACCCGACCAAGGAATCCGATATAACGGCTGTGGCCTCGATCTGCTGACTTATTGGCGATATCATTGAAGGCCCTTCGAAACAGCCTTTTCTCGCAAATGGAATGGCTCTGCAGGTATCCACCCCCTGGTAGGGCATCTGCGGCGCCACCATGTGCTTGGGGAACGTCATAATAGCTTCAAGTCGGTGAACTAAGCACCGGGACAACCGGGGGCGCCGCGTCAATGTAACCAGCCCAGCTATGCCTCGCGGCGAATTGCCGATATCGCACGTCGGGCAGCTGAAGAAGAAAACGGCCCGATGATTATTTAGGCGCAGCTAATCTCATGGACAATTCGGGGCCTATTTTCTATCAACCACCCTGATTCTCGCGGCTTGGTTGTTTGCTTGGTATCCAGAAACTGTCGTAACCACCCTTGGCGCCGACCATGCCCAATACCGAAAGGGAGACACGTGATTAGCGGAGAAAAATCGGCGAACAGGCCGCCGCCAGAGTCAGCCGCCAGCCAGGCAACCCGCTGGTATGCGGCCAGTGTCTTTCCCGGAAAGGAGCATGTCGCCGAACGGCATCTCCGGATCCAGGGATTTCAACCGTTTCTGCCTCGCGGGGAAAAAACCGTGCGTCGTGCCCGGCGTCTCGAAACCCGGTCTACGGCTTATTTTCCGGGTTACATGTTCATCGCCCTCGATCTTGCGCTGCAACGCTGGCGCTCGGTCAACGGAACGTTTGGTGTGCGCTCCCTCGTCATGCAAGGCGACCGGCCTTTGCCAGTCCCCTCGGGTCTGGTCGAGCGTTTCATTGCGTTGACCGGTAGGGACGGGCTGCTTGATTTCAGCGGCGGCCTCGCAGCCGGTACGTCGGTCCGGATCCTTTCTGGCCCCCTCGCGGAAACGATTGGTCGTCTTCACCGGCTTGATCCAGATGGAAGAGCCCGGGTTCTGGTGGCCATGATGAATGGCGAAATCCCTGTCGATCTGGATGCCAGGGATCTCGTAGCAATCGCGTAACCGCAAACATCAAGGCGGCATCGCGATGTAAATTGTTGTAGTATCGCTCTCGGGGGGATTCACCCTGGAGTGCGGTAGCCGTTGGTTGAGTAAGACTTGCGCTCTCTGCAAGATCGTCTCATCGGCGCTGATTGGGAGTACGCGGTATGCGAATAACAATGATTGGTGCCGGCTATGTTGGGCTCGTCTCGGGGGCCTGTTTCGCCGACTTTGGCCATCAGGTCTGCTGCATTGATCGCGATCCAGAAAAGCTTGCCATGCTCAAAGGCGGGAAGATCCCAATCTACGAGCCAGGGCTCGACGAGCTTGTCACGACCAACACTTTGCAAGGGCGCTTGCGTTTCGACGACAATCTGGCGGACGCGGTTTCTCAATCGGATGTGGTCTTCATCGCCGTGGGCACGCCATCGCGACGTGGTGATGGTTTTGCCGATCTATCCTTTGTTTATGACGCGGCGGCCGAAGTCGGCCGCGCGCTGAAGGGATTTACGGTCGTGGTGACGAAATCGACGGTGCCTGTTGGTACCGGTGACGAGGTCGAGCGAATTATCCGCGAGCAGAATCAAATCGCTGATTTTGCCGTAGTCTCCAATCCGGAATTTCTTCGCGAGGGATCAGCGATCGAGGATTTCAAGCGACCTGATCGCATCATTGTCGGGACCGACGCCGCAAGCGCCAGGGCTGTGATGGGCGAGATCTACCGTCCGCTCTCGCTGAATGCCGCGCCGATCTTCTACACGAGCCGACGTACGGCGGAGCTTACCAAATATGCAGGCAACGCATTTCTCGCGATGAAGATCACCTTCATCAACGAAATTGCCGATCTCTGCGAGCGCTTGGGAGCTGACGTCCAGGACGTCGCGCGGGGTATCGGCATGGACAATCGCATCGGCGCAAAGTTTCTTCACGCGGGACCGGGCTATGGCGGCTCCTGTTTCCCGAAAGACACGCTGGCGCTGGTCAAGACCGCGCAGGACGCGGCCAGCCCCATTCGGCTTATTGAAACGACGGTCTCGATAAACGATCAGCGAAAACGGGCGATGGCGCGGAAGGTGGTCGAGGCCTGCGGGGGGTCGGTTCGCGGCAAGACAATCGGTATTCTTGGCCTTACGTTTAAGCCAAACACCGACGATATGCGTGACGCCCCCTCATTGGCCATCATTCAGGCGCTGAAGGATGCGGGCGCTTCGATCAAGGCGTATGATCCAGTCGGCATGGAGCAGGCGCGCAAGATGATCGAGGGCATTGAATTCGGGGACAGCGCCTACGCCGTAGCCGACGGCTCCCATGCGATAGTGATCGTCACCGAGTGGAATGCGTTTCGGTCATTGGATCTCAAGCGGCTTCGGGCACTCATGGCGATGCCGGTGATGGTTGACCTTCGAAACGTCTACCGCGGTGAGGATGTCGTGAATGAAGGCATAGCCTATTCGAGCGTTGGCCGCGAGCGGCATATTGTTAAGTGAACGTCAGGTTTTCACGGGGCCAGGTTCGCGGGATTCGGTTTGAATACCAACACCATCCATCTACCTAATCGAAGGCACCTCCTGCTGCGGATGCGCTTCCAGCTACTTGGCGGACTGACGTTCGCCATCCTGCTGCCAGCGTTGATCCGCATGTCATTTGATCAACAGGTGATCTGGCAATCGAACATGCAGGTCACCATTTTTGCGGCATTTACCGCGCACACAACGGGCTATCTCCTCTACAAGCGCATCGGCAATTTTCCCGGCGTCGCGGCGGCTGGCTACATTTTGCCGACATTCGCGCTGACCTACGGGCTCGTCTTCGTCACTATCTTTTTCTTCAGGTTCGAATACAGCCGGTTCCAGGCAGCAGCGAGCTTCATCCAATCAACGGTGTGGTATTTTGGATTGAGCCTAGCCACGCGGCGGCTCGATGCTTTTCGGCTGGCGATAATTCCTGGCGGACACGTCGACCGATTGGAGAGCATACCGGGTGTGAACTGGCAAAGGATTCACTCGCCTAATATGATTGTCGAATATGCGAGCGGCGTGGTGGCCGATCTTCGAGCCGATCTTTCGAGTGAATGGGAGCGTTATATCGCCGACCGAGCGCTCTCGGGAACACCGGTCTACCACGTCAAGCAAATTAGCGAGTCGCTCACGGGCCGGGTAGAGATCGAGCATCTCTCTGAAAATACCCTAGGTTCCCTGAACCCAAACCAGGCCTATCTGAAAATAAAGCAGGCGATAGACTGGGCATCCGCGTTATCTGTCCTTGTCGTTTTCTCTCCATTGCTGTTGTTGGTGGCAATTGCAGTGAAGATCGATTCACCTGGGCCGGCGCTATTTAAACAGAAGCGAATGGGCTACGGAGGCCATCCCTACGAGGTCTACAAATTTCGAACGATGAAGCTCAACGACACCGTTGTTGACGAGAAGGAGGCGGCCATCACGAAGGCCGGCGACGCACGAATTACCCGCTTGGGACAGTTCTTGAGAAGGACCAGGATCGACGAGTTGCCGCAGGCCTTCAACATCCTGCGTGGCGAGATGAGCTGGATCGGTCCTCGGCCGGAAGCACTTGTACTCTCCAAATGGTACGAGACTGAGTTGCCATTTTATAGGTATCGGCACATCGTTCGGCCTGGTATCACCGGATGGGCGCAAGTCAACCAAGGCCACGTTGCGGCCGTGGACGATGTTCTGGAAAAACTTCACTACGATTTCTACTACATCAAGAATTTCTCGCCTTGGCTCGACGTGCTTATTGTGTTTCGCACCATTCGAACCATGCTGACAGGCTTCGGTGCCCGCTAGACACTGAAAAAGGGCTAGTCTTCGCGATTGCCGCCCTGTCTCCCGCATCTTCGATTCTGGCACGCTGGCATAAAGCGGATTGTAACCGGGTCTGATGGGATCGGTCCCAATGACGAAACAGACATTGGATGGGAAGATTTTCCGGCGTTGTGGACGTGGCGGATAGGCGATAATTCCAGCTGCCGAGATTCGTGTTTGGTTGAGGGTCGCTCGAAGGCAGGACACGAGTTGCTGCAGAATCGACACATCGCTCGCAGCGGTCCGAGCGGGGAGGTGTGGCTTGGTCTAACAAGGGGCCGAGCGCGACTTCAACCATCGGCATCTGACGAGGACGGCACCTATCTGATGATACAGAATGCAGTTGCCGATCAGTTCACATCCGCGACTAGCGTAGGCAGGAGACAGAATGAACTTAGAGTCAAAAAAAATTGCCATTATCGGGCTAGGTTATGTCGGCCTGCCGTTGGCAATCGCCTTTGCTGCGACGAGAGATGTGGTCGGATTCGATATTAGCCAGGGGAGGGTGGAATCCCTCAGGCGTGGAGAAGACCATACCCTTGAAGCTAGTCGTGAAGAACTCAGGTTGGCGACGCGACTGAAATTTACGACGAACAGAGATGACCTGCGCAATTGCGGAATTTTCATTGTAACAGTTCCCACCCCGATCGACAAAGCCAACCGCCCGGATCTCAGGCCGTTGGTTAGTGCATCTACGATGGTTGGTGAGGTCATGTCTCGTGGGGCAGTCGTCATCTTTGAGTCGACTGTTTACCCCGGTTGTACGGAAGAGGTATGCGCACCGCTTATCGAGAAACACTCTGGCCTGCGCTACAATGTAGACTTCTTTCTGGGATATAGCCCCGAGCGCATCAATCCGGGGGACCACGAGCATCGGCTGCAGACAATTGTGAAGGTCACCAGCGGATCAACCCCAGAGGCCGCCAACGCCATTGACGCACTATATGCGTCGATTGTGTCTGCGGGCACGCATCGGGCGAGCAGCATTGCTGTTGCAGAGGCGGCGAAGGTGATCGAGAACACACAGAGAGATCTCAACATTGCTCTGATGAACGAGCTCTCGCTGATCTTCGGCAAACTTGGCATAGACACGTCAGAGGTCCTGCAAGCCGCCGGCACGAAATGGAACTTTTTGCGGTTCACACCCGGCCTCGTCGGGGGGCACTGCATTGGCGTAGACCCCTACTATCTCACCCACAAGGCGCAAGAACTCGGTTACCATCCAGAAGTCATACTCGCAGGCCGTCGAATCAACGACGGCATGGGAAAACACGCAGCTGACCAGACGGCCCGCCTAATGATGCGCAAAGGAATACCCGTCGTCGGCAGCCGAGTCCTTGTGATGGGCGCAGCCTTCAAGGAAAATTGCCCGGATTTGCGAAATTCCAAGGTCGCCGACCTAGTCGCACAGTTGAAGGAATATAATGCCCACGTTGACCTCTGGGACCCCTGGGTCGATCCGCAGGAATGTGCTCGAGAACTCGGCGTGCTCAGCGTGAAGGACAATCCCGCGGGGGCTTATGACGGCGTAATTGTGGCGGTGGGGCACAGGCAATTTCACGCGCTGGGGGCTACTGGTCTACAAGCGCTTCGCAAGACTCCGGGTGTCATTTTCGACATCAAGGGCCTATTTCCCAAGGAAATTACGGATGGACGCTTCTGATGAAAATTTTGGTGACCGGCGCCGCTGGATTTATTGGCTATCACGTATCGAAGCGTTTGATGGAGCGCGGTGATGAGGTGGTCGGAATAGATAGCGTCAACAGCTACTACGACCCCGAAATCAAGGAAGCGAGATTGCGGTTGCTGGACGAAGCGAATCGCAGAACCAATTCTGGTTTTCACTTCATCCGCGGTAACTTGGCTGAGAAGAGCGTGGTGGACGCTTGCTTTGCTGCTCACGCGTTTGATCGCGTGATCCACCTCGCCGCCCAAGCTGGGGTTCGCTACAGCCTGGAGAACCCACACGCCTATGTGGAAAGCAACATCATCGCCTACACTAACATGCTCGAAGCGTGCCGCGCCAGCCGTGTGGCGCATTTGACATATGCAAGCACCTCAAGCGTCTACGGGGCGAACACCGACATGCCGTTCTCCGAGCATCGCCCTGCCGACCATCCATTGCAGTTCTATGCGGCGACCAAGCGTGCCAACGAACTGATGGCGCACAGCTATAGCCATCTGTTCGGCATGCCCACGACCGGGCTTCGGTTCTTCACCGTTTATGGCCCCTGGGGCCGGCCGGACATGGCGCTTTTCCAGTTCACCAAAAATATCCTTGCGGGCGAGCCTATTAAATTATTCAACAACGGCAACCATACTCGCGACTTCACCTACGTCGAGGACATAGCCGAGGGCGTTATTCGTGCGAGCGACCAGCCCGCTGCGCCCAATCCCGACTGGAAGTCCACAGAGCCGGATCCAGCTACCAGCAATGCACCGTGGCGAATATTCAATATAGGCAACCGTAAGCCGGTGGAACTAACGGAGTACGTAAAGGCGCTTGAGACCGCGCTTGGAACAAAAGCAATCATCGAGCTTTTTCCGCTGCAACCCGGCGATGTTCCCGATACGTATGCGGACACGACTGAACTAAAGAACACTGTCGGCTACAGCCCAAGAACAACGATCGAAGAGGGCATAGGCCGGTTTGTCGAATGGTACAAAAGCTATTTTAGAATACATGCATAGCGTTTGATACACAATGTTCAGGAAGATTTGCGCATTTCTATACATGGGCATTATACGCTCCCACTCGCGGCTTGCTATTCCGATTAGGAGACTGCTCATCCAGGCCATGATCGGGAGAAAAACCCCTAATCTAATCGTACGAGCAGATGTAAACATTAGCTCAAGCAGAAACCTGATACTTGGACGAGATGTGTCGATAAACCATAATGTTTTCCTGCTCTGTGAAGGTGGATTAAAGATTGGTGATTTCGTCTCTATCGCGCACAGTACATCCATTATAACAACAGAACACTCATATTCTGATCCAGATACTCCGATTAAATTTCAACCCATTCAGCGACTTCCGGTGGTCATAGGCTCTAATATTTGGATCGGGTCTCGCGTTACGATTTTGGCTGGGGTGAGGATCGCAAATGGAACAGTTGTCGCAGCGGGGGCGGTGGTGACGCGGAGTATAGACGTGGAGAACACAATAGTTGGCGGGGTTCCTGCGCGCCATATTAAGATGCGGTTCTAGATCCGATGATGGAAGAGACTGATAGAAAGACTGATGGTGAGGAACAGGTCGTGGTTGACCTTATAATGCTTTCCAGTTTCAGTCGGGCCGGTGGCGGGCGCGAAACATGGGCCTACAATTTTTTGCCACGATTATTGCAGGAGAAACCTGCAGTTGCGCTCTATATATACGGCTTGAAGAGTAACGACGAAGCGGATCACTCGAGCGAATTCTGCTCATATTTCACAGATAGCAGTAGACGGCGGCTTTCGGTGAAAATCTTTAACGCTGCCAAAAGCAGGTTGCCGCGCGTGTTTCTCATGGTGGGATGTCTACTGCGGGCGCAGCCCCGGGCTAATGCCATGGCCGATGAATTGCGAATATCGCTGGGAGTGGGCAGCGTCATTGAGCTGGCGATGATTCTGCTTTTTAGAAAATTCCGTATACAAAGAAGGGTGCTGTGGCTTAGAGGTATTTATCTTCATGAAAAGGCTCCCCGAATTCCGTCCTTTCTTGTGCCGCTCGCCCAAAAAATGGAGATATTTATCCTTTCCAAGGCCCATGTAATCCTGGCGAATGGCGACGACATTGCTGAGCATTATAGGACGCTGGGACTACAGGTCACTGTTGTCAAAAATGGGGTGGATCTTGCTAGATGGCAGATGCGGCCGCCAACTTTAAAGACGCCCATTAAGGTCGCATTTGTCGGACGGCTCTCAAAGGTTAAGGGGATCGAAGAGTTCTTCCGGTCGATCGAGCTTGTTCGAGCTCGGGGGGAGGCCTCCAATTTCGAGTTCCACGTAATGGGTGACGGAGAATACGCAAGCCGAGCCAGTGAGCTCGCTAATCTCGGCCATCTGAAGTACCACGGCGCCAAACCCAACGATGAAATCGCCGAATTTCTTCGGAACATTGATGTTTGTGTAGCCCTGACGTTCTCGTCCCCGACGCTGGGCGGTGGCGGCACGTCTAACGCGCTAATGGAGCAGATGGCAGCTGGGAAAATCATAGTAGCTTGGGATAATCCGCACTTCAAACAGCTCCTCGAAGACGATATCGCATATCTTGTTGGCCAAGGCCGTAGCGACGAGCTGGCGGATACGCTGGTTCGGATTTACGGCGAGCGCGAAATCGCACTCGCGAAGGCCCTGGGCGGTGTGGAGGTGATCAAGACATATTCGTTGCAAGCTCAAGTCGATCGGTTTGCCGATATCATATTGGCAAAATATTAGTGGGCGTTTTCAGAGAGTCATCTGTGGCGTGCCGATCTGACGTTTTCGAGCGGAGCTGTTATAATATTTTGCGGGAGTGCGGTCGGTGATCCACTACTGGCTTTTTGGGCTGATCCCGGCCTGCATATCGTTGCAGGATCTCAAGCCAAGGTTAGTTCGCCCTAATGGGACGGGAGCAGCCTGGAAGACGTATTTGGTCTTGGGAACCATCTTTGTTGGACTTAGATATGAAGTGGGCACCGACTGGCCAAATTATCTGCGCCATTATTACGGGGCAGATGGTCAACGGTTTCTTGATGCTGTGCTGGGCGTTGATCCTGGTTACGCGGTGGTGAATTGGGTGTCTTTTCAGTTGGGGCTCGGACTTGTTTCGGTAAACCTCGTGTGCGCTGTATTGTTTTTTCTGGGGCTCGCTCAGTTCTGTCAGAATCAGCCGTTTCCCTGGTTGGCGCTAACTGTTGCGATACCCTACCTGGTGATTGTCGTGGCGATGGGCTATACACGGCAAAGTGTTGCCATCTCGCTGGTTATGTTTGCAATGACGTGCATCGGATCGAGGCAGAATACTAAGGCAATATTATTTGTACTTGCGGCCGCGCTATTCCACAGATCCGCTGTGATTATGCTTCCATTCATCGCATTGTCGAACTCGGAAGGGCGCGTTATGATAGCGATCTCAACCATCGCACTTGCCGCCACATTTTTCATGTTATTTTTGTCTGACTCTGCTGATAGCATATATTTTCGATATGCGGAAAGACAACTTGGGTCGCAGGGAGCGCTTGTCCGTATTCTCATGAACCTGGCGCCCGCGCTTATCCTTGTGTTCTGGGGCAACCGCCTGAAGCTAATAGACAGCGAGAAAAGGCTCTGGTGGTGGGTCGCGGTGGCATGTATCGCGTTAGTAGGCCTCCTATATGTGTCGCCATCTTCAACCGCGGTTGATCGGATTGCATTGTACTTTATTCCTATCCAAATGGTTGTGTTAGGTCGGTTGCCTCTATTGGCTTCGCAACAGAAGAATGCACTTCCCCTGGTCGTTGGCGTGGTAGCGTATTCTTTAGCGATTATGTATACATGGCTAAATTTTGCTAATAATGCCGACAGCTGGTTGCCGTACAGGAGTGTACTCTTCGGACAGAACCCTTTAGGCTAAAACGGTGGTCGTGGTCTCGTGAGCAGCGGAGTCTCTGAGGCTGCATTGACCGGGTTCTAGCAGCTCGCTTCATGGGCGGGCGCTTTCCTCAGGGTCATATTGGGAACTTGGGCTGCCCCTAATGGTCAGTGCCAAGCAACAAAGCAATGGCAGTTCGAGATGGCCTGCTAAGGAGTGCGCGTGGCGATAAAGGTAATGCATCTGCTGCCGAAAGACACCTTGGGCGGTGCTGAAACAGCTGCTCGTTCCATGCGGGATCTGAGGCGGCCAGGATTTTCATTCAGATTACAATACATTGTTGAGACTACCAGCGTCGCGTCGAGGGGCTCTCGTGGGATCCATATAGCTCGTGTCAATAATCCGCTGGCACATTTGGTTGCGCTCTATCGGATCGTCGTTGCCCATCCGGACGTCCTGATCGCATCGCTATGGCCAAGCATGCTCCTGGCCATGTTCGCAAAAGTGCTGAGGCCCAGGATGAAGCTGGTCGTTTTTTTGCACAGCGCTCTTCCTGCCCATGCTTTGGACAATTTGCTCACATTGTTGGCATTGAAGATATGCGATGAGGTGTGGGCTGATTCTCCCAAAACACTAGAGTCAAGGGTTGGCCAGCGTACTGCCGGCAGGGGACGTGTGATTTCGTTCGTGGTTGCACGCACGGGTGTCCGTAGCGTAAGTCAATATGGAGGTCCGCGGTTCGTTTTTTGGGGGCGGTTAACACACGACAAGGGGATCGATGTTGCGCTGAAATTTATCTGCCTGATGCAAGCAAAATATCCGAACGCTAAGTTTGATATTTGGGGGCCAGACAAAGGGGAGAGAGCGAACATTGAAGAGCAAGTTAAGGAGTTGGGCCTCGAAGGCGCCGTTCGGTTGATGGGAGAGCTTGACCGGTCTGAAATCAGCACCATTGCACCTGAGTATTCTTTCTACCTGCAGCTAAGCCGTCGCGAGGGCATGGCAATGTCTGTAGTAGAAGCAATGCAACAAGGGCTTGTTCCCGTTGTGACCGCGGTCGGGCAAATCGGGTCTTACTGTAAGTCCGGTGTAAACTCGCTGATTGTAGATCCTGAAAGCCTGGGCAAAGCGGTTGAGGAGCTCGACAACTTGATCCAAATCCCAGGACGATTTGAGGAACTGAGTGCGTCCGCCTTCACTACGTGGGCGGACGCTAAAGAGTATCGAGAAGATGTGTTAGACAACACAGCGAAGCTTATGCAGCGCTAGAAGTGTATTCGATGATGACGATGGATGGCGGCAGTGGCCGTTTTGACGAGCTGAAGCCGGTGATGTCCTGCCTCGGCGCGGATTCTACCACATGGCAGCTCGGTGCGAACGTTTGTTGAAAATGACGAAATGATGAACAGACGGTCGTATCTTCGAAGCTTGGGAACTCTAATTGGCGGCAGTACCCTGGCTCAGCTAGTCAATTTTGCCAGCTACCCTTTTATTGCAAGAACCTATTCCCCGGAAAATTTCGGGGTGTTTGCGCTATTTATCACGTTGACCGCCATAGTTGGTTCGGTGTCATGTCTCAGATTTGAGATGATGATCCCTTCATCTGACCCGAAGGAGCAGTTTTCTGTATTCATTGTAGCGCAGTGTTGCAATATATTCGTATCTATGGCGGTGGTCGCGGTTTTGGCGGTACTCTCGGCTGTTGACATCCTATCCGTTGGAAGTTACTTCCTAATGTTCGTAGGCGCTGTCGTAGCACTTACCGGTCTAACCAACGCGGCCGCGATATTACTCCTCCAGAACGACAAGTACGCTGCGCGGACTGGATCGCTTTTACTGCGCGCGATCGTGACTATCGCCGCGCAAATTGGCTTGGGGGTTTTTGGCAATAAGGAGATGGGACTCATTGAAGGTTTCTGCTTGGGATTTGTCGCTCAGGCGATCGTATTAATGTATTCCCTAAATGCGCTCAATTTAAATAGACAAATTACGAGGACCTGGCTGACGAGCGTGATCGCACGGTATGGCAAATCGGTCGTGTTCGACATTCCGAGTACTCTGATAAGCGCGCTCTCCATCAACGCAATGAGTGTACTCATATCTCTGTCTTATTCCATACGAGAGGTTGGGCTATATTCGATCTCATTTCGCATTGCTGCTTTACCGCTGTCATTGGTGGCAAACGGATTATCAGAAGTTTATTTCCAGAAGGCGTCTGCTTCGCATCGCGGCAAAGGTAGCTTTCTCTGGGAATTTAACTTCACCCTTTGGACTGCTATTGCCCTGTCAATAACGGTGATTGCCGCTTACGTATTATTTAGCAAACTGGTGGTGTTAGTCCTAGGGGCGAAATGGGCGGAGTCGGAAGGGATTGTATTAATGTTGCTGCCACTACTGATCGCGAGGTTGATTGCAGTCAGTGTTCAGACTACCGCTCTGGTTTTCAGAAAGACAGTATGGCTGCTAGCCAACAATGCTCTCATTTTATCCGTCATGCTGTTATCTGTCGTTCTGGCAATTATGTTTCAGGTTGACTTTAAACGGTATTTGCTGGCAAACAGCCTAGGATGTTCTCTTGTCTATTTGTTATTCGTGGGGTTCCTTTACGTCAAGGTCAAATCATATCACAGACCATAGCGCGGATGGCATCTCTTTCCTCTTGCCGCAGCGAAGCCCGTGCTAACGCGACTCGAGACGCGACAAGGTGTTTGGGTAGGGATCGTGAAGGCGGCGTGGCGCCGTGGGTTCCGTCTTAAGCATTCGTTGCACTCAGCCCTGCTATGCGCCGCATTAGCAAATCACGGAGTTTCTCTCGATGCGAATACCCCAGCCCCGCCCATTTGAAGTGCCTGTCGGCCAGCAGACTAGGGGGGCGAAGTGAGGCCTAAGCTGATCATATGCGCCAACACTTCATGGAATTTGGCGAATTTCCGAAGCGGACTAATCAGGTCCCTCATTGAGGACGAATTTGATGTGATAGCGCTCGCTCCATTCGATTCGTATTCACGGCGGGTCGCTGAGCTAGG
Source organism: Mesorhizobium sp. M0340 (assembly GCF_040321535.1). Taxonomy (NCBI): domain Bacteria; kingdom Pseudomonadati; phylum Pseudomonadota; class Alphaproteobacteria; order Hyphomicrobiales; family Phyllobacteriaceae; genus Mesorhizobium; species Mesorhizobium sp. M0340. Next base: position 1,086 of record NZ_JAMYRR010000041.1, on the reverse strand, counting down.
GTGCCGCTTTATTAACTTAGACTTTGAGGGTCACGGCAAGAACATCTTCGATGAGATTTCGTTGTTTCTGCGTCTGTTAAAGATACTGAAGGAAGAGAAGCCGTGTCTGTATTTGGGTTTTACAATTAAGCCAAATGTGTACGGCTCGCTTGCAGCCAGCATCTGTGGAGTGCCCGTCATTAATAACATCGCTGGACTCGGGATAGCTTCGTCGACCACGTCCTTACTGTCGCGCGCAACTCGGATTTTGTATAGGTGGGCGCTTCGCAAATCTTCGAAGGTGTTTTTTCAAAATTTGGATGATCGGCGGCTGTTTGTTAATTTAAAGATCGTCGAACCAGAAAAGACGGAAGTCCTGCCCGGATCTGGAGTAGATCTGAAAAAATTTAGAGGCGATCAGCGCCAACTTGCGGAGTCGGCAGGTCCGACAACATTTCTTTTCGTTGGACGATTGATTTGGGAGAAGGGAGTCGGAGAATTTGTTGAAGCCGCCCGTCTGTCGAAGGCGTCAAGTGGATCAATGAAGTTCGAACTGTTGGGCAGCGTGGACGAGAAGAATCCGAAGTCGGTGAGAAAGGAGGATGTTGAAGGGTGGGTGAGGGAGGGGGTTGTTGAGTACAGGGGAGATACGGATGATGTCAGACCATTCATTGAAGCTGCCGATTGCGTCGTGCTTCCAAGCTACTATGGAGAGGGGACGCCTCGAACTCTCCTTGAGGCCGCTGCGCTTAGCCGACCGATCATTACTACCAACTGGAGTGGCTGCCGCGATGTGGTTGACGAGGGTGTCAATGGTTATCTCTGTCGTGCACGAGATGCTCGTGACTTGTTCGCTAAATGCGTGATGTTTCACAAACTGTCTGGCGACAAAAGAGCCGATATGGGCCGTGCCGGCAGGCGAAAAGTAGAACGCGAATATGACGAAGCGATTGTGATAAGGCGGTACAAGAGCGCGATATTGAGTATTCGGGGGACCTAACAGGTGTGCGGTATCGTTGGAATTGTCGGTAACTCGCCGGTCGCGCCGCTTATCGTCGATGCGTTGAAAAGGCTCGAATATCGCGGCTATGATTCGGCCGGCGTCGC
>NZ_JAMYRR010000040.1:0-30613 GCF_040321535.1 Mesorhizobium sp. M0340 | reverse complement strand
CACCACGACCCTGCGCAAGCATGTCGCGGATCTGGAGGCCAGCACGACGGCGCGCTTCGAAGCGTCGGCCAAGACAGGCAAGGTCCGCAGGTTCAAGGAGTTCGTTGACGGCGCCGCTAGTTGGAGCCGCGTCGAGCGCATCATCGCGCGGGTCGAGGTCGGCGCCCAAGGTGGCGATATCCGCTTCGTCGTCACCAACCTTGCCGGTGGGAAGGCCAAGGCGCTCTACGAGGATGTCTACTGCCGGCGCGGCGCGGCCGAGAACCACATCAAGTCGTGGAAGACGCATCTTGCCGCCGACCGCACATCCTGCACCAGAGCGACGGCCAACCAGTTCCGGCTATTCCTGCATGCCGGTGCTTACTGGTTGATGTGGGGCTTGCGGGCCGCGATGCCGAGGCGCTCGAGCTTTGCCGTCGCCCAATTCGACACGCTGCGATTGCGCCTCATCAAAATCGCTGCGCGGGTGGTCGAGATGAAATCGCAAGTCCGCCTGCACCTGCCGACATCGTGCCCCGACCAGCGCATCCTGCGCATCGTCCTCGATCGCATCCCCCAACTCGCGACATAACGATGGGGGCAGACGCCCCGAAACGAACCCGTCGACCGCAACCTGCAAACCCCCGCCTGCCATCACGACGGAGCAATCCCGGCGCCTGACGAGGCGCGTGGAAAAGCACCGCAACGGCGACCACAGCGTCGCTTCAGGCCGTCAAAAGCTTATCGCCGTGCATCAAGGCGGCTAGGTAGGTGTGGCCCGGCTTCGTTGAATCCGCTGCGGGCCAGCTCTCTGATAGAAATCGGCGCCGTCGTCCCAGGCTTTCCATGGGCATCGTTTCCCGCGCGGAATGAAGGTCTCCTTCCCGAAGGCGGCAATTCCTAAACTCGGTGCGATGCCCGATTTGCGGTCAGGCTGCATCCGCCTTTTCTTCCAGACCAAGTAATCGCTTCGGCCAGAGCGCCGGCGGTGAAGAATTGTCTTGCGCTATCCCTAGCAAATGCGCTCATGCTGCTACTCCTCCACGGGCACCTGCGCCGGGAGGGCACCTCTAAACGCGACCGATAGATCGAGGGGAGGGCTCAACCCAATGAGCAGGGTGGCGCCCGCAGATGCGACTCCAGCTTCGTCGGCGACATTTGCGCCGCTCGAGAATGCAACTTTCCGATCGATCTGGCTTGCTACGCAGGTGTCCAGCTTTGGCTGGCTAATTCAAACTGTCGCCATCAGTTGGCTGATGGCGACCATTTCGACTTCCGACGTGATGGTCGCCTTGGTGCAGGCTTCGACGACGTTGCCTACATTCATCCTGTCGATCATCGCCGGAGCCCTGGCTGATAATTTCAGCCGCCGCAATCTGATGTTCGCTGGCTGGTCCGTGATAGCGCTGTCCTCGGCGATGCTGACGGTTCTTGCAGGCTTGGGAATTTTCAATCCATGGATGGTTCTTGCATTCAGCTGTTTGGCCGGAGCGGGCGCCGCTTTCACCGATCCCGCTTGGCACGCGTCGGTCGGCGACATCTTACGAAAACGCGAAGTTCCAGCCGCGGTTACGCTCATCTCGGTTGGATATAACGCTGTTCGAAGCGTCGGTCCGGCGCTTGGTGGCATTGTCGTTGCCTCCTTTGGACCTTTGACAGCTTTCGCTGTGGCGACGCTGACCTATCTAGCGCTGCTGTGGACCATAGGGCGCCGCAAATGGGATGTTCGCTCGTCCCCCCTCCCGCGCGAGCCATTGACCACGGCCATTCATGACGGAGCGCGCTTCACGGCGCTATCGGCGGAGATCAAGGCGGCAATCGCGCGTGGCGCGCTTTTTGGCCTGACCAGCATCTCCATACTCGCGCTCCTGCCTGTCGTTGCCCGCGATCAATTAGGCGGAGGACCGATCGTTTATGGCATCCTGATGGCTGGCTTCGGGACCGGCGCCTTGTGCGTCGGCATCTGCAACAATGTTTTGAGACGGTCGCTCTCCCAGGAGCGACTGACAATACTGGCATGCATTGCTTGCGCGGCGTGTTGTTTATCTCTTGCTCTCACGTCTTCAGTGGCAGTGGCGGCTATTGCGCTGGCGCTCGGCGGCGCGGGATGGGTGGTCACCTGGACGGGGCTCGACGTAAGCGTTCAATTGGCAAGCCCAAGGTGGGTCGTTGGTCGCACGCTCTCGATCTATTATGCCCTTTCGTCGGGTGGTATCGCGGCCGGCAGTTGGCTGTGGGGTACGGTGGCTGAGAACTATTCGCTTGCCTCAGCCCTGGAGATTTCAGCTGCTGCGCTACTGATGGTCGCGGCCACCGGGTTCCTGTTGCCGATCCGTCAATGGCAAGACTCTGATCAGGATCCTTTTGGCTTCGAGACACCGCAACTCGCTCTCGACCTGAAGCCGAGAAGCGGCCCGATCGTCATCAAGATCGAGTACTCAATACCGGAGGCAAACGTCGAAGCTTTCCTCGATCAGATGCAGGAACGACGGCGGGTGCAAAGCCGCGTCGGCGCCAGGCACTGGAACCTCCAGCGCGATCTTCAGGATTCCTCGCTTTGGACAGAAACCTTCCGCACGCCGACCTGGATGGACTATCTGCGCCTAAACCATCGCCTCACAGCGGCGGACAAGGAATTGGACCAACGTCTGCTCGAATTGAACATGGGTGGAAACCCACCTCTTACTAAACTTTCGATTGAGCGGCCGACCGGGGCAACCCGCAAGCGGGATCAACCGACGCGATTTTTCTTCCGCCGGTGATCGCAGGCTGTTGTTGATAGAGTTTCAAGGGTGAGGGTAGATGACCGGCTTGGTAAGATTTGAGAGGCCAGTTGTGATTCAGATTGGCCGCTATACAGAACGCACCGTGTTCGATGTTAATGATGCGGCCTCCATCCTGCTGCGGGATCTTGGTGGTCGTCAGACGGAGAAGCACAGGGCAGCTATGGACGCCTGTCTGAAGGTTATACGAGGTGAGCTTCATCCACCCGCCGCCCGCAGGGCTTTCGTCGCGGTCGCGCGCGAAGCAAAGATTCTACGCTGCGATTGACTGGAGTGCTCAAGCGGCACCGCCCGGCAACTGGCGGCTGATACGGAAGGCCTGAGGCATGACGTTGCCGCTCTTCTATCTGACACGAGCAGGGCGCAGCAGTTCCTACCCGTCGACTACATCAGGCAAAGTATCTTCGACGACGCTCAAATTTCGATCGAAAGCCTCGGTGTCGGATGCGTGGGCTCGGAGAGATCGCACCTTGTTTAGGATAGCCGCAACCGCCGCTTCTTTTTCTGGCGCTATGCGTGTTGTCACCGCTTTGGCCGCCAACGCGGAAAAATCTATGGCGGCATAAGGTGGCACACCTGCAGTGTCGCTTGCTTTCGGCCGTTCTTTGACGATTGTGCGCCGGCCCCGCGGCGGAGCCATACGGCCGGCTTTTGCGGCAAATGTTGCGCCGCGCCGTAGGCGCGTCTGCAAGAGGCCTGAGCGGTACGCCGGTGCTGTCGGCACAATCGTCGGGAGCGCAGGAGATGGAACCGCCGCGGAAGCGTCCAGCGCAGGTCTTTTCGTGCGCGAAGCGTCGGTAGAGGCGGGCAGGGGCATGAATGCGCGTTTGGCGAGCTGGCCGTCGGCGAAATAGAAATTGCGCGTGCCAAGGATCGGCAGCTCGCCGCGCGGCAATATGATGACCTTGTTCTTGTCGAGCGTGCGGATTTCGTCCGGCCGCATGAGCGGCCGCCGCACTTCCTTGCGGTGCTCCGAGCGCGTGTAATAAGTGTCGAACAACGTCGCCTTGGTGCGCGTCACGTCTTTTTGCACGTCCGACCTTTCGCCGAGCTGCTCGGAAACGTAGCGCAGATCGTCAGCATCCTGCGCGCCGAAAAAGATCTGCACGCGAGCGGCATTAATGAGCGTCTTGCGCCCTTCCTGGCGATAGATCTCGCCTACAGCCTTCAACGACTGCACGAAAAACCACATCGAAACACCGTTGCCGCCGAGCACGCTCGCCATTTCGGTGACGTTCTCCAGCTTGCCGAGGTTCTGGAACTCGTCGAGCAGCACAAGTACCGGATGCTCGCCCGGCTGCGGCAGGCTTTCCGACATGAAGTTCATCATCTGCGTGATCAGGACGTTGAACAACGGTCCAAGCGAAGTGATCTGCTCGCGGCGCACGTCGAGATAGAGAGAAATCCGGTCCCGCTTGAGCCTGCGAATATCGAACGTGCTGCGCGAGGTGGCTCGCATCAGGCGCTCGTTGAGGAAGGGGGCCATGCCGGTGCGCACGCCGGCGTAGATTCCGGAGAACTGCCGCTCAGACATCTCAAAGTAGGGCAGCAGGGTTTGCAATGTGAAATGCGAACATTCGCGGCGGCGTTCCTCGCGCAGCGAGCCGATGAATTCCAGGAGCGGCTGCTCGGCACCGTTCATGATCTCGAGGATTGTGGCAAAGGTCTTTTTCTGGTTTGGGATCGTCGGCGATTCCATGACGAAGGATGCTATGCCGGTAAAAAGGAGACGGGCGTCGTTCACCCAATAAGGGTCGGCATTTGAGGGCGGTCGCGGAAACAGCGCCGCAGCGATGTTGCGAAGGTCGATGTCGCGCTGCGCCGAATCCAGCGAGATGAAGTCCATCGGATTGTAGCATGCGGTATTGCCGTCCTGATCAGCCGGCGCAAAACGCACCACGCGGCTGATGGTTGAACGGTAACCGGCAGTCGCCGCATAGGTCTCGCCCCGCAGGTCGAGAACCACGAGCGAATGCGGCCAGGTCAAGACGTTCGGGATGATGAGAGACGTGCCTTTACCGGAGCGCGGCGGTCCTATGACGAAACCGCCGACATCATCGCCATCAATCCACAATTTCTTGCCGCCGATCAGCTTGCGCTGGGTCAAGCGGATCTTGCCGGAGCGCTGATCGCGGCCGGGCGACAGAATTTCGGCCAGCCTGCCGCCGGCTCGACCGACGAAGACGCCGCCAACTTTCGTCAGGCCGGTTTTTGATACGTCGCTCATAGTCATGAAGCGAGAGTCGTTGCGCTTTTTCGGGCGCATGAGAAACAGGCCGACCAGCGGCGCAAGAAACCCTAATGCCCCTGCGGCGACGGCGTATTGTACCCGGCTAACATTCCCCGCTATCGTATCTGCCCAGGCCAGACGAACGACGGGCAAGGGATTGGCGTTCAACTGGTCGAACAGGACCCGGGAGCCAGTCCTGAACCAATCTGTCGCGGCATAGACGACGGTGAAGACCAGGGCGCCCAGGGCCATCGCCATGAGCACCATGAAAATTGCAGTTGCGATTTTCTGCATGGATAGGCCCCCGCTAGATTGTCTCGGCCTTGGTGAACTTGATCTCGCTGATGCCGCGCCGTCCGCCTTCGGTGCGGACCATCTGGACGACCACCGGAATGACCTCGCGCAGATAGCCGAGGATTTCGCCTCGTGAGAGGCCCGAACTGCCCTGCATGACCATGAGCGCCAGCCGCTCGTAGGCGGACCGGGCGGAATTGGCATGAACGGTCGTGAGCGAACCCGGGTGGCCGGTGTTGATCGCCTGGAGGAACGCGAAGGTTTCAGCGCCGCGTAACTCGCCCAAAAGCAGACGGTCGGGCCGCATGCGAAGCGAGGCTTCGAGCAGCTGTTGGGCGGAGACCTTGGCAAGCCCCTGGTCGCCCTTCGAGGCTATCAAGGTGACGTTGTTGGGAGCCGGCAGCCTCAGTTCGCGGGTGTCTTCGATCGTGATGATCCGCTCATGGGCCGGGATCTCCTTCAAGAGCGCATTCAAGAAAGTCGTCTTGCCGGTTGACGTGCCGCCTGAAACCACGATCGAGACGCGGTTGCGCACCGCGTATTGCAGGAAGTCCATTGGCGACGTGTCGTGCAACATCTCGACGAGTCGCTTTTCTTCGATTGAAAGCGCAAGGCCGCTGCCCATTGCCGTGTCCTCGAAGGCGCCGAGATCCTTGTAGGCAGCAAGGCTCATATCCATGATGACCTGCTTGCGGATCGAAATCGCCCCGCCTTCGGGAGCCGCCGGCGGCAAGATGCATTGGATGCGCTCACCCGAGGGTAGAGCGGCCGACAGGACCGGCTTCTCTTCGTTGATGACCTGATTTGTCGCCGAGGCGACACCCGTCGAGATATGCCTAATCCAGCCGGGCGTGACCTCGCGCTTGACGACATGCTCCATTTCCTTCGCGCCGAGGCGTTCGATAAACAATTCACCCGGCCTGTTGATCGCAATCTCGGACACCGCATCTTCGGTCAAATAGGCCCATATCGGTTCCAGATGAGCACGCAGGACCGGGGCTCTCGCCCAAGGGTCAGGGAGGGGATGCACGGCATTCATTTCACCGGGCTCCCATAGCCGGAATAAAAATGATCCGTCGGCATGCCGTAGAGAGGCGTCGGATCGATCGCCGCCTTCGGCCGCCCACCTGCCTTCAGGCGTGCAACTTCTTCCTGGACGGGATCGGCGTATAGGTCCGAGAAATCGAGATCTCGCCGCACCAGCACGACGACCGATGTGCCCTGGTCGACGTAGACTGTCGGGCCAATGTTCTGCGTGTCGCGAAACGCCTCTTGCGCGAGTTGCTGCAAGGCGGTCGATGACTTATCAAACGCGATGCTGCGGGCGTCGCGCTGCGAGCCATTGCCACCATAAGTTAGGGTCGTGGTCTCACCTGTTACGGGATCGATTGTCGACACCTGGCGCTGTTGGCCATCTTGCCCGCTATCGCCAAGCGAGGACAGATATTCAGAGACTCCGCCAACGACGGAAAGCATGATGGCGTTGCCGTACCGTGCAGCCCAGTGCGTATCGACACGGCCGCCCATGCCGCCGCGGCCGAGCGCGTCGGCACCAGGCGATTTGATGTCGACGGAAATGCCATCCGAGCGGATGACCCTGCTCCAGACGATGAAAACACGCTTTTGACCGCGCGCAAGCCCCGAGCGGTATTCTCCGGTCAGGCGCGAGCCCTTCGGAATGAGGATCCGCCTGCCGTCGAGCGAGAAGACATCCTCACGCACGACAGCGCGCACGGCACCGGGAAGGTCGGTGTTGATCGCGGTTTCCAAATAGCCGCGAATGATCGTGCCTTCAGGGATCAACGCATCGGTGCGTCGGAAGACCCTGGCTTTGACGATGCCGGAAGAACTTGCCTCAGACTGCGCCAGGAATGCCTTGTTGGGATCACTGTCGGCGCCGGGGACCGGAATGATCTGACCGTCGGGCGCGATCTCGACCTGCGCCGCCTGGGCGCCGGCATCCGTCGAGCCGGTTTGATCATTCGTCACCATCTGGTTCGAGCGCAGGCGTTCCCACACCGCTTTTTCGCGCTCGGCGGCCTCTGCCTTACGGCGAGCCTCTTCCTCTGCCGCGGCTTCGCGGCGGGCTTCTTCCGCCTCGGCCTTGCGGCGAGCCTCCTCTGCCGCCATTTGCGCCTCCAGCGCGCGCCGCTGCGCATCGAGATCCGCGCCCTCCTGCACGGTCTGATCGACATTGGTAGCCTGTTGCGCGCCGCTCTGGTCGGCGGCCGGTGGCGGCACCACAATCTGCTCGATGGTGCCGTCGGCAGGTTGCGGCGGTTCGTTCAACGCCGGCGGGCGGAATTCGGGCGGGTTGAAGTTTTCCTCGCCGTCGCTGCGAACATCGCGCGATACCGGCTCCCGGGGCCAGTTCAGCCATATCAACGCGCCAACCAGCACCACGCCGAGGGCGACCAGGGCGATCCTGGTACCCACGCCCGCACCGCGGCGCGCGACCGTCGGGCTGCCGTCCAGCTGGTTATAATCGATCTGGGTCATCACCGCCCTCCGCTGGATCCGAACAGGGTGGAACCGCCTGTCAGTTTCGTTGGACCGTAGACTTGCTCGACCGGATCGATGGCGTTGGGTCGCGCCCGGTTGTAGAGGCAGAGCGTCTTGCCATCGGCCCGCAAGGTGAATTGCTGCGCGACCTTGTCGATGACTGTGTATTTGCCCTGCGTGCGAACGTTGACCAGCGACTCATGGCGCTTGTCGTCGACAACGAAAATCGCCGGAATGTCACCCTTGAACTCCAGAAACACCTTCGTGCCGTCGTCGAATACGGTACGCGGCTTCAGGCTGTCGTCACCCTTGTAGGCATAGTCGTAATTGAGATCGGCATAGTTCAGGTCCTTCAAATCCGGATCGGCGGCGCTCTCTTTGGCCTGTGAGAGCAGGCGCGCGTTGATATCCTCGTCCGGGTATTTGAACCGGACCTGGAACGATGCCCGGTCACGGCTATTGTCGGTTGCCTGCAGCAGCAAGGAATAGACGCGCCGGTTGGTGACGACGTTGACGTTGGTCCACGCATCGCGCTCCAGCGGCTTTACGAACAGAAATCGCGATCCGCGTTTGGGGATGATCGACCAGCCTTTCGTGTCGCCAGCCGACACGGTTTCGATGACTTCGGTCGGGCTGAGCTCGACCATCGTCGAAATACCCAGAGCTGCGCGCACCGACGTCACGTCGTCATTGTTGAAGGTGACGTATCGGATGCGACCGTCGCGTGCGGCCGCGTCGTGCATTGTGCCGAGCAGAAAGGCGGCCGACAGCGCAAGGCCCACGCGCCATCTCATTGTAGGCTCCCCGCAGCGGGCGCCGATTCCTGATCGCGGCGGTAGTCCGTAACCTGAAATCCCAACGGATTGTCGAAACGCCATTCGTTCTTCAGCGGCGTCGAGGTGTAGCGGAATTTTATCACCGCCACCCAATCGTCGGTGGTGGACGAATTGTCCCGCCGCGTCGTCGTGGCAAAGCGCACCGAGGCTGTGTTGCGATTGAGCAGGGAAACCGACTTGATCTCGACCGAGACAGTGACATTGCGGCCAAAAATCTTGTCCAGCGATTGTGGATTTGCAGGCGTGAAAAGCCACGTCAAATCCTTGGATGCCGCGTCGGTGGAGTAGAGCTGGGCCAGGTCGTAATTCTGTTTCAGTTCACGGGAATCGTAGGTTTCCCGGGCCCTGATATAGCGGACCAGATTGGCCGCCGTGACGGCTTCGTTCTGCGACAAATCTCCAGGCTTCAGCGCGCGCATGATTTCGAGGTAGCCCGTCGATTTGTCGACCTCGACAACATACGGTTCGAACTGCCGGAGCGGCAGGATCAGCACGAGCGCCAACAGAGACAGCACCGCCACCAGTCCGGAAACGCCGCTGATGATCCAGGCCAATGTACGCGATCGACGCATTGACCGGTGCGTGTCGTCTTCCCAGGTCGCGCCCGCCCTGTAATAGCGCTTGTCGACGAGTTCGCTGCTGCGGTCGGCAGCCGTTTCCACTGGCATTGTCACGTTACTATTGCCTCGTTTGCGCGACGCATTCTGATCCACGCCGCGATCGGTGATCGTTCTTGTGTCCTAGGCCAGAGGCCTGGAGTTATCGCGCGCACCTTGCTGGATGGCGGACCGGGTTGCGGCATCCGCCCTAGCTGCTCGCGAAGATCGAAAACTGTTTGCCGCGAGCTGTCGGGCGCCGCGAGCGGCGCGGCCTGCGACCCATCGCGCGCCGGAATAGCGCACGGCGTTTCTGCCGAAGTTTCTATAAGGATTGTATGCTCCCACGGTGCTCAGATACCCGCCGCCATTCAGGATCGAAGCAATCGAAGGTATCTGCATGAGAACGTAGATCCCGATGATCGTCACCAGCACCAGCGGCAGCACCAGCGACATTTTGCTGTCCATGGTCGCTCCGCCGGACGTGGCGGTGTTCAGCGCCGCGTTGACGAGCGAGAAGTAGAAACCGAGAAAGCCGTAGATCAGGACTTGCTGGATCATCAGGAAGGTGCTCAGCGAAAGGAAGCCTTCGCTCATGCGCGAGGACCATCGGTAAAGCCAGAGAATGATCCATATCGGCGCCAAGGCCAGCGTGATGAACAACATCACCTTGGCGGCGATGATCGCGGCAATGGCAAGCGCTGCGAAGATGATGGCAGACAGCAGGACGAGCAGCGACAAGAGCGCGCCAAAAATGTCATAGAAGGATCCGCTATAGACCTGATTGGCGACGTCCTGCGCCCCTTGGTAGAGATTGTCGATCAGCGCTGGAATTGCCGCCTGATCGCTGAGCTGATTGCCGGTGGCCCGCGACACGGCGCCGACGATCACCTTACCGACCTCGTCTGGAATGCTTTGCACGAGCTGATAGATCGTCGCGGAAAATGTCCCCCATCTGGTCAGCAGCAGATAGATGATGACGGCGCGGCCGAGGCGATAGGCCGCTTCGATTGGCGAAATCGACTCACGCCCGCTCAAAATCGAATAGCCCCACCACACGATATAAAGGGTCAGCATCAGCGTGAAGACGTTGCCCATCGCATTGCCCAACTGCATATAGACGGTGCGAACGAAGTCCTCGCCGATGTTGTCAATGCCACCGAGGATGCTTGCGGCGAGACCGTTCATGGATCCTCGTCAATGATGCTGGCGAACGGCGTTGAATTGACCGGCTTCAGCGCGCCGCATTCGTCGGTGTGGGCATACGCCAAAGGCCCGCACGGAGCTTTCAGTTCGCGATTAGCGCATCCAAAAAGCCCCGCGCCGAGCCCAATCACAACGCATATGCGCAGGACTCGCCTCGACAAGCGCTCAGCCCCCGCTCTTGCCGAATTCCGCGAATGGATTGACGGTGCGCGGCGTCATCATCTTCTGCACCTGGCTCTGGCGAAGAAGATCTCCCTTCAGCTTCTCATTCAGGGCCGCGACCGCACCGTTCTGCACGCCGATCAGTTCGTTGACCGCGCGCGCGTTTTCCAGCTGCATTCGTGTGTTCTGGTCCACCGATCCCTTGACGTCCTGTGACTGCCCGATCTGCCCGCTCGCGGACTGCAGGGACCGTTGGCGCTGGGTGACACCTTGCGAGGCCTGCGAAGTCAGCGCGCTTAGCAGCGAGGCCACGTTGACGCTGCCGCCATAGGCCGTGTTGACGGCGCTCGTCTCTTTGCCGGCAATCTGCTGGAGCTGCTTCACCAGCTGGAGCCCGTTGATGACGGCGCCGGCGATTTTCTGGATTTCGGGCGAAAGGCCGCCAAACGAAAGAGCCCCGCCGTTCAGGATCGATCCGAACGACGGCGCCTGGGCAATCGACATATTGCCGCCAAGGCCCATCTGTCCGATCCCGAGCGATCCGTCACGACTGCCGCTGAGAGCCTGCAGGATCTCGTCGCTCTTTTTCAGGATATCCTTGTTCGAATCCATGATGGAGTTGGTATTGTCCGCATTCTTGCGGGCGACATCGAGATTGGCGCCATCGATGACGGCAATCTGTGCGTGGGCCGTGCTTGCCCAAAGCGCCAGACTGCCGGCAATTGCGAATTTCGTCATGTCAGCCTCCTATTGCTGCAGAGAATCGATGACGCTGGCAGCGCCAGCAGGGTCAGTGGTGATGATCATCGAGCGGCTGTCGGCTGAGCTTGTCCCTGCATTCTCAACCGCGCATGGTAGCCACCGGCCGCGATCGATCTTCAACCATTCCAGTTCCGCGGGATTGCAAGAGAACGGGTTTGGAGAACCGCTCTTCGGCTGTTGCACCAGCTTGGCCGACTGCGATGCCTGAACGTTCTGCAACGACAGAAGTTGAGCCAGCAGGCCAGTGAAATTCCCCGCATTGGCGAGGTACTGGTTGGTGACATCGGCGTTGATCCCACGAGCCGACGAGTTCAGCTCCCAAGCGTCCTTGTATTCCGTCACTTGGCCAACGTTGCCCGCTAGCGCGTCAATCGCCGCATAGTTGGCGCCCATCTGCGATGAGCTTGCATCAAGGCCGCCAGCCGCCTTCCTGACCGTGCCCATGGCCGCGTCCTGGGCCGTGCCGCCGGCGCCGTCGGCCGTCACGATCGAGAATGGTGCCGGCGCGGCGGCCGGAGCCTTGCCGCTCGACACATAGTCGTTGAAGTAACTGTTCCAACGGCCGACGCCGCCGGCCCATTGGTTTTGCTCGCCTGCGTTCGATCCGTTGTAGAAGGAGGCGAGACAGCTGTAATTTGTCGCCCCGCATTGCTTCACCCCCATTCCGAGATATTTGACGCCGCCTTCGATATTCTGCTCGTTCACGTCGCGGTCCAGTCCCATGGACTTGCCGGTGCCCTTGGTCAGCTGCATGACGCCTTTGACGCCGGTGTGGCTCCCGGCGCACGTGTCAAAGCGCGATTCCTGATAGGCGACGGAGAGCGCCAGGCCTTCGGGCACGCCGTACTTTTGCGCGTAATAGCGGATCATTTTCACGTTGCCCGCGTCGCGCTGCAACGCGTCGGCCGGGGACCGGCGAAACATCTGTGAGCGGTATTTGTTCGAATAGGTGCAGACGACGCTTTTCTTCCTGTCGGTTTCGTCCTTCTTCGCTTCATCCGACTTCGTGCTGTGCTGCTCGTCCTCTTGCCGCTTGTCGAGGTTCGAATCGTCGATGACCGCGATCTGAGCGACAGCCACGGTCATGCTTCCCGACGTCGCGAGAGCCACGGCCAGACAAGCGCTGCTAAGCCGCTTCGTCATGCTCGTTCTCCCATCCGCAGAAGTATGGCAGCCACATCTCCGGCTCGTCGCCGAAGGTCTCCCGGAGCCGTGCGCATTCCTTGCTGTTGGCTTCGTTCGAGGACAAGACCTTGATGAGATCGGGCATCGCCGACAAATCGAGCTTGGCTACGATCGAGTCGCTGTCGTGCTTGACGAGGAAGGTGCGTGTTTCCTTCGCGGTTCGGCGCACGAACTCGAATTCCTTCGCTGTCAGCGAGAAGCGCTCCATGTAGGACTCCTTGCTCGCCTTCGGGTTGGGGAAGAAAATGTTGGTCTTCGTTTGCTCGATCAGTGACGACGAGATGGCGGAATTGACGACGTCTTCCGCCGTCTGCGTGCCAAAGCCGACCACGCCGTTGCGGCGACGAATGGTCTTCAGCGTTTCGTTGATGAAAGCGGCGAAAACCTCGTCGTCCAGCAGCTTCCAGCCTTCATCGAGGAAGAGCATGATCGGCGAGCCGTCGATGACGTCCTCAAGACGGTGGAAGATGTAGAGCAACGCCGCCGAGCGCAGCTTTCGGTCGCCCAGGATTTTGGTCATGTCGAACCCGACAACGGGTTTCGAGAAATCCACCAGATCGACGGGATTGTTGAAAAGCCAGCCTCTGTCCTTCGGGTCGAGCCAGGGCTGTATCCGCGCGGCCAGATCATTCATGCCGGGCATGAGCGAACCCCGCAGCACTTCCGGCAGCAGGTCGAAGGTCCGCTGTTTGCGCGGGATCTTGTAGATCATGTCGACGGCGGCGTTGATGACGCGCATCTCCGCCACGTCCAGCGCACCGCCTTCCGGCGTTAGAATGTAGATGAGCAGATCTTCCAGGAAAGAACGGTTTTCTGCCGTGTCCTCGAGCTGCAATGGCGCGAACCCGGTCGGCTGAGAAGGCTCCATCACCTCGTATCGACCGCCGAGCGCCCGAACGAAAATTTCAGCGCCGCGCATATAATCGAAATAAACACATCGTGGCCGCGGCATGATGCGCATGGCCTGCGCCATCAGGAATGACAGCACCACGGTCTTGCCCGAGCCGGTCGGACCGAACACCGTAAAGTGCCCGACATCGTGAACGTGGAAATTGAAATAATAGGCTGTCTGGCTGGTCGTTTCGAGCAAAGCGATGGGGCGTTTCCAATGCAGCCTCTCGCGTTGGCCCGAGGGGAAATTGTGTCCTGAAAAAAGGCCGGCGAAGTTAAGGGACGAGATCAACGCGCGTCGCGCGATGTAGCTGAAATTTCCCGGCAACTGCGCCCAAAAGGCGAGTTCCGTGTTCAGTGTCTCGCGGACCGGCACGATCGACATGCGCGAAAGCTCGGCCGTGATATCGGATAGCGCACGGTTGAGCCCAGCCATATCCGGTGCCAATGCCATGACGCTCATGTGATGTTGTCCGAAGACGACTTCGCCGCCGGCCAGCTTGTCGGCGCCGTCGTGGACGGACTGCTCGACTGTCGTGCCCGCCTCGTCGGAGCCCTCAACCTGGTTCGCGATGGTGTTGATCCTGCGCATCGCCGTGACACGGTCTTCGATCGCGAAACTCTGCGTCAGGACGAACTCATGTGGCAGGCGCAAGAGACCGTCCAATGAGCCCGGCGCGGTGAACGGCGGATATTCCTTGATCGACACCATGGCGCCGAGCTTGCCAGCGTCCGGTCCGCGAAGTTCCAGCGCGGACTTGCCGAAAAACAGCTGCCGCGTCGCCAGCACATCGCCAAGGGACATGCGCGGCAAAGGCATTTCCACATCGACGCCGCCGGCGAGGATCTTCGCCAAAAATTCCGCGGGCTCGGAAAAGAAGCCGTTGCGGCGCTTCACGAGACCGAGAAGACGTGCACCATAAGCCGTAAAATCCTTGACGACGCCGTCGAGAACGTCCTGCAGTTCGGCCATCGCCTCTTCGCGGGTTTCTTCGCCTGCGGTGCTGATGCGGAACGCATTGAGCGCCTTGTCCACCCAGCCGACGCGGCCGACCATCGGCCGGCGTATGACCGTCAGATACGCTTCGTTGACGAAAAGGTTTTTCGCCCCAAGCTCATCCATGTAGCGGGCGTCGAGCTCGGCCACGAAAGGGTTGTCAAAGTCGCCTTCGATCTCCGGCGTCACGTGGCGGCGGATGATGGTAGTGTAGACCGCAAAGCGAGACGTTGAGAGATTCCGGAACGTCGTGTTGCGGTTGAACATGCGGCTGTTCAACTCGGCCTGGTCCATCGTCTGGAAGGGCAGGCCACTGAGCTGGATGACGCCCACCAGAAAGCCGCTCTTCGTTACGATCAGATTGTCATCGACATGGCGAAGGTAAGGGATGTGCATCGCCGCGGGCTTTTCACGCCGCCGCTCACGGCCAAATTTCAGGTCGGCATCGAGGCTCATGGCGAATAGCTCCTCGCCCCCCAGAAAGTAAGGTTCGCCACCGCTCCGCGTTTGGAGACGCGCCGCTCGAAAATATGAAACATATAGGGGTCGAGCTGGCACAGATATGCGCTGACCAGATGCACCACGCCGAACACCCCAAGACCGAGCATGAAGCTGCTCGTGGCGATAAAGCCGATCACCGCCAGGATGCCGTTCAGAGCAAAAACTTCATATCGCACCCCCCATTTCATCGGGGGGCGTGTCAGTGGCAGGCTGACCGGCTCGACATAGACTTCCTCGTCGTCCATGTCTCAGCTGCCTCCCGCGGTCGCGCGAACCGCATCCACCAACTGGGCAGCGCCGAAGATCAGAGCGATGCCAATGATGATGGAAAAAGCCATCATCCACGCCAGGCGGCCCGTCATGGCGAGGAAGCCAAGAAAACAGACCGCGATGATGGCGAATGAGCGCGCGATGTTGCCCTGCAGAACGCCGACGAACCACTCCAGCACATTCTCGACCGGTGCCGCCGACTGCGCATATGCACTGGCCGGCGCGAGAGCTATTCCGACCGCCGAGGCCAAGGCCAGTTTCAGGGCAAATTTGCCCGCTTTCCTGTATTCCACCCTTGGCTCCTTTCAGTTGCCGAAATCCATGACATGACCATCCTGCCAGGCGTCCTCGCTTGCTGGCGGAGCGGCCGCGAGCATTTCGGATTTGGCCAGGGCAGACTTCTTCACGACACCGCCGAACTTCCAGCGGTTCAGTATTTTCACGATGTATTCTGCAGTTTCCGGATTCACCGGAATGCCCTGCGCCTTGTAGACGCTGTTGGGCCCGGCGTTGTAAGCCGCCAGCATCAGCAGCGGATCCTGGAACTCGTCATAGAGTGACTTCAGATGGCGGAGGCCAGCCCGTACATTTGCCTCTGTGTCGCAACGGTCGCTCACGCCGAGATCGGCCGCCGTGCCTGGCATCAGCTGCATGATCCCTAGGGCTCCGGCCTTCGACGGACCCTGACTGGCGCCGAGATCGCTTTCGGCCCATGCAATTGCCTCGGCCAGATCGGCGTCGAACCCTTCCTCTTGCGCGATTGAACGCACAAGTCGGGAGACCTCAGCACGATTTCCGGTCGTACACGCCCCCGGCCTTTGCGCCCCGACCGCGGCAAGGGCTTGCGCCGGTGTTGCAAAGGCAACTGCTACGCGGTCTGATGCCAGGTCCTGGCCGTGCGCATTGAACGGCATCGTGGCGCCACACAGGGTGAGCAGGAGAGCGAATCGAGCGTTCATAGTGTCGCCAAAATTTAACACTTTACTATGGCTACACGCAGCCCTAGTAAAGTGTCAACACTGTATGTAATCGCAAGGACGGATTTCGATGAGACAGACGGCCCTTTGCATGGTTTTGCTGCTTCAGGGCACCGCGGCTTATGCTGCCGGCGCCGACGCCCCGAGTGCCTTTGCCCAGCCGTCGGAGCACTACCTGCTCCAGTTTGCCAAGCCGGGCGAGAAGGTGTTCGTCTATGAACGCTATGATGCAAAAGGCGCGCTCTTTCAGCGCGATGCGGCCGCCCTTATCTCGCCGGTTAAGGTGCCGTCGGCGACCGAGCGCGTCATAAACGGCGTGACGTACCGGCTGCGCGGCCTTGCGGCCTGCCCCAAACCGAAGATCACGTACAAGACGCAGCAATGGGACTGCACGAAGGCCGCGCAGGACTATGAAGAGGCAATCTACAACAATCGCGCATCTGTCGTGCTTTGCAAAACACTTGTGCTGCAAAGCACGAAGGGTGAACCCGACGCCGTGTCGTGTTTCTCTCTCGTCGGTGCGGGCAACGCAAACGACCCGTACAACGTCGCCTACGACGATGACGAAATGGTTTTTTTCGACATGGCGGCGATCGGACGCAACAAGGACGGCAAGTCGCTGCGCCCCGATCTGGAGCATTCGGCCGACCTCGGTGGACAGTTCCAGGAATGAAGCAGGCGAGCTTCGCAGTGCTGGCCGCATTTGGTTTGTGCGCTTCGGCCCAGGCCCAGGATGCATCCGAGTCTGCCGTGCCAACGCCCTTGGCAGTATCGAAATCGGCTCAACTGCTGACCGGAGATACCTGGCGTGATGGAGATCACCTTTTCCGCCTCTATGGCGTCCAGTCATGTCTTCGAGGCACGTCAGCCGAAGAGCAAAATGGAAACAAAATCGATTGCGGGAACACCTCGCTGGCGCACCTTGCAGCCCTATTCGATAGCGCGGCGGTTACATGCCAGCCAATCGGCTACGCCCTGGACAAGGCGGTTTTTGTCGTGTGCGGTGCGCAGCTGAATGGCGACACAATCGACGTCGGCACGGCGCTGATAGCGACCGGATACGCGTTTGCCGCAACAACCGCAAACGGCAAAGCCGTCAATGAGAACTATCTGATCGCGGAAATCAACGCTAAGATGAAACGTGCGGGTTTGTGGGGCACAACGTTTCGGCATCCTGTGCGACTGCTGCTAAACAAGCGGTCGGAGAGACAGCATGAAACACGATGATGAAGCGCACAGATATTACTATCCTGTGGAAGGACGCGGCGACGGCGCCATTGGCGGAGCGGCTGCGTTCATCGCGATCATTTTGGTGCCGGCGGCCATCTACGCGGGCTGGAATACCGTGGCCTCATGGATTTCGACGATCTTTTCTTAGGGCTGCAGTTTCGTGAAGGAACCGAGCAACGCGCGCCAATCGTCGACATCAATCTCGCACCAGCCATGAGCCGTCAGCCGTTGGAAGTAAGCAGCCTTCATTTTCATTTCCGCGATAGTGGCTACTGGAGCAATGGCAGCACGCCTTCGCACAGCGGCCTCCTCCGCCATGACCGCGTCCAGCCTCTCACCCAGCACGATCGCGTCCGGCCCTTCGGCCCCCATCCATCGCTTGCCGATACATTCAAGCGCGGCAACGCTCTGACGATGTTCCGCAATCAGTTTTGCGACGTCTTCAGCCGCTTCCATCTGTCCATTGCTGCAGACCTGTTGAATAGGCATCGTCCTCGCCCTGGCGTACATCGGTCACATACTGGTAGCTCGGGAGGTGAGGAAAAATAGGGATGACATCATCCCTTTTTTGAAGCGACCAATTCTGAGAGACAGGGGCGGTGGGCGCATGCGTAGAGGGATTGGCTTCCAATGTTTCGTGCCCTGGTGGTCGAAGACCAGACACTTATGCGTCTGGCACTGATGAACGAAGTGCAAGCAAGCTTCGAAGAATGCATTGTCCTGGGAGCGGAGACGCTGAACATCGCGACTGCCGAGCTTCAAAACAATCATTTCGATCTTGTCGTGATCGATCCTGGCTTGCCCGGTTTTGATCCCACGTCACAGGGCGACCGCGTCGCTGTCGTCGACAAGATCATCGAGGCTTCACCCAGTGCGATCCATGTTGTCGTCACCGGTTCTGACAACCTTTGCGAGGCGGATGGCTTCCGGCAAATCGGCGCTGCCGCCTATCTCGGCAAGACCGGGCTTGCGCCCGGCGTGTTCAGGGACGTGCTGGACGATATTTCCACCAAGGGATTCTCGTTGCGCCTGTCGCGGGTTGTCATGACGAAACCCGATTATCGCTTTTCTGTTCTTACACCGCGCGAACAAGAGGCCATCGACATGATGGCGCATCGCGAACCCGGCGTGAAACGCAAGGAAATCTTTTCGCTGATGGCCGACCGGCTGGCCATTGATGCCGGCTCGGCCGAGAAATACTACAAGCAGGCTCGCGCCAAGCTCATGCGGCAAGGCCATCCGCTCCCACGAGGTCTGTGAGACAATTGCGCCCATGATCGTCCATGGAATCAAGGTTCCTGTCGCACCACAGGATGTTTCGCCGGTTATCTGGAGAGCGCTTCAAAGCCAGAGCTATGAGGCGAAGGAAGCGAAGTGGATCTTCAGGGCAGTCAAGGCGCGCGATCGCGTACTGGAGCTAGGGTCCGGTATCGGCATCATCACCGCACTGATCGCGAAAATCCCCGGCGTTCAGGTGTGGGCTTTTGAAGCGAATCCCGCAACAGCGGAACTAGCGAAGCGCGTGATAGCGGCCAACGATCTCGACAATGTCACATATTCGCAGGGTATCCTCACAGCAGGCCCGCCGCGGTCCTTCACCTTCTACGTTCGCCGCGACCTTTGGATGTCTTCCACGGACAAAGACCAAGGACCATATGAGCGCGAACTTTCGATCGTCTCGGCCGACGTCGATCGTTTCATCGCCGATCATCGAATAAACGCCCTCGTCATGGACATTGAAGGAGCTGAGAAAGAACTTCTGCAGGATGCCGAGCTGCCCGGCGTCGAACGCATCTTTCTTGAGCTGCACGACCACCTCTATGGCCTTGACGGCATCCGCAACATCACCCTTGCCCTAGCAGAAAAGGGATTTGCCTACGATCCGCGGGGCTCCCGAGGACCTTGCGTCCTCTTCGCTAAGAACGATGGCCCCCGCGAATATGAGGATGTGGAAGATGTTGCGTAATGCTCTCGCCGTCATGTTTGCCGTAGCCCTTCCGCTCGCCAGCGCCGCCGAGGAAATTCCGCTCGATCCCAACGAAGTGTCGGTTCAAGACGCCAGCGGCAAGACTGTCGCCGTTTTTTCAGTAAAGCAGCTGCGGGCAGACTTTCCACAACAGACCTATGACACGCGTACGCCTTGGACGAGCGACAACGAGAAAATCGAATATCGTGGGCCGCTGCTTGCAAATGTGCTTGCCAAGGCCGGAGTCACCGCCGTGCAGGAGGTCAAAGTTGTCGCCTATGACAACTTCGTTTCCGACATTCATATGGACGAAATCCGGTCTTATAATCCGATCCTGGCGATCGAACGTCGTTGCAACGAGAGTGACAAGGCCGGCTCGCATTGCCCGCCGGGCCAGGATTTCCGCCCGATCAGCATGGTAGAAAAAGGCCCCATCTTCATTGTTTGGCCCTTCGACCAATTGCCTGCTTCATATGTTCCCGCAAGAAACTCGATCTGGGTGTTTTTCCCAGTCATCCTGCGCGCCACGCAATGAAGTTCTTAAACGGCCGTTTGCTCACTGTTCTGCCGTATCTCGGTATGGCTGCAGCGCTTGGGCTGAGTGCGTGGACATTCATGCAATCGAACCGCTACCGTCAGGAGACGGATGCCATCCTCAATCAGACTTTCGAGATTCAGTGGCGCGCGGCACAGATTCGCGAGCGCCTTATACGAGTCTATGGCTATCTTCGCATTGCCGACGAGACGGGCAAGCTTGATGCGGACATCGATCGACAAATGGCGTTGGTGAACGTCAACGTCGCGCAGTTGGAAAACCTGCCCTATCTGAACCGCTTTTTTCCCGACCACGATGCCGAACTCCTGGGCCGGATTGGCCTAACCCTCGAACAGAAAATTGCCCCTCTTGTGTCAGCGCGTACAAACTACACCCAAGCCATTGCCGACATGGCCAAGCTGGAACAGTCAATTTACGAGATTTCCAGCTCTACCGTTGATCACAGTGCCACCTTGCAGCAGACCGCCAGCATCGACATTGCGGCCTCGCGCAACTGGTTCATCTTTGCCATCGCACTTGGCCTGGGTGCCACCTTTTATCTCGTTATCCATCAACGCTATGCTTTGGCCAATCGCCGTGACCAGCATATGCGCTCGTTCGCTTCGCTCTTTGCGCATATGACCCGATCGCGGGTTACAGCCTTGAGGCTGTTCCTTGAGCACGCACAACCAGACAAGCAACCGAGCGGCGAAATGCTTGAGGCTGCGCGCAGTGCTGCTACTGAACTGGAATCGATCACCAACAGTGTCCTTCAGATCGCCTATGCGCCACAAGATTCCAGCACCGTGGCGCTCGGCCCACTCCTCGAGGATCTCGCGCACGATCGCAGCAGTTTGGTGCAAGTTTTGGTCGATCCTAAAGCACGTCTGCAACCTGTTCCGGCGACGCCGTTACGGTTGGTCGTTAATGAGCTGATAGAAAACGCTCTTGCCGCTCTATCCGGCACCAGAAACGCCCCAATTCTCATCTCCGCGACAGTCAAGCGACGTCCCTTCCTCCTGCGCAGTTACCTCGTACTAGATGTGGCGGACAACGGCGCAGGCATGTCGCCTGCAATCCTTGTGAAGGCAACTACACCTTTCTTTTCAACGCGAGCTGGAAATCATACTGGCCTTGGACTGACCGCATGTTCCCAGATGGTCTCGACGCTGAAAGGAAGGCTCATCATCAACAGCGCTCCCGGTGCCGGCACAACCGTAGAGATCAGGATTCCGGTGCATTCGACTGCCGCCACGTCATGGCAGTCGTTCCTCAGGCGCGGGCGAAAAAAGGTACACACGTGGCGCGCCTAATTGTCAGCTCTGCTCCATTTTCACCTGAATGCACCGGTATGCGCTATCACGGCGAAAACCTGCCAGGCATTCTGTGTAGCGCAGCTTAGACGGATGATGACGCTGGAAGTTCACGGCACTCTGAAATGAGAACCTACGCCTCCGGGTGCGTCAGAATCAGGTAGATCAGTTGATGGCGGGACCTTATCGGAAAAGAGGAAGGTCGCTGGATCAAGTTTCAACGCCTTGGCGATCGCCGCAATTGTGTCGACGCTGATATTGCCGCTTGCGCGTTCCAATTTCATGAATGTCGCCTCCGCCACGCCGATGAGCTCGGCCATCTTATAGCGGAGCAAAGTGCGTCGTTTTCGCTCAATGTCGATGATGTGCGCCAGACGCATGCGGATTGCATTTTCGTCCAACTGATGCGCCCATTCGGGAAGTTTTTTTCCGCCCGCGAGCAGGTCCGCAACTGACACATGCAAGCCGCTTGCCATGATTTGCAACGTCGTCAGGGTGACATTGTTTTTCTGTCGCACGGTCTGGATGTATGTCCGGTAGGCGAGCCTTTCGCCCTCGACGGTCCGGAACAGCTCGGCCATGTGCATATGGGATAGGCCACGCCTAGCTCTCTCCCGCTCCAGCGTTCTCGCAATGTTGGCGCGCAACGGGTTGTTGACCAGGCCCGCGTCGTCTCGTTTCATAAATCGATGTAGTCGCACAACCTGCCTTCTCGATCTGTCCTTTTTCGCGCGGATGATCCATAGTAAAGTATCAGAATCCGCAGCGAGGAAAAGGCTATGAACATGCTGAAATATCTCTTGGTGGGTGCCACCGTCGTCGTGGGCGCCGCGGCTCTTCCATCCCAATCACAGGCATCGGAATGGGGCTGTCAGGTCCTCCTCTGCCTGTCCGGTGACTGGCAGGCCACTCCTTCTTGCCACCCGTCAATCTACAAGTTGATGGCGGCGATGAAAGCGCCGGGTTTTAACTGGCCGATCTGTCCACAAGCCAACTCCAGCGCCGCGAGATTCGAGAAGTATGAGGATTGTCCAGCTGGCTGGCAAGCAGCTGGCAGCTACGACTCCGATCGGCGAGGAATGAGGCAAGAACGGAACATCTGCCGTATCAGCTCCGACAGGCTCACCCTGCCCGCCACTTTCACGAATAGTCGTCTCGGCCAAGACCATGACAACGGATCTCGACAGGCCCAGATCGAAATCAACGGTAGGTTGGTGACGGCAAAAATCCAGATCACGGGCAACGATAGAGGGCATTCCCTTGGTAATGGCCCCACCTACTACACCATCTCTCGGCCGGTGCGCGGAAAGCCCTGGTTCATCGAGTATGACGACGCGAACGGCATGCGCCAGAAAAGCTGGTTCAATCTCAACATGCCATAAGCCAGGCGATCACGCAGGATGAGTCGCCATGAGGATCACAAGGCGTGTCTGTCCGGTTCATTCACCCCGACGCCAGCGATAGCTTCGAGACAGCAATACGGTACTGGATCAGGGAAGGGTAATAAGTGTTGAAGGCGCTGCTCCTGTCGACTGCGATAATGGGCCCATGGGCAGGCTTGGCGGTGGCTAGCCAGAGCGAGAAGCCGCGATCGAGCGCGGACAATCCGATGTGGCCCGCTTCACTGAAATGGGACTGCAAGACCGCCGCCAAAATCGTGTGTGAGCGTGACGGCAGTTGCACAGTGGCCGAGGACCATACTAGGTTTGTGCTGAACTATGGCAGCAACGAAGCTGAGTTCCCGGCCAGCAATGTCAGGATCAAACGGCACTATCAACAGACCGTGCAGGCAAGCCCTTTGCAGCAGGAAGTTAAAGTCGAACTGGCTGACAATCGCGTTCTTTGGCTGACGGCCGTGGATGCCAGCCGCACTTATTCGGAAGCCTGGGTCGGCGCAATGAGCGAGTTGAAGGGCGGCGCGGTACTCATGGAATCCGAGGGCGTCTATTGTATGCCGCACAAGTGAGTGAGCCGAGAGGGAAGGCGAGCGAAAACCGATATGTTCTGACCTCGGGCGCCAGCCACCGGCGTTTCAGAAAAGTCCGGCATAACCGTCTTCCCGGTCTAGTTTCATCAGACGATCAGCCGTCGACTCCTGCGCAGCGGCGTCCTGACCCATCACGGCCAGCGCAGCGAACAGCCCAACAGATTTCCTCATCCAAGTCCCCTCACGCCAAGGACCAAGAACGTTTTGCCTTGCCTGGCGAGAGCTGGGTGCGGATGGTCAGGAGGTCTTGCATGACTAACCTGTCAACAATGAAACGAACATTCCATGGCACGGTGCTCGAGCGCATCGTGGTGGTGGGGCTGGGCGGCCTGCCCCTGACCGCAACGATCGACAATCTGCCGGAAGCGTATCCGGGCGGACAAGTCGCGCGAGGCGGGCGCCTGGGCCTGCTCGGCAATCGCGACATCATGGATACGCCGTTCAACATAGGCAGCTACACGGCGCAAACGATCGAGGATCAGGGCGCACGCACGGTGGACGACGTGATGATCAATGATCCTTGGTACGGAGCACCCATTCAACCGGCGGGATATTGGATTCCTTCTACATTCGCGGCTTTCCGATCAATGAAGGAAATTTTGGCGAGGTCGCGTTCGATGGTGTGTTCGGGGTCGCGCCGACCTATCGCTTGTTCACCGATTATATCGAGCGATCGAGGTTCTCAAAGGACCGGTGGCGCTCCTTTATGGCATCGCGCCGAACAGCAGTCTCGGGGGGTACGACCAATATCATCCCACGCGCGCGGGCCGAGGTCGATCTGACACGGTCGAGCCCCCAGGGCGGCGGGCATCTCGATGTGAGCGGGCGTTTCGGCGCCGAGCGGCAGTTCGGGGTCCGATTCAACGGCAGCTATCACGGCGGGGACGCCGATCGACGACCAAAAGCGCGACGTGCCGGTGGTGACAATCTGCGGCGCGGGCCGCACCGGGCAACGGAGCGCCGATCGCCACGATCAAGCCTGGCCGGTCTGCGCCCGCGGTTTGCCGCCAATCGGATGTTAGAGCTCATGCTAATGAGGCGTCAGCACTCCGATTTTCTCAATGGTTTGGAAAAATCAAAAGATAATTCCTTATCTCTATAGATTTTGTGTAATATCGTACGATCCCGTCTTGGCAACCGGGCATCCCCTTGGTGGAACAGGAGATCGACGACACGTGGCAAGAATTTCGGTTCTCGGCATATCCGGCGGCGTTAGTACGCCATCCCGCACCACCGCGGTGGTGAGCGCGCTGGTCAAGGCGGTCGCGTCGCGTGTCCCGTCGGACGCCGGCCTGATCGAAATCACCGAGGCGGCGCCTTCGATTTTCGCCGGGCTGTCTCGTCGTGCGCTCGGCGCGTCTGGCGAAGCGATCATCCAGCGTGTCGAGAAGGCCGACCTGCTCGTGGTCGGAACGCCGGTCTATCGGGCGTCCTACACCGGCGCTCTCAAGCACCTGTTCGACCTCGTCGATCATCGTGCACTGACGGGCAAGACCGTGCTTCTCGCGGCAACCGGCGGAAGTCCATACCATGGCCTGGTTCTCGAACATCAGCTCCGGCCATTGTTCGGTTTTTTCGGGGCCGTCACGGTCCCGACCGGCGTCTACGGCGCGCCCGACGATTTCGTCGATGCCAAGATCGTCGGCGCGGCGATTATCGAGCGCATCTCACGGGCCGCTACCGAAGCGATTTCCTTGCTTAATTCCAATGATGCAAACACTGCCGTCGCCACGCGCGTCGGTTGAAGCCAATCAAAAGGGGAAACGAACGAAATGACCTCGAATTCCGACAACGTGAAATTCGCCTACTGGGTCCCGAACGTCTCGGGCGGCCTGGTCATCTCCAACATCGAGCAGCGGACCGGCTGGGACATCGACTATAACCGCAAGCTCGCCCAGATCGCCGAGGCCAACGGCTTCGACTACGCGCTGAGCCAAATACGCTTCACGGCCGGCTATGGCGCCGACAACCAGCACGAATCGGTATCGTTCAGCCATGCCTTGCTTGCGGCGACCACAACGCTGAAAGTCATCGCGGCGATCCTGCCCGGCCCATGGAATCCAGCGCTGGCGGCCAAGCAGATAGCCACCATCAACCACCTGACCAATGGCCGTGTCGCCGTCAATGTCGTCAGCGGCTGGTTCCGCGGTGAGTTCGCCGCCATCGGCGAGCTGTGGCTCGACCATGACGAGCGCTATCGCCGTTCGGAGGAATTCATCCGTGCGCTGCGCGGCATCTGGACCGAGGACAATTTCACTCTGAAGGGCGACTTCTATCGCTTTACCAACTACTCGATGAAGCCGAAGCCGATCGATCCGCAGCCGGAGATCTTCCAGGGCGGCTCATCACGCGCGGCGCGCGACATGGCTGCGCGGGTTTCCGACTGGTATTTCACCAACGGCAACACGCCGGAAGAGATCAAGAAGCAGGTTGACGACATCAAGACCAAGGCGAAGGCCAATGGCCACAAGGTCAAGATCGGCGTCAACGCCTTTGCCATCGCTCGCGAAACCGAGGCAGAAGCGCGCACCGTGCTCGACGAGATCATCGCCAAGGCCAATCCGGAGGCGGTGCAGGGTTTCGCCGATCAGGTCAAGAATGCCGGCAAGGCGTCGCCGGAAGGCGAGGGTAACTGGGCGAAATCCTCGTTCGAGGATCTTGTCCAATACAATGACGGCTTCCGCAGCAATCTCATCGGCACGCCGGAACAGATTGCCGAACGCATCCTCAAGCTGAAGGATGCCGGCGCGGATCTGATACTGCTCGGCTTCCTGCATTTCCAGGAAGAGGTGGAGTTCTTCGGCAAGCGCGTCATCCCTCTGGTGCGCGAACTGGAAGCGGCGCGCGACAGGGAGCTCGTCGCCGCGGAATAGGACACGCGCGGCCTCCAGGCCGCCGCCCGCACGCCTTCAAAATCAGGGACATTTCATGATTGGTGCTTCGCTGGGAGCCGCCGCATACGAGCGCGCGCCCGAAATTTCCGGCATTCTTGCTGGTGCTGGTCCCGTCGAGGACACGCGCCCGGCGCGCCTGTCGGCAAAGGCTGATGCGATCCTGGCGCTGGGCGGGATCAGCATTTCCTTTGGTGGCGTCACGGCACTGCGGGATGTCGACCTCGAGGTCAAAAGCCGCGAGATTCGCGCTGTGATCGGTCCCAATGGCGCCGGCAAATCCTCGCTGATCAACATCATCAGCGGCCTCTATCACGCCGATCAGGGCAAGATCGCGATCGATAGCCAGTCCTTCTCCCGGGTGTCGGCAAGCCGTCTGGCACGGCTCGGCGTCGCGCGCACCTTCCAGAACCTGGCACTGTTCGGTGGGCTTTCAGTGCGCGACAACATCGCGTCGGGCCGCGTCCACACCCGGCGCGCCAGCTTCGTCGAACATATCGCCGGTCTACCGCGCGCCCGGCGCGAAGATGCCGCGATCGCTGAAAAGGTCGACCAGACAATCGCCTTCCTGCATCTCGAGGCCGTCGCCGATCGCCTGGTCGCAACGCTGCCCTACGGCCTGCAGAAGCGGGTCGAACTGGCGCGCTCGCTTGTCGCCGAGCCGAAGATCCTGCTGCTCGACGAGCCGATGGCCGGCATGACGGCGACCGAGAAGGCCGAGATGGCCGGTTTCGTGCGCGCAGCGCGCGACCGGCACGACGTCACCATCATCCTCATCGAACACGACATCGGCGTGGTCATGGGGCTCTCCGACCGCGTCGCCGTGCTCGACTACGGCCGCAAGATCGCCGACGGGACACCGGCCGAGGTCAGGGCCAATCCGGCGGTGATCCGGGCCTATATCGGCACCGCCGAAGGCGAAGATGGCGAGGGCATCTGATGAGCTACTATGATTTCCTCTTCGTCATCGAGGTGCTGGTCGGTGGCTTGCTCTCAGGCGTCATGTATTCGCTCGTCGCCATCGGTTTCGTGCTGATCTACAAGACGTCGGGCGTGCTGAACTTCGCGCAAGGGTCGATGGTGCTGTTCGCCGCACTCACCTTTGTCAGCCTTGTCGAACGCGGCATCCCGTTTGCGCTTTCAATGCTCATTACCCTCGCGGTCATGGTTGCGCTGGGCTTCACCATCGAGCGAACTGTGCTGAGGCCGCTGGTCAATCGCTCGCCGATGACGCTGTTCATGGCCACGCTTGGCCTGTCTTACATCATTGAAGGCGCTGCCCAGTTGGTGTGGGGCACGCAGGTGCACGGGCTCGATCTCGGCATCGACGACACGCCGTTCGAGGTCGGCGGTATCCTGATATCGTCGTTCGATCTTCTTGCTGCAGGCATTGCCGCGGCGATGGTCGCCGGCTTGAGCGCATTCTTCTATTGGACCCGCGTCGGCCTAGCGTTTCGCGCCGTCGCAGACGACCAGTTCGCGGCGCTCGCCGTCGGGCTGCGGCTGCCCCGGATCTGGGGAACGGTGTGGACGGCCGCGGGGTTCGTGGCACTGGTCGCGGGGCTCTTGTGGGGCGCGCGCCTCGGCGTCCAGTTCTCGCTGTCGCTGATCGTGCTGAAGGCGCTGCCGGTGCTGGTGCTTGGCGGCTTCGATTCTATCCTCGGCGCCATCGTCGGCGGCCTCATCATCGGCGCCAGCGAGAAGCTCGCCGAGGTCTACCTCGGACCCTTTGTCGGTGGCGGCATCGAAGGCTGGTTCGCCTATGCGCTGGCGCTGGTCGTCCTGCTGGTGCGCCCCTCCGGCCTGTTTGGCCAGAAGACTGTCGAAAGGGTCTGACCGATGGCCGTGCAAGCGCTCGATGCCGCAAGGCTTCCCATCGACTGGCAGAGGTTAGCTCTGCCCGTCGCCCTGATTGCCGTGGCCTACGGCCTGATCCCCGCCTATGCGTCGAGCTATCTCGTCGAGGCGATCCTGCTGCCGTTCCTTGCGCTCAGCCTGGCGGCGGTCGGCCTCAACCTTTTGACCGGCTATTGCGGCCAGCTTTCGCTGGGCTCCTCCGCCTTCATGGCGGTCGGCGCTTTCGCCGCCTACAATTTCAACCTTCGGGTCGAAGGACTGCCGCTGGCTGCGACCATGATCCTGGCCGGGATTTCAGCCGCCGGCATCGGCGTCGTGTTCGGATTGCCGAGCCTGCGCCTGCGCGGCTTCTACCTCGCCGTCTCGACGCTCGCCGCCCAGTTCTTCGTGCAGTGGGCGCTGACCAAGTTCGGGTGGTTCTCCAACGACAACCCTTCCGGGGTGATCTCGGCGCCGCACCTTGCCGTTGCGGGCTTCTCGCTCGACAAGGCGACGGGCCGCTACCTGCTCTCGGTGACCACGGTCATCGTGCTCACGGCGCTCGTCTGGCGCCTGGTCAACAGCGCGACCGGCCGCAATTTCATCGCCGTGCGCGACAACGAAACCGCCGCGCGGGTGATCGGCGTCCCTGTGCTGAAGACCAAGCTGCTCGCGTTCGCCATCTCGTCCTTCATCATCGGCGTCGCCGGGGTGCTGTGGGCCTTCACCTATCTGCGCACCGTCGAGCCGGCCGGCTTCAATCTCGACCGCTCGTTCCAGATCCTGTTCATCATCATCATCGGCGGGCTGGCCTCGATACGCGGCGCCTTTCTGGGAGCGGCGTTCATCGTCGTCTTTCCGCTCATCCTGTCGCGGCTTGGCGCCTTCCTGTTTGGCGGACTGTTCGATTCGGGTGTTCTCGACATGAGCCAGCGCATCGTGCTCGGCGCGCTCATCATCATCTTCCTCATCGCGGAACCGAACGGGCTGTCGGCCCTCTTCGACCGCCTGAAACGACGGATCGGCTCAAGGTCCAGCTGAGCGCCGCTCGACATCCTCTCACGGACCACAACCTCAGGAGACGCAATCCATGACCTTCTTCAGTCACCTCAAGAAAGCGGCGATCGCCACGGCCTTCGTCCTCGGCGCGACGGCGGTCCACGCCGACGAGCAGTATTTTCCCCTGCAGAGCTACCGCGTCGGCCCTTATGCCGCCGGCGGCACCGGCTTCTTCGGCGGCTTCATCGACTATCTCAACCTGATCAACATCCGCGACGGCGGCGTCAACGGCGTCAAGCTGACCTGGAGCGAGGGCGAGACGCAGTATGAGGTCGAGAAGGGCGTCGAGGTCTATGAACGATTGAAGAGCAATCCCGGCATCGCCGCCTGGAACCCGCTTTCGGTCGGCATCGCCTATGCCATGATCGACCGCATCACCGATGACAAGGTGCCGCTGATCACCATCAACCACGGCCGCACCGACACCACGGACGGACGCGTGTTCCCTTACGTCTTCCCGCTGCTGCTCAATCCGTACAGCGAGACCTCGGGCATCGTGAACTATATCGCCTCCAAGGAAGGTGGCCTCGACAAGCTCAAGGGCAAGAAGATCGTCGTGCTCTATCACGGCTCGCCCTATGGCAAGGAGACGATTCCGATCTATGAGCTGCTGTCGCAGAAATACGGCTTCGAGCTGTCGCAGATCGAGGTTCCGCATCCAGGCAACGAGCAGCAGGCGCAGTGGCTGACGATCCGTCGCGAGCATCCCGACTATGTGGTGCTGCGCGGCTGGGGCGTGATGAACCCGGTTGCGCTCAAGACCGCGCAGAAGACCGGCTTCCCGGCCGATCACATCGTCGGCAATGTCTGGTCGAATTCGGAAGAGGATGTGATCCCCGCGGGCGATGCCGCCAAGGGCTATACGGCCATCACCACCCAGGCGTCAGGCGAGCAGTATCCGGTGGTCCAGGAGATCGTCAAAACGGTCTACGGCGCCGGCAAAGGCAATCTCGAGGAAAAGAGCCGTATCGGCTCGGTCTACCACAATCTCGGCATCGTCAACGGCATCCTCAATGTCGAGGCGGTACGCATCGCGCAGACCAAGTTCGGCAACCGCACGCTCACCGGCGACGAAGTCCGCTGGGGCTTCGAGCATCTCAAGCTCGATCCGGCACGCGTCGAGGCGCTGGGCGCCAAGGACCTGTTCCACTCGATCAACGTCTCCTGGGACAATCACGAAGGTGACGGCTACGTGACCTTCCAGCAGTGGGACGGCAAGAAGTGGAACGTCGTCTCCGACTGGATTGCGCCCGACTGGAAGCTGCTGCGTCCGATCATCGAGAAGTCGTCCGAGGCCTATGCCAAGGAAAAGGGCATCAAGATCCGCACGGCCGAAGACGCCGAAGCAGTGGTCAGCAACTGAAGTCCAACAACTCGCGGCCGGCCCCCGGGCCGGCCGCGATTTGCGGGCGATTGGGGAGTGATGGATGTGCAGCCCGGTAAATCCGCTACTGTCGGGGAGTCGCGGGGAGGCCGTCAACAACGGCGCCATCGCCGCCCTGCACGGGGCCGACCGGTCGGGCGCCAAAGCCGTTATCGGCGCACTGATCGCAACCAACGGCGCGGGCATGACACCCTGCTACGCGCCGTATCCAATCTCCTCCCGGCCGAGCGCGGTACTGTTA
>NZ_JAMYRR010000039.1:0-34742 GCF_040321535.1 Mesorhizobium sp. M0340 | reverse complement strand
CTGTTGAAAAAGTGGCTCGCAGCGGGGCTGTGAGCGTGATTCAGTGTCTCCGGAGAGATTCGGAGAACGAGGCATGCGCGGTGGTGACGAACGGTCTGGCGAACTGTTCAGTTATGTTGATCTCGAGGCTCGGGTGCGGCGCGATCATCCGTTGCGCCGTATTCGGGCGATTGTGAGCGAGGCGCTGGCGGCATTGGAGCGGGACTTGGCGGCGCTGTATTCGCCGATGGGGCGGCCTTCGATCCCGCCGGAAAAGCTGCTGCGAGCGATGCTGCTGCAGGCGTTCTACTCGATCCGATCGGAGCGGCTTTTGATGGAGCGGCTGGAATACGACCTTTTGTTCCGCTGGTTTGTCGGTATCGGCGTCGATGACGCGGCCTGGAACCATTCGGTGTTCTCGAAGAACCGCGACCGGTTGCTGGAAGGTGACATCGCGGCCAAGTTCTTAGGCGCGGTGCTGGCGCAGCCCAAGGTGAAGAAGCTTCTGTCTACGGACCACTTCTCGGTCGATGGCACACTGATCGAGGCGTGGCGTCGATGAAGAGCGTCAAACCGAAGGACGGCTCGGGCGAGCCGCCGGCTGAAGGCGGCGGGCAAAACGCGGAAGCGGATTTCCATGGCCACAAGCGCTCGAACGACACACATGCCTCGACTAGCGATCCGGATGCCCGGCTTTATCGGAAGGGCAAAGGCAAGGAAACCAAGTTGTGCTTCATGGGTCATGGCTTGATGGAGAACCGCCATGGCTTGCTGGTCGACGCCTGCCTGACGCTGGCTGACGGGCATGCCGAACGGGTAGCCGCACTGCACATGATCGAGCCTCGCGCCGACCGGCACAGGCGATCACGCTCGGCGCCGACAAAGCCTACGACGCGGAAGACTTCGTCAATGAGCTGCGCTCGATGAGAGTGACGCCGCACGTGGCGCAGAACATGAGCGGCCGCAGTTCCGCGATCGACGGGCGCACCACCCGGCATAGCGGCTATGACTTGACGAATATACTGTTAGAAAGGTGAATGTGATTCCGTTAACTTTGTCTTGAATACCGTATTTCCGATCGAGATCATACTTCGTAGGCTCGTCACCATTCACCCATTGTGCATAGATGCCAAGCGGAAAATAGCTTGGCACGGCAAATCCCGCTATGATATACGCTCTAGATATTTCTGCGGAGTTGTAACGGCATTTTGGTCGGTTATAAGGTGAACAATGAGTGTCGTCGATCGGGAGATCGTCCAGTACTTCAAAAAGTCGCGTAAACGCCGGGTCCTGCTTAGACAAAAAGGTGCATGTGGTCCGAGTGACCTTTAGCGTTTGACAGAGTAGCTGCACTGTTGGCCAGTATGTCAATCTCCCCGCACCCCTTTACGTGACCTGCTCTTTCCATTTTTGTCCTCCAGTGATTGGGTTGTAAGCCTTAGCTTTCGCTAGCGACCGACAATCGCATCTGATTGTCAGCGGTCTAAGGGTCGAGCAAGGAGCGCTACTCCTTCGTTTACGTCGACATATGCTCCGGATCGAACGGCGTAAACGATGGATGTGCCAGGCGCGCGGATCTGAACGGCATCAGCGGGCAGCGATTCCATTGGATGCAAAATCCCTATGAGATCTCCCTGGTTCACTTTATCCAACACCGAGCAGCGAGGTTCGAAGATACCTCGCGCAGGCGATTTCAGCTCGTCGGACGAGCGGCGCGTTTCGAAAGTGTGGCCGGACTTCTGTTGACGGAACGTCGGATAGTCGGCTTTTCCCTTGACTATTCCGAGTGCGATGAGTGCGTTGCGCACCCCAGCTTCGTAAATCGCAAGAGCTTCGGCGCCAACCGTTCCGCCGCCAAGTTCGGGACAAACGAATACCTTGCCCTGGTTTTGGGCTAAAACATCGAACATTCCAGGCGTTTCTGGATGTTCCCAGACCAACGTCATCGGTAATTTGAACGCTTCTGCCATTCTGATCGTCTTGGCCATGAGATCGGGATCAGCAATGGGATGCGTCGTGGCCGCCGGCGCAAATTCCCACAGTGCTCCGAAGCTGTGCAGATCAAATATGGTGTCAGCCATTGGCAACAACAGGCGGGAAACTGCATCTGCGATGCGTTCGGTTACTGATCCGTCCGCTCGGCCCGGAAATACTCGATTTAGGTTCAGGCCGTCGATCGGCGTGTTCCGGCTAGACGCCTGCACGGCTGGCGGATTGAGCACTGGTACGATGATGACCCTTCCGCATGTTTGCACTTCAGGCAGCCACTCAACAAGCCGTTGCGCGACAATCGGCCCTTCCAATTCATCGCCATGACATCCGCCAGTGATGAGAAGACGCGGTCCCTCCCCTTTATTGAGGCTGATGACCGGAAGCGAAAGGGCTTCGCTGTCGATGCCTTTGGAGACAATAAGGTGTCCCTTGCTTATTCCAATCTTGTCGAGATCAAACGTAAGGTGTGATGCTTCGCTCATTGTTCAAACTTTCGTGATATGGAATTCCGAGGCTATTCGTCGTCAAGTTCCGTGCAATTTCCCGTCGGATTCACGACTTCGGTTGACACGAATTTCCTCCCGCAACGCCTCTGCGAGAGTATGCGCCAGGCTTCGTTAAGTTCGCCAATACAATGTCCCGCGTGGACCCATCGTGTTTTCAGATGACCGGAGCAAGCCTGTCCCAAGGAGACAGCTGTCGTCCCAGGCTGAACCGACATTCTTCGCATCCAAGCAGGCGCAGGCGAGTTGGACGAAGCTCAAGAATGTGATGCGGCGCGCCGGTCGTATCGAGTGGCTATCGCGCCGCCAATCCCAGGGCTTTGGCTACGCGTCGTGGATGATCGGCGGTGACTTTGGGCACCGAAGTTTCCGCGCTTGTGGGCATCCAATTTTCCCTAGTTTAGCGGGTGAAGGGGTCGGTGATCAGCCGCGTTCTTGATCGGTCGATTTCACTCCCGTAGGGCGGCC
Source organism: Mesorhizobium sp. M0340 (assembly GCF_040321535.1). Taxonomy (NCBI): domain Bacteria; kingdom Pseudomonadati; phylum Pseudomonadota; class Alphaproteobacteria; order Hyphomicrobiales; family Phyllobacteriaceae; genus Mesorhizobium; species Mesorhizobium sp. M0340. The sequence continues at coordinate 31,800 of NZ_JAMYRR010000039.1, read as the reverse complement.
GCGCTTTTTCGGCGGCGGTGGCGGATTGATGAGCGCTTTGGAGCGAACATGCTCGGGAACGAAATCGGCGTGCTGGCGAAGCCGATAGCTTTATCCTTCGATCTGGACGACGACGGCATGGTGGAGAAGCCTGTCGAGCAGCGCGGTTGACCACGACAGGATCGCCGAAGACCTCGCCCCATTCGGCAAAGCCGCGATTGGAGGTGAGGATCATAGCGCCCTTTTCGCAGCGCGCGTTGACAAGCTGGAAGAAGACAGATTTCCACCGCGGGGCGCATCATCAGGGCGGCCTTGATGCGCCGGCTCTCGCGCAAAGTCAGTTCCTCGACCAGCAAATGATCGAAGGTCTCGATGCCGTCGATCTCGCCCTGCTCGATCCGCCGCAACGTCGAGTCGAGCGCTTCGAGAGCCCGCGGCATGCGCAGTCCGACCAGGCTCTCCTTGATGCTGTCGATCGTGGATGCCAGCATGCTCATGGCCGGCTCCCGGCAACCGCAAGTCGCTCGCCGACGGCCTTATAGAAGTCGAGCGAACGACAGGCGACACGACCGCCGAGGCGGCCCACGACAATGGTCTCGCTGGCCTTCCCCGCCCGCCTGACGCGCCACTCCCCGTAGATGAGCGGCGATCGACCCGGTGTTGCCGACGCCTTCGAGAACGGGATGGCTGGCAACCAGCCGGCCCTCGTGAGAATGCGGACCTCATCGGCAAGCCTGGTGAACTTCGACCACTCGCCGGGTTCGATCGGGAACGCTGTTAAATTGCCGCCGACCGAGACGAGACCGTCATGGCTGACACGACGTTCCGGCTTGAGAAAAGCCTCGAAGGGAACCGCCGGAACCGGCTGGAGTTACGGCTTCTCGGCCGCGAGGGCTTCACGGACGATCCGTTGTGGTGCCGTGCAGTCAGGCATTGTCGCTAGGCAGCCAGCCGAGGAAGGCGCGCATCAAAAGCTCCGTGTCGAGCCTATCTGTCTTGGCGCGCCGGTGAATTGGCGAACCAGATGAAGCGGCGGACTATCGGCTTGTCGGTGCGAAGGTCATAGCCAAGGCTGCGTCTGACGCAGGCAGCGGTCGAGTTGGAGCGCAGCGCGCCTGAAGCCGATGTGTCGGGGATAATGAGGAAGGCCTGACACCGCTCTATATGGCGAGGGAAAGCCGCTCGACATAGCCCTCTCCGGCCTTCTCCGCGTCAGAGATGTCGTTGAGACGTGCCGCGTGATAGGCGCGCCAGAAGAGACCTCCGAAGCAGCGCACGCCGCAGCCGTCGGACTCTATTCCCGCAAGCACCTCGGCAAGCGAGATAGGCAACCCGTGAGCGCCGACTGAAAGACGCTCAGACTCGCTCATGGTTGCAGGATCTCGGTCGACATCACGGGCGCGGCCAGGTGCTCACGAAGGCCATCAGGGCCGGCGCGGATCAGCGCGGCCAGAGCGACATGGGGGTTGGCCGTCGCGTCAGCGACTCGAAATTCCAGCGAGGCGATTCCAGCCTTCAGCGTCGATGCGCCTTGGGCAGAAGCGGATCGACGCTTCCGCGAAGGAACCTGCTTCCGGGGTAAGTCTCCCACCCCGGGCGGTAGCCGGCGAACCGTCCGTTCGCCACAAGCTGAAATGGATGTGCACGCCGCTGCCAGGCAAACCCCGATCGGTCTTCGGTATGAATGTGGCTTTGAGGCCGCGCATCCGCGCCGCGTCGCGGATCACTTCGCGTGTAAAGACTGCCTGGTCCGCGGCCGCAAGTGCGTCGGCCGGCGGACTCGCCAGTTCGAACTGGTGGGCTCCGTATTCAGCCGCGAATTGCTCCAGCGCGAATCCTCCTGTAGCAAGGGAGAATGCTGAAACGGCGCGGCTTCCTCCGAGTGAGAAGGCCGGCGTCGGATCCTCCTGCAAACCCTGGATTAGAGTTCGTGCTCGAAACCGGCGGTCATCGTCAATCCGAACTCCGAATTGAGATCGGCGATCGCCGCCTTGAGCTGATTGCGCGGGCAGACGGGCCATGCCTCGCCCTCGGTGGTCTCAATATCGGCAAGATGAACCTTTGCCGCAAGCCGGAGGCGGCCCGTGTTTTCGGGGTGTTGAAGATGTGCCGGTTCTCGTTGCCGCCGGGCGATACGCGCACGAAGCCTGTGACGAAGCCTCGATGCGATCCTAGAGGCGGACCGGACGGGCCCGGTGAAGCAGCGGCACACGGCCAAGCGGATATTCGAGCGACTGCGCGACGAGCATGGCTTCGGCGGCGGCTACACTGTGGTGAAGGATTATGTCCGGATTGCTCGTGCCAGGAGTCGCGAGACGTTCGTGCCTTTGTCGCATCCGCCGGGCCATGCGCAGGTGGATTTTGGGGAGGCTGTCGGCGTGATCGGCGGTGTTCGTTGCAAGCTCCACTTCTTCTGCATGGACCTGCCGCAGTCGGATGCACCCTTCGTGAAGGCCCATCCGGCCGAGACGACGGAGGCATTCCTGGAGGTCACGTGTCGGCCTTCGATCCAGTCCGGCAGCTGTTGAGTGAAGCTCTGATAGGCGAAGATGTACAAGGAGGCCGGCAGAACCGCGACGAATATCTGCGCCGGCCGGATCTCGCCAGTGGCCGGATCGATCACCGGGACGGTGGCCGGCGTGGTCGGTCTGCATCGCCGCGCCGGCAGAGTGGCGATTGCGGAAGGTGGCGCTGGCGCGCTGTTCGCAGCTAAGTTGATCGCTCTTAGCACCCTTGGAGACCGCCAGCCCAAAGCCACAGTCGTCGTCGCGGCGGACATTGACGAAGAGGGCCATCGGCGAAATCGACGTTCGCCTCCTCCGCGAGTCGGTGCACAAGCGGTACCGCCAGCATGCGGTGGAATTTTGCAAAGAATAAGATATCACGATTACATCTGCGCGGTGGGTGGTATGCCGTGGGAGTTTCAGTTTCCCTCGGCCCAGAAGGCAGCTGGCAGAGCGAGTTAGCCTTGGCTCGGCTTCTCCCAGAGGTTCAGGGTCTGCCCGATGCCTATTGCCTTTGCATTCCCAAGTACTTCGAAGCCCCAGCTAATATCGAAAACAACCATGCCGCAGGCTATGAATATCACCCTTTCCTTCGCATTCTCGCGGCCCGGCTTCTTCCCGTTGACGACGTCACCGAGACCGGTGGAGTCCTTCAAAGCGGGCAATTTGCCCGCATCGATAAGGTGGTAGAAGGGTCCGCCAATGACGCCGTTATAGTAGGCCTCCTTGTCGCCCGAGGCGATCGCATCCTCGACATAGGCTTCCTGCAGCGGTGTGTGATCATAGACGATCTTGGCGCTGGTCAGGAAGGACTCATCGGAGTTCACTGGACCCGACACGAGGATGGTGGCACCCTCCTTGATCCACTCGTCCTTAAAGTGGAGTGGTTTCAGGCGCGAGGCGGCGACGGTGATGACGTCCGCATCGCGGAATCCCGCCTCAGGCTCATCGACGCCAACCGCGTTCACGGCGTGTGTCTCGTGAATCCAACGGGCAAATTCCTTTGCCTTGTCGAGAAAAAGGTCAAAGCACACGACCTTTTGGACTGCCTTTAGCTGAGTCATGATTGCGCTGAAGCTGGCCTTGTTGATGGGACCGCAGCCCACGACGGAGACAATCTTCGCATCCTTATTGGCAAGGTGCTTCGCGGCAACACCCGGTACGGCACCCGTGCGCGCGGCGCTCAGAAGGTTTGCCGACATCAGCGCTAGCGGCGCGCCGGTGTCCTTGTCGTTGAGCATCACGGTTAGAATCGAGCGCGGCAGCCACTTTTCAGCATTGGCGTGGTTGGAACCGTACCATTTGTTGCCGCAGACGTTGAAACGTCCACCGAGATAACCAGGCATGGCCGCGAAGCGACGGTCCGGTCCGGCGACCGGCATGTTGGGGAACTTCGTTTCCTTCGGAAAGACAATGTTCATGCCATGATTGTTGTGGTTGGCGCCGCCCATCAGGTAGTCGCCCTTGCCGAGGAGGCTGAAGGTTTCCTCGCACACGTCAACGCAGCGCTCCGCGTCGAGAACGCCGGCGGCGATCATGTCGGGCTCAGAAAGGTAGAGAAAATCGATCCTGGGATACATGGAGGCAACCTCTTCTATGGTTGATTGAAGTTCGTGTTCCTGCTTCCCCGCGCGCCCGAGTCAGAAGCGGAGAAGGGGCTTGATGTCGTAGAGACGGCAGCCGGGGCTTGCCGCGTTGGCTCGCATCAGGAAGTTCAGCTTTTCGATGCGCTCTCCCGAACGCGGTGCGCCATTCTTCTGGAAGGGCACTTCGAGACCGACGGAAAGATCCATCACTACGTCGTCGACGACGCCGCCGGAACGGCCTGAGGGAACCGAGATCATCCCGTGTTCGCGGGCAAAGCGATGCGCATCCATCGCCTCGGAGATCGTGCCGACCTGGTTGGGTTTCAGGATGAAGCCGTCGACGGCACGGGCTTCGTAGGCGCGTTTGAGCAGGGCAGCGTTGGTTACGATGAGGTCGTCGCCGAGAACGATCGTGTGGGTGAGCTCCCTAGCCGCCTTGCTGTAGCCGTCCCAATCGTTCTCATCGAGCAGGTCCTCGATGAAGACGAGATCGAATTTTTCGGTGAGCGCTTTGGCGTATGCGATCAGTTCATCGGTCGACACACGCTTGCCCTTCAGCAGATAGGTGCCGGTATCGCGGTCGTACATTTCGCTGGAGGCGCAATCGAGTGCGAAGGCAATGCGACCAGTATAGTCGCAGGCGTCGATCGCCTCCTGGATTATCGACAGGATCACCTCCGGGTCGTCCGAAGGGGCCGCGTAGCCATAGGAACTCGCGACTTGCGGCTTGTGACCGAGATGTTTCGTCAGGACGTCAGAGAGCTGCTGGAACACTGCAACCGCCATCTCGACGGCCAAGTCCACGCTGTCGGCCCCATAGGGCACGATCAGGAATTCGTTGAAGGCCTGGGTCAACGTTTCGTAGTGGCCGCCATTGATCACGTTGAAGCAGGGCACCGGTACGGTACGGATATCCCTGCCGGCAATGTATTTGTAGAGCGGGGTTCGGTGCGCGTCGGCCGCTGCACGAAAAGCCGCGATTGAGGCCGAATAGATGGTGTTGCCGCCAAGATTGCGCTTGTCCGGCGTACCGTCGAGCTCAATCATCTTCTCGTCGATGGCGCGCTGGTTGAACACGTTCATGCCGATCAACGCCGGCCCAATGACGTTCACTGCGTTGTCAACGGCCTTGTGGACCCCCATGCCCTTGTAGCTCGCCAAGTTTTCGTCGCGCAGCACGAACGCCTCGTGCATGCCGACCGAGGTCCCGGTGGGGGCTGCGCCCCGGCCGATTGCGCCGCTTTCGGTGCGGATCTCGACCTCCACGGCGGGTCGGCACTTGCAGTCAATGATCTGCTGAGCCCGGACGGATGCGATCCTGTCTTCCATGGCTATCGACCCCCCTCAATCGCCGGGACGAAGAGGATGTTGAGGTCACAAAGGTTGGTGCCGGTGTTCCCGGTGAAGATCGTGGAACCAATGGCAGAGAGCGCCTCGAAGCAGCTATGTTCGCGTAGCGACTGATAGAGGCTGACCCCCTTGCCAGCGGCCGCCTTCAGGCTGCTGGAATCGGTGATGCCGCCTGCAACCTTCGTCGTCCCGTCCGTGCCCTCGCTGTCGATCGAGAGCAGACACGCACCTTTCGTCTTGGCCGCTGTGATGGCGAAGCTCACCGTCATTTCCTGGCCCGGCCCGCCATGTCCCTTGATTGAGCTGTTGTCGAGGATCTGCGTCGTGACTTCGCCGGAACTGAGCATCACGCAGGGCGGCTTGACCGGATTGCCGTAGCTCTGGATTTCCCGCGCCATCGAGGCGAAGAAGGTACCTGCATCGCGACTCTCGCCTTCCAGGAACGAGGTGACGATGATGGCGGGAATGCCCATCTCCTCGCAGGCCTCCTTGGCATAGATGCAGGAGTCCGGCAGCGTGTTGAGCAGGAAATAGGTGTTGTCGAGGAAAGCTTTCGGCGTTTCCTTGTCAGGACCGGCATTCATGAGGTAGTCCACGACGCTCTTCGGCAGGCGGTCGGCCACGTCGAAGTTGACGATCGTGGCGCGCGCGTCGTCTAGCGTCGTCGGGTCAGGACCGATCGGCGTGCTCTTGTAGGCCGCATAAGGCACAGCGATGTCGCCAGTGGCAGGTGAGCCTACCGCGTCGCTGATGCCGAAGCCGATCAGCTCGGCGCCGACGGCCTGAATACGTTTTGCGAGCATCCCGCCGTTCAGCGCCGAGATATGCCGGCGGACGGCGTTGACCTCGACTATGCCGGCCCCGGACTTCAGCAGAATATCGGTCGTGTCGATCTCGTCCTGCAGAGAAATGCCATCGATCGGACAGGACATTAGGGCGGAGCTTCCACCGCTGATCACCGCAATGAACAAATCGTCCGGCCCTGCGTGATCGACGATCTCAATCATTTTCTTAGAGGCGCAGAGGCCCTCTTCGTTTGGCAGCGGGTGCCCGCCGACGAACACTTCGGTCTTATTCAAACGATCCGTCTCTTCGCTGATCTTGACGATGGCGACGCCGCGCGTCAGGCGGTCGCCAAGGACGTGATCCACTGCCATTGCCATGTGATTGCAGGCCTTGCCGGCGCCCAAAAGATAGACGTTGCGTTTCTTCGAGAGATCCCAGGAGCGCGTGCCGATATGCAGCACGCTACCCTCCATCCGCATGATACTGCGGATGCGCCGATAGCTATCCAGCCTATCGAGTGTCCGATCGGCAATTTCGAGAACGATTCGGCGAGATGCAATGTCACCCTGTCCAAGGAGTTCCTCTGAGTTTCGGATTTTCCTCACTGGGGCACCCAAGCTTAGATTGCGATGAAAGCGCGCGGCGACAGTGGTTGATCAATGAATGATTTATAGACGATTGTCAAACAATCATTGGACGGATAGCCGGTGGGAGCGCAGGGTTATCTTCCCCGATTGCGTGTAGCTCGCTTCCTGTCCATTGCAGCAATTGGCGGAGAGAACCGCCGTAGCGCACACGCAGCCGTCCACTCGGCGCCGCGCGCCCGCCGCTAGCAATGCTCGATCTCGATTATAGCTGCCCGCCTGTTTCAGGAAGGTCCCCCGCATACCCTTGATCGCTTTCGACCTCGAGACCCGGCCTCTGCGCGGGCAGGCACAGTGGATCCATAGCGTGTCGGCGCCGAGCCGGCCTCTCGCCGGACCTCGGCAGGCCTCCTCGCTGCGTAACAATAGAGCCGTTTGAAGAGAGGGTGCCTGTGCCCGATGACGCCTTCCGCATCGAAAGTTCCATTAGCCGTTTGTGGGCGGCTGCCAGGGCCTTGCTCCGATCGGCACCTCGGCCTGCGCAACACGTCGGCCTTGGCGAATCGGCGGCTGATGGCCGCGAGATCGGTGCGCGCCGCCTTCCGCCATAGGCATCGCGCCGGCTGGCGCAGACCGGGCCGATCGCTCGTGTACATCAGCCGGCGTGAGGCATCGTCCGGCAGCTGGCCGGGCTCCGCCGCCTCGGCAAGCCGCAACAGATGAGCAACTTGCTCAGGCGGCGCGCCCGGTGAAAGGCCAGGACATCGTCCCGACCCGCCCGACCGTCTTGCTGCCGCGCCGTTTGACAAGAAAGCGCGCCCACACAAGAATGTCGCGGGCGTGGGAGCGCCACGTGTTCGGTGACTGGGCGCCCCTCCCCGGACAGGCGCAAAAGAAGCAGTTGAGGTCGCCCGCCAGCTTCACGAGCCCGGCCGGCTTGCACTGTCGGACTTTACCGACATGGGCAGCCTGGGTGTGCCGATCACCGGCGAGCGGCTCGATCATCTGCTCTACCACTTCCGGCTCGCCTCGTCAGGCTTCGAGCACGCCCCATTTGGGCGGCGAAAGCTTCGTGGTTCTGGCGGAAGGACTACAAAACGCACTCTGGTCGCTCGGCGGAGCGCCGCTCTATCACCGCAGCGACAGCCTGTCGGTCGCCTTCCGCAACCTCAGCGCCGATGCGAAGAAGGATCTCAGCCGCCGCTACGAGGAGATCTGTGTCCACTACCGTCTGACGCGGACGCGCAACAACGAGGGGATCGCCCATGAGAACGGCGCGATCGAAAGCGCCCATGGCCATCTCAACAATGCGATCCGCAACGCCGTTTTGATGCGAGGCAGCCAGAACTTCGACGATCTCGGCGTCTCTCTTGTCTTCATCGATGAGATCGTCAGCCGCCGCAATGCCAATCATGGCAAGCGCATCGATGCGAGCGTCCTGATCTGCAGGAACTGCGCGACCGGCCGACCGGCGGACCAGCGACTTTGAAGAGGTGGTCCGTCACCGTGTCACTAACTGGCGGCTTCACCTTGCGCAAGGTCTTCTACACCGTTCCCTCCCAGCTGATAGGACATCGGCCTGGCGTCCGGCTGTTCGACGATCGCCTCGAGGTCTTTGTCGGAGGAACACACCTGATGACGCTGCCCAGAGGCCGTGGACGTGCCGACGGTCGGCACGACCAGGTCGTCAACTATCGGCACGTCATCCACTCCCTGCGCAAAAAACCGATGGCGCTTCTCAATCTCGTCCATCGGGACAAGCTCTTCCCGCGGCAGGAATACCGCTGGGCCTTCGATGCGCTCATCGAGCGGCTGCCGGACAGGCAGGCGTGCAAGGTCATGGTCGAACTCCTGGCGCTGGCCCATGATCGTGGCTGCGAGGGCGCACTTGCCGAGCAACTCGCCGAGACCCTCGATGCTGGCGAACTGCCCAATATTACCTTCCTGCGAACATTCTTCGCTCCTGACCCCGCCCAGTTGCCGACCGTCTCAGTGCAACTTGCTTCCCTCAGTAACTAAAAGCCCTGATCGATGCTGGAGACGTCGCATGAAAGACGCTCATCCGATCGATGAAGCCCGGCTCGGCATCATGCCCGACGATCAAGACGCTGTGGCCGCAATTTGCCGAGCAGGCCGATCGAGAGGGATGGCCCGTCGCCCGCTTCCTGTCGGCCATCGCCAGCATGAGTTGGCCGAGCGCGATCGGCGCCGGATCGAACGCCATCTGGCCGAAGCGCATCTGCCGCCTGGAAAGACACTCGACAGCTTCGCCTTCGATGCCGTACCCATGGCCTCCAAGGCGCAGGTCATGGCCGTGACCTGCGCCGGCGACAGCTGGCTGGCAAAGGGAGCCAATATCCTGTTGTTCGGCCCGCCCGATCCCGCGTCATAATGCACACCTCGCCATGTCATTGAAAAAGCATCGGCCGCGACGTGCGCTGCCAGGAGAACGGAATCGATTGCGCCGAGTCACCTGCCGCCTAGGGTCGGTTCGTCCGGAATCCAGACTTCCGGCAGAAAGCCGCTGGCATAGAGCTGCCCTAGACACGCCGCCGTCGATCGTGTCCGTCTTGATCTCAGCATGGGCGATGATGCGCACCTGCTTCGAGTTGCGATCACGCACATATAGCGCCACAACTGCCGCCGCTGAGCTTGCGTTGCCTGTAGCCTCAATCACCACGATGTCATCCGGCGACAGCTTTGCGGCGAAGGCCCCCAGCAGATCACGTCGCATGTCGACACGACCCAGCCGCCCGCATCCATTAGACGGTTCGACGCCGTTTTTCGAGCTGGCTCGCGAACCTGACGATGGCCGAATTAATAGCCCCGAACCCGGTCAACAGCGGCAGGAACGACGCCGGTGTGACGATAGCTTTGGATATTTGATGCAACAATACGCGCCGCGCTTTCACAATCCGTAGGACCAGAAATATGGGGCAGCACGGTGATATGGGGATGAAGCCATAAGGGCGAATCGCGATCGAGGGGCTCCTGGTCGAAGACATCAAGGACAGCGTGAGAGAGATGGCCGATGTCAAGTAGCTGAACCAGCGCATCGGTGTCGATGATTGGACCACGTGCAAAGTTTACGATGCTCGCCCCAGCTTTCATCGAGGAAAGCCGCTTTGCATTTAGAAGCCCTTTGGTCTCTGGCGTCAGCGGCAAGAGACAGATCACGATGTCAGCTTGGGTCAACAAGCGATCAAGGCCCTGGTTCCCAAAGTAAATATCAAAAAAGCTTCCCGGCTTCGGTGTGCGGCTCCACCCAGCAACACGAAACCCGACCTGCTGAAGAGTTCTTGCCGCACACGTTCCGAGCTCACCCGTTCCGAGGAATCCTATCATTAACTTGGATGGATGCCGATATGGACGCGCCTGCCACAAGGATTGGCGTTGTTGGCGGGCATACTGCGGCATGTCGCGCTGAAGGTAAAGACTCGACGCTAACACTGCTTCGGCCATCGTCCGAGACAATTCTGGATCGACTAATCTTACAACCGGCGGCCCTCCTGGTGCAAGTTCCGCCATGAGCCTCTCGACACCGGCCCACACACTGTGAATCCACCGTAAACCTGTCATTTCAACAAGCTCAGCTGGATCGGGATTGGCTACAATAGCAATCTCCGCAAGCTTCCTTTGGTCGTCACTCATTTCTCGAAAGGGAATGACGTCTTCGCCGGGAAGCAATGAGCTCAAGAGGCTTGTCCAAGTATTCTCCTCCTCCACACTGAGGCGGGAGACGAAAGCGATCGGCGAGCGAACATATTGATCTTTCATTTTCTGCATATCCTGGGATTCGAATGTCAGTTCCGGGGTGAGTTAAGAGGCAAGCCGAAGCCAATCCGTCCGACGAAAGTGCCTACCCTCATACCTACAGCGCAATTCTGCTGAATAGCCTCCGACACGCGTAGATTCGCCCCGCACGAGCGCCGCTTCGGCGTGACTCAACCCGCACACCGAGGTGGTAGCGACGCTGGGCTAGTGGCTCTGCCATTTGACAGCCTGACTCTTTAGATGCCGCCCCTACCAACGATAGCGATTGAAACAGGTGGAGCCGGTCAATCGAGGCACCTTATGTGTAACCGTTGATCCTCGATTGTCAAACAACAATTTTAGGTTTTGTTTAGGGATGGATCGGATTAAAGGCGAACCTCGCCTGTTGCTTCCGCATCATGTGAACCATTCGACGCTGTCTAGGATGATCGCGGCTGATGCTGGCGATTTGAAGCCGAGCATTCGCCGGATGCGGCGGTTGATGCGCCGATGGTCCTGTTCGATCCGGTTATTCAGGTATTTACTCTTGCGGATCCGGATCGGCTTCAGCCGACGCCCGGGAACGATCCTGCAAGCGATTTTTGATGTCACAGGAAACGAGCCTCCTGGTTGGTCTGGCTACCATCGATGACAACGCGGTCGGGCCGGCCCGCGCTTTTCTGAAGAACCGCTTGGCCGCGGGCAGGTCACGCTGCTCGCTGAACCAGAATTCGACTGTGTCGCCGACACTGTCGATGGCGCGGTAAAGATACATCCAATGGCAGCGGACCTTGATGTACGTCTCGTCGACATGCCACTTCCCGGTCACTAACGAACGAAATGCAGGCTCAGACCGACTTCGTTGCTAATCTGTTCATCGCGGCGGCTTGAACTGGACGCCCCCCGCGAGCAGCGCCTGAGCTATCGTAACCTTGGCAACGGAGACATATGAAATAGAGTGCTTGCACATTATGCCACCTGTGTCGTACTCCCATGCCATTCGGCAGCGAACGCCGATAATACTAATTCAACATCTTCGTCAGATATCCCGGCGTGTGTGAGCAGCCGTATTCTGAATCCACTATACGGTCGGCAGGTTATGTTTCGCATAGCCAAGCGACGGCACCACTCGGACGCTGATACGTTCGACGCCGAAATATCCGCGAACAAGATATTCGTAGCTGTCGAGCCGGGATCACATATGCCGCTATTGATAGCATGAAGGCCCTCGGCCAAGCGGCGAGCTCGCCGGTGGTCGTCGACAAGCCTTTCGACCATAGTATCAAGTGCCACGATACCAGCGGCGGCAAGGATGCCCGCTTGGCGCATCGTGCCGCCCAGCATCGTTCTAACCTGTCGGGCACGTTCAATGACGGTTTGGGAGCCACACAACACAGATCCCACCGGGGCGCTCAATCCTTTCGAAAGGCAAAACGTTACCGTATCGGCATGGCGCGCGATTTCCGAAACATCGACTGAAAGTGCAACAGCAGCATTGAATACCCTCGCGCCGTCCATGTGCACGGCGGAGCCAATTCCCACGGCCACCTCGCGCACGGCTTCTAAATAGTCCAACGGCAGCACGGCTCCGCCAGCAGCGTTATGCGTGGTCTCCACACAGATCAGCGCGGGCCGCAGTTTTCCAGCATAACCCCCGGTGCCTTGAAGCTCTGCCCTTAATAACTCAATACAAATAGCGCCACGTTCGCTTGGCAGCACGCGATGTGGAATTCCAGCTACTGAAGCACTTCCGCCGAGTTCGCTTCGATAGATGTGAGCGCCGGATTCCACGATAATTTCGTCGCCTCTGCCCGTCTGAGCTAAGATCGCACAGAGATTTCCCATCGTCCCTGTAGGCACAAGGATGGCAGCTTCTTTTCCAAGGATGGCCGCTGCTTTACGTTCGAGAGCGTTTACGGATGGATCGTCACCATAGCCATCGTCTCCAACTTCGGCTTTGGCCATGGCTTCCCGCATGGCATCGGTCGGGCGGGTTACGGTGTCGCTTCTAAGATCAATCATCTAGTCCTCAATTCAACTCGATCCGAGCTGTCGGCGTACCAAGTTCTTTTACGTATCGCAAGCGCGGATCTGAATAACCGAACATGCGAATAGGCGGTGGTTTGGCTTGTTCACCACGAAACGATCTTCGAGATGAACGTCGAAAGCTACGGGCATGTCACGTTAATCTGAGGAGATGGCGATCACCCCTGCGGTCGTTCTCTCAGGCACGATCCGAATATCGCCATCCCCCGCTTTCCGGTGAAGCTCAGTGTCCCGCGCTCTCCATGCGCCGTCCCGAGATCGCCCTCTCCAGCCATCCGAGCTCCATTTCAGGCACGGAAGATAGCAGCAGGTTGGTATAGGCGTCGAAGGGAGGGGTGAGCACTTGCGACTTTGAGCCGTATCGGACCACCTCTCCCCGACACATGACCGCGATGGAATCGGCTATAGCCTTCACAGTCGCAAGATCGTGGGTGATGAACAGATAGGCTACATCCTCGATCTTCTGCAGGCGAAGCAGAAGCTTGAGGATGCCATCGGCCACCAGCGGGTCAAGAGCGCTGGTCACCTCGTCGCAGATGACGAGTTTCGGCTTGGCGGCGAGCGCGCGGGCGATGCAGACCCTCTGCTTTTGCCCGCCTGAAAGCTCAGCCGGATACCGGTCGATGAAGCGCTCGCCCATCTCGATCTCGTCGAGCAGTTCGGCGACCCGGGCATCGCTCTCCTTTCCACGCATGCCAAAATAGAATTCAAGCGGCCGGCCAATGATGGTGCCCACCGTCTGGCGCGGATTCATCGCCACGTCCGCCATCTGATAGATCATCTGCAGTTCTCGAAGATCGTCCTTGGAGCGGTCGGTAAGCCTGGGCGTTAGTGTGCGGCCGGCGAAGGTGATGCTGCCGGCGATCGGCGGCAGCAGCCCCGTGATGACGCGGGCCAAGGTGGATTTTCCGGAGCCCGACTCGCCGACGACAGCGAGCGTTTGGCCGGGATGGACGTCAACCGAGACGTCCTGCAGAATCTTCACGGCACCACCGCTATAAGCGGCAGTGACGTTTCTCACCGACAACAAAGGCTTCGCCGTCGGTTCCTTCTCCTCATGCTCGATCGAACGCACCGACACCAGCGCCTTGGTGTAGTCCATGCGCGGCGCCTCGATGATCTGCCGCGTTTCGCCGTGCTCCACCATCTTACCGTCCCGCAGTACCATAATTTCGTCGGAGACCTGGGCCACCACCGCGAGATCGTGGGTGATGTAAAGCGCCGCAACACCAGTGTCCCGGATTGCGTCCTTGATCGCAGCAAGCACATCGATCTGCGTCGTCACGTCGAGAGCCGTGGTCGGCTCGTCAAATACAATCAGGTCGGGTTCAGAGCACAATGCCATCGCAGTCATCACGCGCTGCAATTGGCCGCCAGAGACTTGATGTGGATAGCGGTAGCCGATCCTTTTGGGGTCGGGCAAGCGGAGTTTGGTGAACAGCGCCAGCGCGCGCTTTTCTGCCTCGGCTTTGGTCCCAATGCCATGCAGAAGCGCTGCTTCTACGACCTGGTCCATGAGTTGATGGGCGGGGTTGAAAGCGGCAGCAGCCGACTGCGCGACATAGCACACCTCGCTGCCGCGCATCCTGCGTAAATCCCGGACGCCGCCCTTGAGGATGTCGCGGCCGTTCAGAAATACCTCGCCGCCTGTGATACGGACTCCGCCGCGGCCATAACCCATTGAAGAAAGGCCTATGGTCGACTTTCCGGCGCCGGATTCACCGATCAGTCCCAGCAGCTTGCCGCGCTTCAATAGGAGCGACACTCCGTCCACGATGGTGACGTCGCGCGGCTTCTCGCCAGGCGAATAGACGGTCGCCTCGACCTTAAGATTACGGATGTCGAGCAGAACGCCGTTTTCGCGCCGCGGTTTTGTGTGAACCTTAGCCATCATTCCCGTCCTCCCTTGAGACTGGCGGTGCGGATAAGCACCCAGTCGGCTACCAGGTTAACGGAGATTGACAGCGTCGCGATCGCAGCGGCCGGGATGAGGGCGGCAGGTATCCCGAAGACAATGCCGTCCTTATTCTCCTTCACCATGCCGCCCCAATCCGCCTCCGGCGGTTGCACACCAAGGCCCAGGAACGAAAGCGCCGACAGGAACAGCACGGAAAAGATGAAGCGCAGGCCGAGTTCCGCCACCAGCGGCGCCAGTGCGTTGGGCAGGATCTCGCGGAAGATGATCCAGCCGAGACCCTCACCGCGCAACTTAGCTGCTTCGACGAAGTCCATTGCGTTGATGTCAACCGCGACCGCGCGTGAGAGGCGGTAAACGCGCGTCGAACTCAAAATCCCCATGACGAGGATGAGGGTCACGTTGTTCGAGGGCAGCACCGACAGCACGACCAGACCGAAGATCAGCGTCGGTATCGACATCAAGAGATCGGCGAAGCGCGACATCAGCGTGTCGACCAGACCGCCGACGACAGCCGCCGTAAAACCGAGGATGGCGCCGAGCGAGAAGGACAGGGCGGTGGCGATGGCGGCGATAAAGATAGTGGTGCGGGCGCCATAGATCATGCGCGACAGGAGATCGCGGCCCAGATTGTCCGTTCCAAGCCAGTGCTCGGCGGACATCGGCTCCCAAACGTCGCCGACGCTCTCGCTCATCGGAAAGGGCGCGACCAGCGGCGCAAGAAGCGCGCAGAGCAGAAACAGGGAGGTGAGGACTAGACCGATTAAGGCGCCCGGAGGGATATGTTGCCAGTTCAGCATGTTCTGCGCTCTACTTCGGATGCCGCAGGCGCGGGTTGGCAAGGATCGCGGCGACGTCCGCAACTATGTTGAGCCCGATGTAGACGGCAGCGAAGATGAGACCCACTGCTTGGACCACCGGCACATCGCGCTTGACGACATGGTCGACTAGATATTGCCCCATGCCCGGATAGACGAAGATCACCTCGACCACAACGACGCCGACCACGAGGTAGGCCAGGTTGAGCATGACGACGTTGATGATGGGCGCGACCGTGTTCGGGAGGGCGTGCTTGCGGATGATGTCGAAAGCGGAAAGGCCCTTAAGCTCAGCCGTTTCGATGTAGGCTGATTGCATCACGTTCAGGATGGCGGCACGCGTCATGCGCATCATGTGAGCGAGTACGACAAACACTAGAGCCGTTGCCGGCAGCACGATCGCTTTCAGTTTGTCAAAGAACGGCATGCCGCCATAGACGGTCGAGATCGACGGCAACCACTGCAGCTTCACGGCAAAGAAGAAGATCAGCAGATAGCCGATGAAGAATTCAGGTAGCGACGTTGAAGCCAGCGCGAAACCCGAGATCGCCTTGTCGACAGGGCCGTTGCGATAGCGCACGGCCAGCAGGCCGAGGATGATTGCAAGGGGAATCGACACGACAGCAGCCCAGAAGGCGAGGAAAAGCGTGTTCCACAGCCGCGGCAGCAGCGTCGCCGAAAGCTCCTGGCGCGTGGTCAGCGCCGTGCCGAGATCGCCGGTCAAAATCCCGCGCAGCCACTGGAAGTAGCGCACAATGGCGGGATCGTTGAGGCCGAGCTCCCGGCGCAGATTGGCGATCGCCTCGGGTGTGGCCGCCTGTCCAAGGATGGACTGCGCCACGTCGCCTGGAAGGATTTGAGTGCCCGCGAAAATCAGCACGGAGACGGCGAAGAGGAGAAGAATGCCCAGCGCAACGCGCTGGGCGGACAGCCTCAGAACGGGCGAGTTCATAAGCACTCCGTTCAGGCTTCGAGCCAGCATTGCACCAATGCGGAGGCGTTACCCATATCCCGTGCAGGATGCTTGACGAACCCCTTCACGCCCGGCCCTGTCGCGTCGATGAACTGGTTGAAGAACGGCGCGATCGTCCCGCCCTCGTTCCGAACAATGATGGCCATCTCGCGATAGAGGTTCTTGCGCTTGTCCTGGTCGAGTTCCCCGCGTGCTTCGATCAGAAGCTTGTCAAACTTGTCGTTGAAGAAGTGGTTGTCGTTCCATTCCGCCGTCGACAGAAAGGTGCTTGAGTATATCTGGTCCTGAGTTGCGCGACCGGACCAGAAGGAGGTCGTGAACGGCTGCTTTTGCCAGACCTCCGACCAGTAACCGTCGCCTGGCTCGCGCTTGACCTCGAGGGTGATGCCGGCTTTGGCGCAGCTCTGCTGAAAGAGTTGGGCGGCGTCGACTGCGCCGGGGAAGGCAGCATCGGAGGTCCTGAGTAGAATCGGCCCGCTGTGGCCCGACTTCTGATAGTGGAACTTGGCCTTGTCTGGATCGAAGACGCGCTGCTCGATATCCTCGGGGAAGAGCTGGTAGGAGGCATTGATCGGGAAGTCGTTACCCACCGAGCCGTAGCCACGCAGGATCTTGTCCAGCATTTCCTCGCGGTTCACGGCGAGCTTCAACGCCATACGGAGATCGTTATTATCGAACGGTGCGGTATCGCAGAACATGTTGAAGTAATAGTAGCCGCGTCCCGAAACGTTCTGAATGGTCAGGCCGGGATTACGCTTGAGCAGGTCGACGACCTTCGGCTCGACGCGGTCGATCATGTGGACCTGATTGCCCTGCAGGGCCGCAATGCGAGCCGTCGCGTCGTTGATGACGATGATCTCGATCTGGTCGGCATGGCCGAGCTTGTCGCCTTGCCAATAGTCCTTGAACTTTTCGCCGCCGTGCCGCACGCCCGGCTCGTTGACGGTGACCTTATAAGGACCGGTGCCGATGCCGGCGGTCGGATCATCCTTGCCGCCATTGGGCTGGATGATCAGGTGAAAGTCGGTCATCAGATAGGGCAGATCAACGTTGGGCTCTTTGAGCGTGATCACGACGTCGCGACCATCAGCCCTGAGCGTTTCGATGCCGCGCATGATGCCCAGCGCACCGGACTTTGATTCCTCCTTGGAGTGCCGCTCTAGCGTGGCGACGACGTCATGGGGCGTGACTTTCTTGCCGTTGTGGAACTGGATGCCTTTGCGGATCTTCATCGTCCAGGTCTTGGCGTCCTTCGACGAGCCGATTTCCTCGGCGACTCGGTATTCGATGCCGCCCTCGGGGGTCATTTCCATCAGCAACTCGCCCCAACATTTGCCGAAGGTGATGGGGACCGCACTGGCGAAGGGCGCCGGGTCGAGGGCATCGGTCGCTGCACCGCCCTGGAGGCCGGCTTTCAGGATGCCGCCCTTTCGCGGCGTCTGCGCAGTCGCGGCTCGGGCAAGCAACGAGTTGGCGAACGTGGCGCTCACGCCCAGCGCCGTCGCACGGCCAAGAAATTCACGTCGGCTCAAGCGGCCTGCAATGACGTAGCGGCTGAGATACTCGAGTTCCTGCGACATTACATACTCCTCCCTTGATGTGTTGGCCCTGAAGGCCGATCGCCTTATATAAAGGCCAGTTGGGCCTCGATTGTCAAACAATTGCTCCTAGTCACAATCTTAGGCTGATGACCGACAAGGGTTGCGAGGCAGAAGCGCTCGACTCGAGGCGAGAATGTCGGTAGCAGACTTTGTCCATCTGAACGGCTTCGGGTCGGCGTTGACAGCATCGATGTAGGTTCGCTAGCGGCTTCGACTTCTCCCAGCGGCGAGCGCGACGCCTGATCTGCTTGTCGGTCAGGTCGGCGAAGAAGCGCTCAACCTGATTGATGTAGGACGCTGGTGGGTGTCAGATGGACGTGCCAGCGGGGCCGCTTGGCGAACCAGTTGCGATGGGTTACGTATTGTGCGTGGCGTAGTTGTCCAGGACCAAATGGGTGTCGAACTGCGGCTTCGATTCTCGTCGAGAAAGCGGCGGAACCCGTGGAGCGGTGGCGCGGATAGCGTTTGCCGATGATCCGTCCGGTGGCGACATCGAGCGCTGCGAACAGCGACGTCACACCATGGCGCCTGTAATCACGGCTGCGCAGCTCGATCTGGCCCGGCGCATCGGCAGCACCGGCTGCGTGCGATCGATCGCCTGGATCTTCTCCTCCACTCACAGAACCAGTGCGCGCTCAGGCGATGCCCTATAGGGGCCGACGATGTCGCGCGCCTCCGCTCCCGGCTGCGCGGGCCACACTTCTTCCCCTGATCGGGCAGTTGCGGGAGGTGCACGAGAAGGTCAGCGAGGTTGATCGTTGATCGCCAGATTCCTGCTTGGCATCGCTCGAATGAACTGAGTCGGCGCCTCGACTCGAGACAATTCCTGGAATCAGCCCGATCACTGCAAGCGCGATCGCCGCGACCGTGACAGACGCGGAGCTCTTCAAATCCGGCCGGCAGCTGGCGGGATGGATAGGCTTGGTGCCGCGGCAGAACTCATCGGGCGGCAAGGACCGCCTCGGCAGGATCAGCAAGCAGCGCGATCCTCCGCCGCCTTCTCGTGGTCGGTGCCATGCTGTGCTCCGATTCAGCGGAAAGGGCAAAGCGGCGTCTAACCGCTGGGCCGCTGACTTTTGGCGAAGAAGCCATACAACGTCGTCGCTGTTGTCTTGGCGAACAAGATGGCGCGGATCGTCTGATCGTCTGGGTACTGATGACGACCGGCCGAAGCTTTGAGGCTTCCGCCGCCCTATGAGGCGGCGGTCGCGGAGGAGGCAGAGATTGGTGAGGTGCTGATGGTGTGATGACGGACGGTCGAGCCGGGATCGGACTAACCCGCTCAGTGGGTCACCGCTTAAAAGCGCGTTGACCTGTCTGGGATCCGATCAGCGGCATGAACGCGCCGAAATCAAAGGCCGTATACATGCCTGCACCCGACCAACTCGTCAGAAGCGCCGAAAAATGCCCTTGCCACGCGGAGGCCGTCCATACATGCCACTGAACTTTCACCATTGGCGATTAGAGCCTCGGCCGTTTCTGTTACGCCGTAGGGCGCGGGTTGAGCAACCGGCGGAGACGCGAAGCCCACATTGAGCGCAGTGTCGGAGCCAGATGTGAAGAGGACCTCGGCGAAAGGCCGCCGGGGTCCGATATGCTCGACGACCTGAAGAAGGGAAGAAGGCGCTTTCGGAGCGGATTCTGAACGCCGAGCTTGACGAACACCTCAAGGACTACCGCAGCAACGGCGGCGTCAACCGTCGTGACCGCCATTCGAAGAATTGGGTTCTAAAGATGACTCTTTCGATCCCAGGAGACCGGGCCGGAACATTCGACACGAAATTGATTGCCAATCTAATAGCTAAGCATGATATTTTGGTATATTTCGACTGCTTTTGCTAGCTGATCTATTTCAACGAATTCGCTGTTCGTGTGGGCCTGATCAATACTTCCAGGACCAAGGACAATGCAGGGGATTGCGGCCAATGATAATTGACTCGCATCCGTGCCATAGGGCACCCCAACGTATTTCCCGGTTCCGGCTATATCAGCGCAAGCCTTTGCAGCTACTGCTGCAATTTTGCTCGACTCGGCACTTGCCGGAGCTGGATCTTCCTTCGCAGGTAGCAGCGACCGCACTTTAATTTTATCTTCGCTCTGGCGCAATCTTTCTAATATGTTCTCCACCTCCTGTATCGCTTCCTGGGGCTGCTCTCCTGGTATAAGGCGTCGATCAATCCAAATACGGCATACCGGTGGCACAGTCGTTAGCTCGATGCCTCCTTCGATGAGACCGACGGTCAGAGTTGGGGATCCGACTAATGGGTGGGTCCGTAGCGCCAAGGTCTTATTAAACTCATCAAGTGCCAATACTATCTTAGCCATTCCAGTGATCGCATTGACTCCGAGATGGGGCTTCGAGGTATGCGCGGCCACGCCCTCAACTTCGACTTGCCAGCGAACCGAGCCCTTGTGAGCGACAACAAGCTCTAAGTCAGTTGGTTCACCGACCACTGCGGCGTCATACGACACGCCTGATTGAGCAATGGCGCGAGCGCCAGCTTTGGGGCCTTCTTCGTCAATGCCCGCCGCGACGACGATTGTGGCTTTGGGCTGGCGGTCTCCAAGGGTACTAAGGGCGATCAACATAGCTGCGAGCGAACCCTTATCGTCGCAAGCACCGCGACCATAGATCCGCCCCTCCCTTTGCTCGCCAGAGAACGGATTTGAGTCCCATTCGCCGGTAGGCACGGTGTCCATATGGGCTAAAAAAAGGATGCGTTTGTTAGAATCCTGCCCCTGCACCCAAGTTAACAAGTTCGAGCGGCCATCCACCACGTGCTGCACTTCATATGGGAGATTTCTTTCCCTGCAAAAACCCTCAAGAAACGTAACGACTCCTTGTTCTCCACTTCCTGTTGGCGACAATGCCGGGTTGACGCTCTCAATTTTGATAAGTTCTTGTAGCAGGGCTACAGTTTCCGCGCACCGGGGTGACATAAATTCTCCTATCGTAATTGTAAGATGCTGGGTTTCCGTTACTTCGGCCGACCCTTGGCCAAACTAACAAAGTGCCTATCCTCGTGCCTACAGCGCTGTTTCTGCTGAATAGCGCCTCCGTCACCTGGTACATTTGCCCCGTACGAGCGCCGCTCGTACCTCAACCCGAAACCGAGGTGGTAGCAACGTTCGGCTATGGGCTCCCCCATCTTAGAGCCTGGTTCTTAGATGCCGCCCCTACCGCCCCGCCAAAAACGATTGACCAAACCGAGTCAATCAGCCGAGGCGAGTTATACGAAGACTGATCATCGATTGTCAAACAATTATAATGCCCACGATGTGAAGCCGAGTGCCGACGCCTGTCCTGATTGAGTGGCCTGTCGGTTAGCAGTTTATGAGAGTGGCAAAGGCAGAAGCGCTCGATCGCCGCGAGAACGTCGGTAGCAGACTCTGTCCATCTGAATGGCTTCGGGTCGGCGTTGACAGCGTAGATGTAGGTCTCAATGGCGGCTTCGAGTTCTTCGATTCAGCGGTGTGCGCGACGCTTGATCTGCTTGTCGATCAGGTCGGCGAACAAGCGCCCAACTTCCAGAGGGGCCACTTGGCGAACCAGTTAAAATGGGTTCGGTTTTTTGCGTGCGTACACGGCGCCGAGGGGGACCCATGGGGCCGGACACTATTGTGCGAGCGCATTCTCGCCGATCGCCCGAATCACGAGCAGGGATTCCGGGCCTGTCTGGGCATCATCCGCCTGGTCAAGAGCTTCGGCCGGGTGCGGGTCAACGCGGCCTGTGGCCGTGCGCTGGAGATCGGCGCCCGGACCTACGGGTCGGTCCGATCGATCCTCGACAACTGCCTCGACCAGACGTCGGTCGGTGCCGCGGCCGTCGTCACGAGAACCCGTCGACCAACCCAACATCCGCGGCTCACACTACTACCGCTGAAGGAGACTGAAATGCTTGCACACCCGATCCTTCGCCGGCTGAAGTAATGGGCCTGACCGGCATGGCCAAGGCATTCCACGAACTGGCCGCCAATGCCAAGGTGGCCGAACCGCTGTCACATGCCGAGGAGCTCGGTCTAGCTGCTCGAACGCGAATGGAGTTGACGTCATGACCGAAAGCTCGCCGCGCGCCTCGGCTTCGCCAAACTGCGTCACCAGGCAGCGACCGTGAGTATCGACTATAGCAGCGAGCGCGGCCTCGACCGCGAGCTGTTCCTCAAGTTCATCGCCGGCGACTGATCGACGCCCATGAGGTCGACCATGATCGATGGCGGTAAGCTGTTTCGTTTCTATGGCCGAACTGATGCCCCTACCGAAAAGAACGAGCCATTTTTTGCTCACGTCGAGGCAAATCCCACCGATGGCGACGGTTATGGGCTTCAAAATCGTTGAGTGTATTATGCTGTATAAATATTTCTTAACACTTGTGGCGATGGAGCGCCTTCATTCACTCGCGCTTGCTGTAGCTGATACAACTCCACGTTCAGCTCGCTCCATCAATTCCAAGTGGTGGACCAGGATATCGCCTTCTCGCTCGTTGTGCGCTGCAGCCGCCCTGACTGCCCCCTCCTCGTCACCACGCAATAGACTGTCAATGATTGGCTCATGTTGCGCAATGATATCGGCAGACTCCGGGACTAGAGCGTCGCTGGATCGAATGTAAATTCGAACTTGGTGCTCGATACGTGAATATTGGTCTATCAATCGTCCATGGTGCGATAAAGATACGATAGTGCGATGGAGATGCATATCCTCTCGCGCGATAAGTGTCTTATTACCTTTCTCACAGGCGACCTTCAGGCGCGTGAAAGTGGATGCAAGTGTTTTAGCAATTTCCTCCGAGCGAACGTCACTCTTCAGTCGACTAGCGACCAACCGGCTTGCAAGAGATTCGAGGCTTGCTCGAAGGGTGTAAAGCTCCCATGCATCGTTGGCGCTGAGGGTCATCACAGTCCAACCTGTGTAAGGGACTTGGACAAGGAGACCTTCTTGTACAAGTTGATGGAATGCCGTTCTTATCGTGCCTCGGGAAACCCCGACTTGTTCAGACACCAATAGTTCAGTCAGCCTTGCCCCAAGCGGGATATCGCCCGAGATAATCGCCTCTCGCAGTCTATCGGCCGCTTGGGCTTCAGTGCTGCGTTTGTGGACTTTTTTGATCGTGTATTTTGAGGTCGTATTCATGGTACCTGGAGATACCAGATCAAGGATCGATTGTCGAACACGCACCGCTAGGGTCGCGCGGTTCGATCGGCTAGGGATGGCCACTGAAAACCCCCTTCTGAAGAATCTTCAGCACAGAATCCCTGCGCGTCGAAGTAGAGCAACTTGATTCGGTCACCGCAGTTCGTTTTCATAATCCATCCCCTCGTCAGTCCGGGCAGCCGGACGAACACAGCTCGTATCGGCGTCCGGCCAGCGATCCATAACGGGCGGCTTCCAACTCCCGCTCGACGGCGGCGACGATATCCTTGCGCGAACGCTCGGCCTGATCCGAGGCGAAGATCGCGGCTTCCACGGCGCAGTCGCGCCCATGTCGGCGCAGGACTGTGCATCCGCATTGGTGGCCTGCGGATCGATCGCGCCGTCGCGCTGCGGATCCTGGAGGCCACGCGTTGCTCACCGGGCGGATGCGGTGCGGCCGCTGCGGGCGCATGACGTGCGTCTCCTACGGCATGGCGAAGGCCAACGGCTATCGCTACCAGTGCCGCGGGGATGAGAAGAGCTTCGGTTGTCCTCGTATTCCTGCCAGCTCATGTAGCCGAGGTGATTGTCGCGCAACAGCACATTCCATTCGTCGCGGACGCAAAGCAGGATCACTGACTGGTCGAATTGGCGGCCCTTGAACATTTAATCCTCCGAAATGTCGAAGGGTCTTGCCATAGCGCCAGTAATCAAAACGTTGCACACATCCCTTCCGCCGCGTGCTAAGGATTGGCGCGCACAAGCTTCAGCTCTTTAGACGCAAGATGTCGTGCCAGAATTTCTCCGTCTACCAGATTGTGTGCCTCAGCCACATCTCCAGCAAGAGAAGTATCTCCCGAAATGATGGCACCAGCAATTTGCTGGTGTTGTTGAACTATTTTTTCTGTTTCAAAAAGAAGCGAATCAAGTGATCGGATGTACATCCGTACTTGTGGCTCAATGATGGCATACTGCGCGATCAGTCTGCCATTGCCAGCAAGTCGGACGATATTCTTGTGGAATCTGAAATCTGCGTCGGCAATTTTGTTCCATGCCCCCACTTCGCACTGCTTTTCGAGGCTCGAAAGCGCCTTGCTTATTGCCGATGCCGATTGCGGGTTTATCGTTTGAGCGACAAGCCGTGCGCCGAGTCGCTCCATCGTGGATCTAACGGTATAGAGTTCCCATACATCGTTCGCAGAAAGCTGCACAACAGACCATCCTGCGTATCGCTTCAGTGTCGTAAGACCCTCGCCTGCCAACTGGTGGAGCGCGCCCCGGATAGTGGCGCGGGACAATTGCATTTGCTCGGACAGTTCCCCTTCCGTTATTCGGCTACCCGGCGCAATTGTACCGTCCACGATCGCATTTCGAAGGATCTCAGCCGCCTTAATCTCGGCCGGGACCTTCACAACCTTCTCCATGTTTAGACCGCGCATCTTTGCGTTCATTCCAAATTGTCGCCCATACCATCAATGTCGGAAAAGTTAACCCTCATGAGGACTTGAGTCGATAGCGAAAAGCAAATTCCCTGGGTGTCTGCAGAAAAAAATGGTCGACCAGCGACAATTTTTCTTTTCTTTTCCACGGAACTTTGCAATTGTCGTCGCGATAAGAACACGGGAACGGGATCGAGCAGTTGCCGCCCCTTCGTATTTCGAGCCTGAAGCCGTCAAGGTCTTCGAAGAGGAATGTAGTGGCGAAACCGCGAAGCTCCGGAGCATGGTGGAGACGGGGAACGTGACGTGGGAGCTATCGTGAACGTCGAAACCGGCCATGCCCTCCAGGGTTGCGCGGGTTGGCTCGAGAATGTCGACTATGGTCCGCTCGGCGATTGCTCCAGGGGTGGCCGCAGGAGCCATCTTTGCGTTGGTCACCCCGTTCGACGAGGTTGTCGTGGCCCTCTTCATGCCCGTTCGGAGCAGCGGACGCTGCTTCGCCAGATGTGGAGCGGTTTGCGTGAACAAATAAGCCCGACGATCAAGGTCGTTTCCACGCTGCTAGTCCTCTTGGCAGCCGCTCTGATGACCGCTTCCAATGTGCTTCAGGCGCGGTCGCAAAAGACGAAGAACAAACAACATTTCTAAAGTTCACGAAGGACGTTTCATGTCAAACCTGCCAACCGAGGCCCAGGTCGTCATCATTGGTGGCGGTATCGGGGGTGCTTCAATTGCCTATCATCTTGCAAAGCGCGGCGTGTCCGATGTTTTGCTGCTGGAGCGCGATCGTCTCACTTGCGGAACGACCTGGCATGCCGCTGGCCTGGTCGGCACGCTCTGGCCGACCAAAAACATGACCCAACTCGGTGCCTATTCGCACCGCCTTTATCAGGAGCTTGAAGCGGAAACCGGGCAGGCGACAGGCTACAAACGCAATGGCTCGATATCGCTTGCACAGACGAATGCACGGCTTGAAGAGCTGACGCGCACCGCCGAAATGGCGCGCGTCTTCGGTGTGGAGGTTGAAGTCGTCGACCCGCGGACGCTCGGTGAACTTTATCCCGGGATCGACACCAAGGATATTGTCGGCGGCCTGCACTTGCCGAAGGACGGGCAAACGAACCCGATTGACGTCACCATGGCGCTGGCGAAAGGTGCCAGGATGAACGGCGCGACCGTGCGCGAAGGCGTTACCGTTACGAAAATACTGACCGACGGCGACAAGGTCACCGGGGTGGAGACCAATAAAGGGACGATTCGCGCGAAGAAGGTGGTACTGACCGGCGGCATGTGGTCCCGGGATTTGGCGAAGCAGGTCGGCGTTGTGCTTCCGCTTTTCGCTTGCGAGCACTATTATGTTGTTACCGAAGCGATACCTAGCTTGTCGTCGAACCTCCCCATCATGCGCGACCTAGATCATGGCGTGTATTTCAAGGAGGACGCGGGAAAACTCCTCATCGGCTTCTTCGAAGACAATGCCAACCCGCTTCCAATGTCCAAAGTACCTGCGAACTTCAGCTTCGGTGAGCTTCCCTACGAATTCGACCATTTCGAGAAGTATCTCGCAAGAGCGATGCTGCGCTATCCCGCGCTCGAGCAGGTCGGCATCTCCACCTTCTTCAACGGACCGGAAAGCTTCACGACCGACAACCAGCACTTGATGGGCGAAGCGCCGCATCTAAGAAATTTTTTTGTTGCCTGCGGTTTCAATAGTCGCGGCATCGGTGGAGCGGGCGGGATCGGCAAGGTTATGGCCGAATGGATCGATGTCGGTCACCCTCCGATGGACGTGTGGGAGAGCGATTGCCGCCGGGCCATGCCCTTCCAGGGCGACGAGACCTATCTTGAGAACCGTGTCGCCGAGGCGCTCGAACGCTCCTATGCGATGCATTGGCCCAACTATCAGTACCGTTCGAGCCGCGGCATTCGCAAGTCGCCGTTCTACGACCGGTTGGTCGGACTCGGGGCCGTTCATGGCGAAGTCGCTGGCTGGGAGCGACCAAACTGGTATGCGCCCGAGGGCGCGAAGCGTGAATATGAGTATAGCTATCAGAGGCAGAACTGGTTCCCGTATTCCGCGGAAGAGCACAAGTGTGTCCGTGAGAATGTGGGTTTCTACGACCTCACATCACTTGCCAAATTCAAGGTGACCGGTCCTGACGCCGAAGCCTTTCTTCAGCGGATCTGCTGCGCGGATATTGCCGTTCCGGCAGGCAAACTCGTTTATACTCAATGGTTGAACGAGCGCGGCGGTATCGAGGCGGACTTGACCGTCTCGAAGTTCAGCGACGGCGATTTCATGATTGCTACACCCTGCGGCAGCCATGTGAAGGACTGGTCGTGGCTACTGCGGCATGTAGAGCAAGGCGAAAATTTCGAAATTTCGGATATCACGGACGAATTTGGGGTTATCGCCCTGCAAGGGCCGAACGCTCGCGCGGTATTCCAGAAGCTGACGGACGAGGACCTGTCAGCAGACGCCTTCGCTTTCGGTACCGGCCGTTGGATGAACGCTGCAGGCGTTCGCCTTTGGGCACAACGAATCTCCTACGTTGGGGAATTGGGTTGGGAGATTTACATCCCCGCTTCCGATGCGCTCACCTTCCTGAACGCGCTGTTGGAAGCTGGCGAGGAATTCGCAATACGCTCGATTGGCATGCACGCAGTCGATGCTCTGCGCCTCGAGAAAGGGTTCCGCCACTGGGGTCACGACATCGTCTATGAGGACAATCTCATTGAGGCTGGCCTAGCGTTCACTGCGAAGCCCAACAAGTCGGTCCAGTTCATCGGCAGAGATTCCTTCGTGGCTCAGAAACAGGCGGGCATCCGCGGCAAAAGGTTGATTTGCTTCCTGTTGAAGGATCCCGAACCGCTCTTGTTCCACAACGAGCCGATTCTCCGGAACGGTAAGGCGGTTGGACACCTGACTTCGGGCAATTACGCTCACCATTTGGGCGGAGCCATCGGCATGGGTTACGTTGTGGCGGACGAACCTGTCGACGAGGCTTTTGTCGCAAACGGTGATTTTGCGGTTCAGGTCAACGGGCGCGCCGTGCCGGCACAAGCCAGTATCAAGCCCTTCTATGATTCCACGTCGATGCGCATGCGCGCCTGATCGAGGTCATCGCTTGACAATTCAGCTGACGCGAGCTTGCAGCAGTTGCCAACGAGGTTATCTCCACAATGGATCAGGTTCTAAAAAGTAAGACACCGTTTCCGGCGCAAGATGAACTTCGCGGGATGTGTGGAAACGTTTTGATTACCGGCGCTATCGCAAGACCCTTCGACATTTCGGAGGATTATATGTCCAAGGGCCGCCAGTTCGACAGTCAGTGATCCTGCCTTGCGTGCGCTGGTACCTGGCCTACAATCCCAGCCTGCGTGATCTTGAGGAGATGATGGCCGAGCGGGGGGTCGCCGTCGACCACACCACCATCACCGCTGGACCGTTCGTTTCGCACCGCTACTGCTGGAGCATTTCTATTTCTTAGCGCTTTCGGTGACGGAGCGCAGTCATTCACTCGCGCTTGCTCTAGCTGATGCAACTACGTCACCAGGCAGCGCCGGAGGAATATCGACTATCGCAGGGAGCGCGGCCTCCGCGCGCTGTTCCTCAAGCCCATCGCCGGCAACTGATCGACGCCCGTGAGGTCGACGACTCCAAGTTCAGCTCCCTCAATCAATTCCAAGTGGTGGACCAGGATATCGCCTTCTCGCTCGTTGCGCGCGATGCGGTTGTCCAACATCCCCCTCGACGAGATGACCGATGTGATGGAGCGCGGATTCGGTGATTGGGACGCCCGGGCCTTCCTCCAACTTCAACTCTAGCGCGCCGGCGTGACCATAGCAGTGGACCCGAATGAGCTGCAGAAAGGCGATTGACCGGGTGAAGTCTTTGTGGCGCGAGTGCAGTTGGACAACCCTTGGCGGATCTATAGCCTGAAACAGCAGGAAGGCAGACGGACAGATGGGCAAATTGCCTGAACGGTGAATCTCGATTGTTTCCGATCATCGCAGACCCAAGCAGATACGTGAAATCACCGGAGCGGCTGACCAGCACTTTTTCGGCGCGAAGGTCTCAACGGCGTTTGCGTTCCGATGGAGGTCCCCAACGACGAACTGGAGGGCGTGATCAACGGGCTGTCGCTCGTCGCCAATGTCGAGGGCTATTGATAATGATGCCGCACAAGTTCGCGGCCTTCGAGTACTGCGCCACCATGACGGAGCGGTCGAAGCTGCTGAAAATCGTCAGCGTGATGTGTCGCAATGCCGACGGCTCCTGGAACGGCGACCAGCAGGACGGCCGCCTTCGTCAAGGCCCAGATGGATCAGGGGCCCGACCGGAGGGCGCGCGAGTACCGCTTCTCGAGCGGGCGGAGCCGGCAGCGCGATTGCCATCGCGCTGCTCGAAGCAGGCGTCCGCGAATGATCATCCACAACGTCAATACAGCGCGCGCGGTCGAACTGGTCAAACTCCTGGAAGAACTGGCTCGCGGCCGGGTCCGGGCAGACCCCTCCAATCCAACCGGCTGCGATATGGTCTGCAACGCGACGCCGATGGGCATGGCCGGTGGCGACCCGTTGGGCCCGGAACTGCTCGCTTCGTCCATGTTTGTAGGCGACGTGATCTCCGGCCATGGGCTTACGCCCTTCCTGCCGGCCGCCAGGGCGGCCTGTTGCCAGACGGCCGATGGAGATCAGATGGTCGACGCCGTGCAGGGGATCATGGTCGACTTCCTGCGCGGGAAGGAGACGGCGCCGATGCGATGACGTCGGCGCCGGCCTTGGCGCGTGCGGTGATCACCAGCGATCGCCGCTTTGTGAGGCGGTCATATGCCCAATTCGGCAAAAACCTTGCTGGCGACCCTGAAGGAGCCTAGTCCCGCCGGCATGCCGACATAGACCGCGATCTGCAGCAGGCATTCGCGGATCTCGGCCTTGGTTAGACCGTTGGCGATGCCGCCCCGAATGTGGCCTGCCAGTTCCTCGGGCCTGTTAAGGGCTGCGAGCATTCCGATGGTCAGGATGCTGCGGCTACGCCGATCGAGATCCGGCCGCGACCATATGGCTCCCCAGCAATACTCGGTCACCAGTTCCTGCATGGGCAGGTTGAACTCGTCGACTTCCCTGAAGGCCACAAACTCCTTGCCGACCACCTCGCCGCGGATTGTTTTGCCCTTCTCAAAGAGTTCCTTGTCCATTCTCGTTTCTCCATTTCTGCAGGCAGTAAATCCGGGGATCGCCAGTTAGCCGGTTAGACCAGTCCCGACTGGTCGGTCGGCCCCACGAGCGCTCGGGGGAACGACCGATGTCCCGGCAAGGCGGTCGACCGCGATAGCAGCAGCGTTGACTTTGCTCTCCGCACCGAATTCGGTGGTAGCGCCCCGGGAAAATCACGTCGGTATCGACATCGTCGCCGACACACATTACTCGGTTGATATTTTCAGAGTATCTCGTAATTGATGACGGCGCTGCCAGGCGGTCCTTTACTTTGGAATATCGAATTACAACATGGACTCGCCGCCATCGACGTAAACTGTGTTACCAGTGACGTATCCACCCATTTCGGACACTAGGTACAAGCAGGCGTTCGCGATATCTTCGACAGTGCCGAGGCGGCGCAATGGCAATGTTTCTCTTGCATGTCGATATATGTTTTGAAGATCCGGATAGTTTTTATATCTCGATCAGTATCGATCCAGCCGGGGCATATGCAATTGGCTGTTATTCCTATTGGCTTGCAGGAGATCGAGCTTTCCGCGCCCGACCTCTGGCGCTTGACTATAGGTCACCGACTCATTGTGCCGCAACCATATCCTGATCGAGGGCGAGTTGGACTGAGGCGAGAAAAATTGTCGTCGCGTTTGTCGAAGCGCGTGGCGACGGCTCGAGTGTTTGAGTTGATTGAAGAAACGCTCGACGAGGTTGCGGCATCGATAGAGGAAAGCGCTGAAGGCGGGAACGATCTTTCGGTTGCGCATGGGTTTGACGCAGGCCCACGCGCCACGGTCGGCGAGACTGGCGCGCATGGGCGTCGCTGTCATAGGCGCGGTCGGCCAGCAGAATATCGCCCTCGCCAAGCCCGCCCAGCATGTCGGCGACCGAGTGCCCGTCATGCGCTTGTGCTTCGGTCAGCTTGAGCATGATCGGCAGGCCGAACGCATCGACCAGCGCATGGATCTTCGTCGTCAGGCCGCCGCGCGAGCGACCCATGGAACGGGATCGGCCATCTTTTTTGGGCGTTGGCGGCGTGCTGGTGAACACGGATGGACGAGGAATCTATCATCTGGATGTCGCCCTCATAAGCCTTTTACACAGATTCCAATATCCGCGCCCACTGCCCGCCTTGCGCCACCGGTTGAAGCGGTTCACGCATGTCGTGTGCGGCCCGTATCGCGACGGAATGTCCGCCCAGGGAGCGCCCGTCCGAAGCCGCCAGAATATCCCGTTCAAGACCCGCCGGTCATCAACGCGCGGTACGCCCCTCGGCTTTTCGGCAACAGCGGCTCGATCACTGACCACTCGAAATCCGAAAAATCAAAGCGCGCCATATCCAGTCCCTCCGCACAGATAATGAATCTGGAGGGTTCTGTGTAGTCGCGGGCGCGATTGGGCGGCACGCACGGGTCGCGACTACATTGAAGCCTGATTGAACTGAACCGCGGGATGGCGGGCGGGGCTATGGGGATTTAGGGCTCGACAGTGTGTCCGAGGCGCCGGAGCGGCTCGCCGATCGCTCTTGAGCGGTCCCCCGTCGTCGCGATGCAGAACCATCTGCGACGCGGGAGACGGTGCCATTGGGTCGTTGACGCTGAGGTGCAGCGTTGCTGGCGACAGCCGGGCTGGGACTTTGACTAGCGGCGCGCAAAGGTCCGACGGCGACTGTAGCAGACGCCGGGATGGGCGGTGCGAGCGTGTCGGTGCGCAGCGTGTCATGAGGTGTCTGGCCAGGTCGGGGCCTTGCGCGGGATCGGGCCGAGCGAGGCCATGGCGCCGCCGCAGGCTCGGCTGGCGTTCTCCATGAGGTGCCATCGATCCGCGACCTGGGCAGCGTGCGTCAGTGCCCTGCGGCGTCGCCATAGCCCGGCCGTCGATCCCGTGCGATCACCAAGATCGACTGCCGTGCCTGGGCGCCACGCGAAATCGTCGATGCCGATCACCGCCAACCGTTCATCTGGAGCCCGCGATCGGCGCCGCACGACGCGAAGCAGAGTGTCATTGCTTACCTACCGGCAGCATCAGTCTCTGAGCAAAGCTGTCAGCCGGTCGACCGCCGAGTGCGAGGCCGAGGTGGTGCACGATCTGCTCCAGCCGTCCAGTGCGTCGCGCCATTGACGC
>NZ_JAMYRR010000038.1:0-35657 GCF_040321535.1 Mesorhizobium sp. M0340 | reverse complement strand
CCTGTTTTTACCCGCCCACTCAAACAACTCCTCTCTTCTCTAAAACCTTGAAACTTTTCTCCCATGTCCCCCGCGTCCCCCCCCCCCGCGGGCCCCCCCGCGTCTATTTGGCTGGGCGGCCCCCGACCGGATCGAACTCGACGTTGCCGGTCCTGCGGAACTGGTCGATATGATGGAGATGGGGTGCTCTCTTGGACCAATCGATGTCTGGGTCGAGGCCATTCGTCGGACGCCGATAGAAAACGAATCAGGCTAGGTTGGGACCAGGGTCTCTGCCTCTTTTTTGGGCATTGTTGCCAGTGCGAAAATATTGTGCAAACGTGATCGGACTGATCGTCATGTCTTGACCGCGAATCTGCATTTGGGAAGATGGGTCGATGTCGTTCGAAGGTTGATGCATGCTGCCCTATCCGTCCGGCTCATGGATGCCAGTTGCCCTCTCCGCGGACTTGCCAGCGGGAACCGTAATGCCGGCGCAAACCCCGGTCGGACCGATTGCCCTTTGGCGAAGCCGGTCCGGCCGCGCGGCGGCCTTCGCGGACAGATGCCCTCATCGCGGCATGCGCCTTTCCCGTGGTTTCGTGCGCGGTGAGGCCCTGTCCTGCATTTATCACGGTTGGAGCTATGCCCAGGCCGGAAACTGCTTGCGCATTCCGGCCCATCCGGGCCTGACGCCGCCGGAAACGATTGGTGTCGCAACACAGCCCGTCGAGGACAGCGGCGGAATCATATGGATTTCCGTAGGCGAACCCACCGCTCGGCCGCCGCGGTTCGACGGCCTAGCCCCTCTTCGCTCCATGATAGTAGAGGCGGGCATTGCCGCGCTGGAGGCGGCCGCCGGTACGAAGGCCGACGGAGGCCTGCTCGACTACGCGCAAAATGCCCAGACCCTACGGCTGCTGCTCACCCCCCAGGGGAAAGCGCGGACGCTGATGCATGTTCTGGTCGACGAAGGCACTGGTCCGGCCAAGCGTATCGCTGCGTCGAGGGCAGCCGAGACGCTAAGGCGGACCGCCGAAGATATTCTGCGCAGTGGCGTCGCCCAATGACCCGCAACGCGATGATCGACCAATGGTATCCGGTCGGCCTTGCCGGCCGGCTTGACACGCATGAGCGCCAGACGGCGCTCATGGGCGAGCCGATCGGGGTGAGGCTCGGCGCAGACGGAAACGCGAAGGTTACGGGCAGCAACGGACGTGCCCTGCCGGTCTGCATCCGCTACGGCCATGTCTGGTCGTCGCTCGGCGACCCGCAAAAGGCGCTCTTTGCCATCCCCGAGGCTGATCAGCCCGGCCGCCGGCTCGTCGATGTCGGGGTTGTGCGCGTGCGCTGCTCGCCGCTGCGCGCGGTGGAGAACTTCCTGGACATTGCGCATTTCCCCTTCGTGCATACGGACATATTGGGGGCCGAACCGCACACGGAAGTCCCGAACTACAAGGTCGAGATACGGGAGGACGAAGACGAGGTTTGGGCGACCCAGGTGAAGTTCTACCAGCCGCAGGCCGCCAAGTCGGCGGAAGGCGGCATAACCACCGAATACATGTATCGCGTGCCTGCGCCGACCTGCTCGATCCTCTACAAGACCTGCCCGCCGCGCCCGGGTGAATGGGACGTCATCACGCTTTTCGTGCAGCCGCTTGCCGAAGACCTGTGCGACGTCTGGCCGTGGATGGCGTTGTTCGACGACGAAACATCGATGGCAGACCTGATCCATTTCCAGCAGACGATCTTCCTTCAGGACCGGTCGATTCTCGAAAACCAGATCCCGAGGCTGCTGCCGCTCGATCCGGGCATGGAGATCCCCACAAGGGCGGACCTGACATCGGTTGCCTACCGGCGCTGGCTGAAACGCCACGGCTACACCTACGGCGCGCAACTGGTGGCGCAATGAAGCTCTACGACTACGTGCTGTCCCCGAGTTGCTACAAGGCGCGCCTGATGGCGGCGCTGACCGGGGTGAAGCTTGACATCCGCCCCGTCGATTTCCATCCCGGCGCCGAGCATCGCGGTCCCGAACTCATGGCGCTCAATCCGGCGGGTTCGATCCCGATCCTGGAGGATGGCGACCTCGTCCTGACCGAATCCTCGGCCATGCTGGTCTATCTTGCCGCGAAGGCCGCACCGCAATGGCTGGGCAACGATACTGCTCTGCAGGCGGCACGCGTCCAGCAATGGCTTTCCTTCTCGCATCGGCTGACCGGCAGCCTGGGGGCGGCGCGCTTGCACGAGATGCTGCTGCGTCCGGGCGATATCGCCACCCTTCATGGGCAGGGGATAGCGGCCCTGCGGGAGCTGGAAGCCGGCCTCGTCGAACAGCATATCCGCGGCCAGCGCTTCCTCGCGTCGGACAGGCCGACGATCGCGGACGTCGCCTGCTTTCCTTATGTGGCGCTGGCGCCGGACGGCGGCGTTTCGCTCGACCCCTATCCCGCGATCCGGCTCTGGTCGCGGGCGATCCGCAGTCTCGAGGGCTTCATCGAGATGCCCGGTATCCACCGGCTGCACGAACTGAAGCCCGAGCCCGTCCTCGAAGCCGGCGAGGCGTGACTTGGCGGGCCACTTGCTGAAGAACTGCGCAGCGGTCATCGTGGACGAGGGCAACGGTCCGGACATCCGGCGCAATGTCGATCTCTTGACCGACGGCCCGGCGATACGGGCCATCGGCGAAGGCCTCGACAAGGGAGAGTTGCCCGTCGGGACCGTCACGCAGGACGCCGCCGGCTGGTTCGTCTATCCCGGCCTCGTCAACACCCATCATCACTTCTTTCAATGCTTCGTGCGCAACCGCGCCGATCTGGACTGGACGAAGTTGTCGGTCATCGAATGGCTCGACCGCATCTATCCCATTTTCTCGCGGCTGACCGAGGAATGCTTCTACCACGCTTCGGTCACGGCGATGGCCGAGCTGATAAAGCACGGTTGCACGACCGCATTCGACCATCAGTATTGCTTTCCGTGGAAGGCCGGCAAGCGGCTGGTCGACCGGCAGTTCGAAGCAGCCGAACTCCTCGGTATGCGCTTCCATGCCGGACGCGGCGGCAACACGCTACCGAAATCGAAAGGCTCGACCATCCCCGATGCCATGCTGGAGACGACGGACGAGTTCATCGCCGATTGCGCCCGGCTGATCGACGCCTATCATGATGCCGGTCCTTTCAGCATGCGCCAGGTGGCCGTCGCGCCCTGCCAGCCAGTCAACTGCTATCGCGAGACCTTCGTGGAATCGGTGGCGCTAGCGCGTGATCGCGGGGTGCGTATGCATACCCATGTCGGCGAGGGCGAAAGCCCGGTCATCGAGGACCGTCACGCCATGCGGACGGTGGATTACTGCGCGGAGATCGGCTTCTGCGGGCCGGATGCCTTCTATGCCCATTGCTGGGAGCTAACCCACGACGAGCTGCGCAAGATGGCCGCAAGCGGTACCGGCGTCTCGCATTGCCCTGAGCCGGTCTATCTCGTCGGCGCTGAAATCACCGATATCCCGGCGATGTCGGCCTTCGGCCTCAGCATAGGACTAGGTTGCGACGGTGCCGCCTCGAACGACAATTCCAACCTGATGCACTGCATCCATTCCGCCTACATGCTGCAATGTCTGTCGGCATCGACACGCGACCATCCCGTTCCGCCGCCGGCCGATTTTCTCGGTTATGCGACGACCGGGGGCGCGGCGCTGCTCGGGCGCGGCGACATCGGCAGGCTGACGCCTGGCATGGCTGCCGACCTTTTCGCCATCGACACGCGGCGCATGGACTATGTTGGCACGCGGCACGATCCGCTGAGCCTGCTAGCCAAGGTGGGCATCGGCATGCCGACCGACATGACCATGATCAACGGCCGCATCGTCTGGGCCAAGGGCGAGTTCCCGGGGCTCGACGAGGCACGGCTGTTCGCGGAAGCCGAGGCGGCGCTCGCGACCGTGGAATTCTAGAAACCGAAAACAAGGGGAACCGACATGCTGACAAATCTTACCCGCAGAACATTGATGAAGGGCGCGGCCGCCTCCGGCCTCGTCGCAGCGGTGGGTGGCCGCGCGCTTGCTGCCGACGAACCTCTGGGCATCGTGCTCGTGGTCCCGTCGCCGGTCGGCGATGTCGGCTGGGGCCGTGCGCTCGCCGACGGGCTCGAGCCGGTGAAGGCAGCCTACGGCGACAAGGTGAAGGTCACCATCATCGAGAATATACAGGAAGGACCCGATGCCGACCGCATCATGAACAAGGTGGTCGCCGACGGGAACAAGTTCCTGATCGCCGGCTCCTTCGGCTACCAGAACGGTGCCCTGCAGATCGCGCGCCGGAACCCCGACGTCACCGTGCTGCATGCTTCCGGTTTCCAGGTAGCGCCGAACTTCTCGCCCTTCGCGGCCCAATATTTCCAGGGTACCTACCTGATGGGCATGGCGGCCGCCGCGCTGTCAAAGACCGGCAAACTCGGCTCGGTCTCCGCCTTCGCCATTCCCGAACTGATCACCTCCATCAACGCCTTCACGCTGGGCGCGCAAGCGGTGAAACCCGATGTCGAGGTTTCGGTCGTATGGGTGAACTCCTGGTTCGATCCGGCCAAGGAGCAGGAAGCCGCCAAGGCGCTGTTGGCGCAGAAATGCGACGTGATCTTCTCCAACGCGCAGGACACGCCCTCCGTCGTGTCGGCCTGCGAGGAGGCCGGCGTCCCTGCCTTCAACCTCAATTCGTCGATGAAGAAATACGCGCCTGAAACCTATCTCGGCTGCGTGGCGACCGATTGGTCACCCTTCTTCAAAACCTCGGTCGACGCCCACCTCGCCGGCAAGTTCAAGGGCGCCAACGCTTTCCTGGGTGTCGGCGACAAGGTTGTAGAGGTCGTCGACTGGAACCCGGGTATCCCGGCCGAGATGATGAACAGGATCAAAGAGGTTGGAGCCAAGATCGCCGGCGGCAGCTTCTCGCCCTTTGCCGGTCCGGTCGCCAAGGCCGACGGCAGCGAGGGAGTCCCCGCGGGAAAAACGATGACCGATGCCGAGATCGTCGCAATGGACTGGCACGTCAAGGGTGTCACCACGCCGCTGCCCAAGTGACCGTGACCACCCCGCTCCTGTCGCTGCGCGGCATCTCCAAGAGCTACGGCCAAATCCATGCCAATAGAGACATCGATCTGGATGTGGCTCCGTGCTCGATCCATGCGATCCTCGGGGAAAACGGAGCGGGCAAGTCGACGCTGATGAAGCTGATCTATGGCGTCGAGCAGCCGGACGCCGGAATGGCGACCTGGAAAGGGGAACCCCTGGCCCTTGCTTCCCCGGCGGATGCGAGGCGCAAGGGGATCGGCATGGTCTTCCAGCATTTCTCCTTGTTCGAGACGCTGACGGTGGTGGAGAACATCCGGCTGGTCGTGCCCAGGGGCAAATCGGATCTTGCGGATCGCATCCGCATGCTCGGCCGCGAGTTCGGACTCGAAGTCGATCCGCTCGCCCATGTGCACGCGCTCTCTGTCGGAGAGCGGCAGCGGGTGGAAATCATCCGCTGCCTGATGACCGAACCCCAACTCCTGATCCTCGATGAACCGACCTCCGTCCTGCCCCCGCAATCGGTGGACAAGCTATTCGAGACATTACGGCGGCTGCGCGACCGCGGCGTCTCCATCCTGTTCATCTCGCACAAGCTGGAGGAGATCCGCGCGGTCTGCGACCGCGCGACCATCCTGCGCGGCGGGCGCATCACCGGCCGCGTGGACCCGCGCGACCACGACGCGCACGACCTTGCCCGGATGATGATCGGCCGCGACATGCCGCAGCCCATGCCGGCGCTCGCGCATTCCGGCGGCGAAAAGCGCCTCGAAATCGTCGGCCTCGACCATCGGCCGGACGATCCCTTCGCGGTGGCGCTTTCCGACGTCAGCCTGACGGTCCGGGCCGGCGAGATCCTCGGGATCGCGGGCATATCGGGCAACGGGCAGAGTGAACTCGCAGCGTTGATTTCAGGCGAAACGGTGCTGCCGCGCGAACAGTCCGACCGTATCTATATGATGGGAAAGGATGTCGGCGCGCTCGACGCGGCCGCCCGCCGCCGACTGGGCTTCGCCTTCGTTCCCGAGGAACGGCTTGGCCGCGGCGCCGTGCCGGAAATGTCGCTTGTCCTCAACAGCCTTCTGACCGCCCATCCGTTCGGCCTGTTGAAACGCGGCCTCGTCGACACGAACCAGGTGAAGGCTTTCACCGAGGACTGCATCCGGCAATACGACGTGCGCACGCCCGGTTCGGAAGCGGAGGCCGGCTCGCTTTCGGGCGGCAATCTGCAAAAGTTCATCGTCGGCCGAGAGATCATGCTGTCCCCGCAATTGCTGTTCGTGGCGCAACCCACCTGGGGCGTCGACATCGGCGCCGCGTCCGCCATCCGCCGGCGCCTCGTTGCCCTGCGCAACGAAGGCATGGGTATCCTCGTCATCTCGGAGGAACTGGAGGAACTGTTCGAACTCTGCGATTCGATCCAGGTGCTCCATCAAGGCCGGCTGAGCCCGCCGCTGGTGACGCGCGACACGAGACCCGAGGAGATCGGCCGCTACATGATCGGCGCGCATTCGACGGCCAAAAAGGTCCCTGCATGAGCGCTCTGTCCGCGCCGCTCCTTCCTGTTCTCGTTCGCCGGGAGCATGCCTCGCTTCCCGTCAAACTGATCGCTCCGCCCGTCGCGCTCGCCTTGGCGACGCTTCTCAATCTCGGGCTCTACCTCCTTATGGGCCGCGATCCGGTAGCCGTTTTCCACGCGATGCTTCTGGAGCCCTTCCTGTCCTGGGCCTCTTTCTCGGAAGTCCTGCTTAAGACCGCGCCGCTACTGCTGATCGCGCAGGGGCTTGCGATCGGCTTTCGCGCAAAGGTCTTCAACATCGGCGCCGAGGGCCAGTTCATCCTCGGCGCGATCTTCGCATCGGCCATTCCCATCTGGTTCCCAGAGGCAACGGGCCAATGGATCTGGCCCTCCATGCTTGTCATCGGTGCGCTGGGCGGCGCTCTGTGGGCGTCCCTCACCGCCTTCTGGCGCGTGAAGCTCAATGCCAACGAGATTCTCGTATCGCTCATGCTGGCGCTCGTTGCCGCGCAACTGCTCAACTACCTGCTTCTCGGCCCCTGGAAGGACCCAAACGGCTTCAACTTCCCGCAATCGGTGATGTTCCAGTCCGACGCGATGGTGCCGATCCTGATCCCCGGCACCCGCGTCAACGTCTCGCTGCTTATCGCCTGCGCGCTCTCCCTTGCGGCCTGGATCTTCATGCAGAGGAGTTTCGCCGGCTTCAAGCTGCAGGTCGGCGGCCTCGCGCCGCGCGCGGCCGGATACGCCGGCTTCAACGAAGGACGGGCGATCTGGCTTTCCCTGCTCATCGGCGGTTTCGCGGCAGGCCTCGCCGGAGCGGCCGAGGTGGCCGGGCCGCTCGGCCAGCTGCAGCGCTCCATCTCGACCGGCTACGGCTATGCCGCCATCATCGTGGCCTATCTCGGTGGCCTTCACCCGGTCGGCATCACCTTTTCCGCGTTGCTCATGGCGGCCCTCTATATCGGCGGCGATAACGCCATGGTCTCGGCAAATCTGCCGGTCGCTGCGGTCAGGGTTTTCCAGGGCAGCCTGCTGCTCGCCTATCTCGTCGCCATCGCCTTCGTCCGCTACCGGCTCGAATGGCGCCATGCCGCCCACGGAAGCACGTCATGAACGCCGTCGAGTTCATCATCGCCGGGATGTTGGCGGCGGCTACGCCGTTTCTCCTTGCGGCGCTCGGCGAACTGGTGGCCGAGCGGGCTGGCGTCCTCAATCTCGGGGTGGAGGGACTGATGGCCCTCGGCGCCGTCATCGCCTTCATTATCGTCTATCAAGGCGGCGGGCATCTCCTCGGTTTCCTCGCCGCGGGCCTCGCCAGCGCGGCTCTTTCCCTGGTCTTTGCCGTCATCGCGCTGGGATTTCGCGCAAACCAGGTTGCGGTAGGCCTTGCCATAGGCATCCTCGGCCAAGGCCTCTCGGCGCTGTTCGGCAAGAGCTATGAGAGCCTCACGGTTAAGGGGCTTCCGAAGCTTTCATTGCCCGGGCTTTCGGATATCCCGGTGATCGGCGGCTTGTTCGCCCAAGACGTTGTCGTGTGGCTTTCGCTTGCCGCGACCGTCGCCATCTGGGCGATATTCGCCTACACCAAGACCGGCCTCGTCGTCCGCGCCATCGGCGAGAACCCCAAGGCGGCCCGTGCGCTCGGCTATCCGGTGATCGCCGTGCGCTTCGCCGCGGTCGCCTTCGGCGGCGCGTTGGCAGGTTTCGCCGGTGCCTACGCATCCGTGGTCTACACTCCGCTCTGGGCCGATGGCATGATCGCAGGGCGCGGCTGGATTGCGATTGCGCTCGTCGTCTTCGGCACTTGGCTTGCCAGCCGTATCTTCCTCGGTGCGTGCCTCTTCGGCGCCGTGTCCCTCGCAAGCCTCGCGGCCCAGGCGACAGGGCTGGACGTTTCCTCGCAACTTCTATCGAGCTTGCCTTATCTCGTGACCGTGATCGTGCTCGGCATCATCTCTTCGAACCGCCGTCTGCTCAAGCTCAACGGCGTGGCTTCGCTGGGAGAACCTTTCGAACGATAGTGTCGCTTGGTACGGCCCATCAAGGATCCCGTGAAGAATGGTGGATTGCGCCCCGCGCTCTGACGCCATCCAGCGCGCCGACTCGGCCCCGCTCGTCGCCTACGGGCGGCGGCAACCGGCGCACCTTCATAGAATGTCAGCCCCGACCCGAAGCATTCAGGCGTCAGCTAGAAGCGATAACGCACTCCAACAGCATTCGCGTTGGAACCCTCTCCCATGTTTCCAAACGTGCCACCGGCGCCGGATCTGTGATGGAGTTGATAGACAAGCTCGACGTTGGGAGCTTGCCTTAGTCTGAAAGAAAGCTCCGCGCCGATAAAACCAAGGAAGGATGCATCGCCATCGTAATGGATTTCGCGGGCGTGCTCGATCTCGGTGACGCCTGTAACGGCACTGACACCGGCCGTCAGCGCTGGCGCAATCGCCAGATCGCCGATGACAAGGCCCTGGTGGCGAAGCCGCATCCCGGCCCAAAGCTCTCCGGATGTATCGTCGTCCTCGCCAAACCTTATGGCAGCCCCAGTCACACCGCCAAGGACAAAACCGGCGCCAACATCGGCGAAATCACGGCCGTAAGCAGCTCCGATCATGTAATTGTTCGTATAGTCGGCCCCGAAGACGTTGATAGTGTCCCCGAAGGACCCGGTCACAAAGACGCCCCCAAAAACATAGACGTCGTTCTTCGTCGGTTGACCGGCAGCGAAAGGATCTTCGGTTGCAAAATAGATGAAGGGAGAACTGTTGTCGGCGAGGGCGGAAGTGAAGGAACCGGTCAGAATCAGTGCAGCCAAAGCCGCTTGCCCCCCGCGCATGCACAAGCTCCGAATCAATTCTCAGTTGATCATCATTCCTCCGGTGTTTCCCGTGAAGAAGCAAGTTCCCTGCTCCAGAAATTGGAGGGCTCTACCCCGTTGCTTGACCAAGGTTTTTTCGGGACGCTGGACCTTCGGCTATGGGGCAGCCCAACATCCCCCGCGCGCTGGCGATCTGCCGCAAGAAGGCTGGAAGTTCGACATCACGAGATCCTTCTTCCTGTCGCGGTGCTCGCTCAAGACATCGCCCAATTCCGGCATGCCGGTCTGGCAGGACAAGCTGTTCACCGGGCTGGCGCGCACGGCGGCTGATGCGACTGAGTATTGCAAGATTCCGACCGGACGTGTGGTCGAGATCGGAACCCAGGTGGCTGTCTAAGCTTCTGCATATACCGTAGGCACTGGTCCGACTTGGCACCTGCCCATCCGTCAACCCAATGTGAGCCCACAGGCGCATTGGCTCGCGTCGACATCATATGGATTTGTCCAACCCATGCGAGCATGCTGCCTGAACGCGTTCCTTCAGCGAGGAACAAGCTGATGCGCGTCGGTACGAGAGGCGTTCCGATCGAATACTACACGCTAAGGGTTGCCGGGCCGGCAGGCTCGCAATCTGGTGCTGGAGGCGCAATCAAAGCAGAACACCGCAACGAGGCAGCCGACGAGACTGAAGCGCAGATCACGAACGGCCAGGCCGGCAATGATGGCCAGTTGCGCAACACCAATGTACCGTAGGATGAGCATGGGCGAGTCCGTGAGTGCCATCGGATATCAGGCCGACCCCCCCGTCGACTATCTGCGGGAAGGTTGGCGCCAGCCTTTGGCGGCCTCCTGCATCGCGATTGCAACAATTGCGCCAGAGACAAACGTCAATGCGGCAATCGATGTTATCGCCCACGAGAGCCCGAAGCGATCGGCGATGAGACCTGCTGAGAGCGCGCCGATCGCGTAGCCGAGATCGCGCCAGAACCGATAGACGCTGAGCGAGCGGGCGCGCCAGCTGGGATGCGAGGCGTCGGAAACGGCAGCGATCAGGCTTGGATAGACCATTGCCGTTCCAAGGCCGAGCAGAAGACTGCCGATGAGCCACCATTCGAACCGGCCCGTGGCGGCGGTAAGAAACAGACCGCCGGCCTGGGTCCACATCCCTGCGACGATCAGGCCCTTGCGGCCCCAGCGATCGCTCAAGGGGCCGGTGACGACCTGCAGGATTCCCCATGTTGCGGGATAGACCGCCTTCAGGATGCCGATGCGCTCGATGCCAAGGCCGAAGGACACGAAGAACAATGGGAAAATACCCCAGCTCATGCCGTCGTTGAGGTTGTTGACGAGGCCGGCTTGCGAAGCCGCGAACAGATTGCGATTCCGGAACGAGGTCAGCGCAAACACCTCCCGGAAACTGATCGGCACGGATTGCATTGCGTGAGCGGATGTTTCCAACCGGAGGTGGTCGCGCGTGTCACGGATTAGCAGCACCGACAATACGGTGCCGACGACGGCGTAGCCGATCCCGAGATAGATGGGCACCGGGCGCAGGCCGTATCGCGAAGCGAGATAGCCCGTGAGGAATGCCGTTACGCCGACGGCGAGATAGCCGGCAAACTCATTGAGGCCGACTGCAAGGCCACGTGATTTCGGACCGACGAGATCGACCTTCATGACCACAGTCATCGACCAGGCCAGTCCTTGATTGATGCCGAGCAGTGCATTGGCCGCAATCACCCATCCCCAGCTCGGAGCCCAGATGATCATGAACGAAACCGGCAAGCCGACAAGCCAGCCGAGGACGAGAACGCGCTTGCGCCCCCAGCTATCGGCGAGTTGGCCGGAGACGAGATTGGCAAGCGCCTTGACCACGCCGAAGCTCACGATGAAGGAGACGACAAGTGTCGTTGACGTGATGCCGAACTCTTCCGATCCGATGAGCGGCACGACCGTTCGCTCGATCCCGACCATGCCGCCGACAAAAGCATTCACCAGCATCAGGAGAGCAAACTGCCGCCAGTTTTCCCTAAGCCCAAGTCTGACAGTCGAGCCTGCTGACCGCGAAACGCCCATCGGTCAGGCCGCGGCGACCAACCCGGCATTGGTGGCTCGGTTGCGCGCCGCATCCGGCGGCGGGGGTGGTATGTCGGCGACCATCGTGGCGACGAAGGTGCCCT
Organism: Mesorhizobium sp. M0340; assembly: GCF_040321535.1. NCBI lineage: Bacteria > Pseudomonadati > Pseudomonadota > Alphaproteobacteria > Hyphomicrobiales > Phyllobacteriaceae > Mesorhizobium > Mesorhizobium sp. M0340. The sequence continues at coordinate 24,102 of NZ_JAMYRR010000038.1, read as the reverse complement.
CGTCCTCAATGCGGAATGCTTTGTTGAAGCGCTTCTCGAAGCCAATCGTCGATGTCGGCTTGCCGCTGAGCGAGCGCCCGCAGACCGAGCCGGAATATGCGCCGGGCAGCACCTCGACGTGATCCGGCAGTTGCTTGAGACGGCGCACGCTGGAAAACAGCGTCCGCGCGCCGGCCTCGGCGTCGGTTGCCAGTTCGGTTCGCCCGAGATCGCCAACCATCAGCGTGTGGCCTGTCAGCACGAACCACGGCTCGCTCGCGCGTGTCCGATCGGTGACCAGGAGCGAAATGTGCTCAGGCGTATGCCCGGGCGTGTGCATGACGGCCATCGTCACATTGCCGAGTTCGAGCACGTCACCGTCCTTGGCGCGCAGAAACGGGAACCCGGCCTCCGCGCCTTCGAAGAGCAGGTATTCCGCGCCGGACGCTGCAGCGAGCGCCCGCCCGACGGAAATGTGGTCGGCATGGATGTGCGTGTCGACCACATAGAGGATGCGCATGCCCGTCGCCTCGGCGACCCTAAGATAAGGCGCAATGTCACCGACCGGATCGACCACCGCAGCGGCCGATTTTCCACCACATCCGAACAGGTAGGATGCGGCGACGGGATCGGAATGGAGGAATTGACGGAGGATCATGGCTTGCGCTCCCTACCTCGCCTGCGGTAATATTCAATTATTCTGCTGAATGTTTCACCGAGGAACAGTCGTGTCAAGCGTTGGACCAAAACAGGCGATTTTCGCCAGCCTTGCCGAGGTGGCTCAGGCGCTCGGGCATGCGCACCGGCTGGAATTGCTGGAGCACCTCGCACAGGGTGAACGCAGCGTCGAAGGACTTGCGGCTCGGGCCGGCCTCAACTTTGCCAACGCTTCGCGCCACCTTCAAATCCTTCGACGCGCGCGACTTGTCGAGGCCGAGCGGCAGGGCAAGCACATGCTCTATCGCCTTGCAGGAGATGTTCTGGTGGTTGAATTAATGAAGGCTCTGGGGCGCGTGGGCGAGCGGAACGTCGCCGAGGTCAACCGCGTCATGACCGACTATTTCCAGGCTCGCGACGGCTTGGAGGCTGTGTCGCGTGAAGAGCTTGTCTCAAGGTTGCGTGATGGCCTTGTCACGGTTCTCGATGTCCGGTCGGAGGACGAATTCGCGCTCGGACATCTACCGGGAGCGCTCAACATCCCGTTCGCTGAACTTGAAAACCGGCTGGCGGAACTTCCCGCGAACCGGGAGGTCATTGCCTATTGCCGCGGCCCTTATTGCGTTCTCTCGTTCGAGGCTGTCGCGGCATTGCGGGCGCGAGGGTATGTCGCTCACCGGCTCGAGGACGGGTATCCCGATTGGAAGGCCGCAGGCCTTCCAATTGAGGCAGCGGCCTGAGTGGTCCCGCAGCCAAAAGTTTTCGATCGAACAACATGACGCGACCAGTTCCGCGATCACCGCTGCTTGAGCTGAAGGACTATTCGGCCGAGTCCGTGTTTCAGGTTGAAACATGCTTCGCGAGGCGGCGGCAAAAAGGCCTGTCGCCGGAACGCGTGCCTTCTGTGTGTCCTTGATCCGGACGGCGACATAGTGCCCGGTCGCAAAGAAGGCCGCGCGCGCCCATCGTCGGGCTGGGCCTGCTATCATACCGTCCTTCACGAGTTCGAACTGGATGGCCAGACGCTTGGCATCATTGGCTGTGTGGTCGGCTCCTCGTTCGCCGTGCTGTTCGCCGAGCAGCTTTTCGCGTCGGGGTGCCGCCTGCTGATCAGCATCACCTCGGCCGGCCAGATCACGGCGCTTGGACCACCGCCCTATTTCGTGCTGATCGACCGGGCCCTTCGCGATGAGGGAACTGCCATCATTACGTTCTGCACGCTGAATTCAGCGAAGCCGATCCAGAGCTTATCGCGGAAGTCTTGATGTCGCAGCATCGGGGACTTGCAAAAGCTGCATTTTGCGGCCAGCCTAGGCGGATGATGGCCCGGCTGTCGCCAAAACATCTCCTCGTCATGCTAATAGCGGTCTTCCTGACCGCCGGATTCAGCCTGTCTGCGGCTCAGGCCAGCGTCATGCCGGCCAAGATGGCGGACGCTATGGCGATGCCCAGCGGTGCCAGCACAGGCACTATGGCCGGTGCTTCCATGAACGGCGACTGCAAGGCGTGCCTCAAAGACATCGGCGACAGTGGCAACCCGATGCATTGTCCGCCGACCTGCATCGCACCGGTGCTGGCGGTGCTGCCGCAAGACCTCGCGGTGACGGCAGTTCTCCACGTGCAGCAGCCATCGACCCAAGCTGCCCCGTTCCTGCAGGGACGAAGTTCCCTACCCGACCCATACCCTCCCCGACTCAGCGCTTGACGCCGTTTCAGCCGTGACGCGGCTGATTCCCGGCGCCTGATCGCCTGTGTTGCGCATCGTTGCGCGCGCCGGCGCATACAGCATTCCAGTTCGATGCCGAGTGGCTCGCCATCGATCGAGATCGCAAAGGGCTAGCAGGGTGAAATACGATTTCAGTCATTCGATATCGCGCCGCGGGTTTTTTGCGGCGGCGGCGGGCGCTGCCGTGTCCTGCTCGCTGCGTCCTGCACGCGCCTCGACCGAGGACGAGCGCCGGATCAAGGTCGGCCCGGGCCAGGCGCTGCTCAATGGCGCCGACGGTCCGTCTACCGCAGTCTGGACCTATAGCGGCACCACCCCCGGCCCAACATTGCGCCTGCGGCAGGGCCAGCCGGTCCGCATCACTGTCGAGAACGGACTAGACGAAGACACGACCGTCCATTGGCATGGCATCCGTTTGCCGAACGCCATGGACGGCGTGCCGGGCCTGACCCAGAGGCCGATCGGACCGGGCGAGAACTTCGTCTATGAGTTCACGCCGCCAGATGCCGGCACCTTCTGGTACCATTCGCATGCCGACAGCCTGGTACAGATCGGCCGTGGACTCGCCGGCCCGCTGATCGTTGAGGAACGTGAGCCCGTCGCCGCCGACCGCGATCTCCTCTGGCTGCTGCAGGACTGGCGGCTCACCAGTGACGGCCAGATCGCCGGCGGCTTCGGCAGCATGATGGATGCGTCGATGTCGGGCCGCGTCGGCAATGCCGTCACCATCAACGGCGCGGCGCCGGCCGACCTGAGCGTGACGGCAGGTGAGCGCGTCAGACTGCGGCTCGCCAATGCCTGCCTTGCCCGCATGGTGGCGCTGCGCTTCGAGGGTCACCGTCCGGTGATCGTCGCGGTCGACGGCCAGCCCTGCGACCCGCATGAACCGGAAGACGGCCGCCTGGTGCTGGCACCGGCCATGCGCATCGACATTATGCTCGACATGCAGGGTGGTCCCGGCAGCAGGCACGCCGTGGTCGATGACTTCTATGACGGCCTCGCCTACACGTTGACAACGCTTGCCTATGACAAGGCGCCGCCGCTGCGCCACCATCTTCTCGATGCGCCGCGTCGCCTGCCCGCCAATCCGCTGCCGGCCCCCGATCTGGCCAAGGCTGAACGGCATGAGATCGTCCTGCAAGGCGGCATGATGGGCGGCGGCAAGCTGGCCGGCGTCGGCGGCATGATGGGCATGGCGATGCCCGGCATGAACGGCGGCGCCGCCTGGGCAATCAACGGCATGTCGATGACCGGCGATGGCCATGCCGGCATGGCGCCGCAGTTTACGCTCAAACGCGGCGTGACTTGCCACCTCACTGTGCGCAACGAAACCGCCTGGTGGCACCCCATGCACGTTCACGGCTTCAGCCTGTCGGTGCTTTCGCGCAACGGCTTGCCGGTACCGCACCGGCAATGGCAGGACACGGTGCTGCTCGCCCCCAAGGACACAATCGAATGCGCCTTCGTTGCCGACAATCCCGGTGACTGGATGCTGCACTGCCATGTCGCCGATCACCAGATGGCCGGCCTGATGACAGTGTTCCGCGTGACCTGAAAGTTTTATCCAACCAAGGAGAACTGCAATGAAACTGACCTACCGCCTTGCCGCACTGTCCCTGCTGATCGCAACGCCGCTGCCCGCCTTCGCCGCAACGATCAACGCCGTCATGTACAAGAACCCGCAATGCAGCTGCTGTGAATCCTACGCCAACTATCTTGAGCACAATGGCTTCAAGGTCGATATCAAGCCGGTCAACAATCTCTCTCAAATCAGCAGCGATGCCGGCGTGCCGGCGGACCTTGAGGGCTGCCATACACTGATTGTCGACGGCTATGTCGTCGACGGCCTTGTGCCAGTCGAAATCGTCAAGAAGCTGTTGACCGAGCGGCCAGCCATTAGCGGCATCACGCTGGCCGGCATGCCGGCAGGCGCGCCCGGCATGGGCGGCGAGAAGTCCGAGACCTGGACGATCTACGCCTTCACCAAGGACGGCAAGGCGCCGACCGTCTATGCGACCGAGTGAGCGCACCGTGATCAAGTGCAAATGGGCTATCTTCCTTGTCTGCTCGCTGCTGGCGTTTCCGCCGCCCTCCGTGGCAGCGGGGGCATCTGAGAACTTCACACTGCTCGATACGCCCGCCGCCGTGCCGGAAATCAGCTTCGAGGACGGCACCGGCAAGCCGAAAACGCTCGCCGATTTCTCCGGTAAGGTGGTTCTGCTCAACATCTGGGCGACATGGTGCGCGCCCTGCCGCAAGGAAATGCCGACGCTTGATCGGCTGCAGGCCAAGCTCGGCGGACCGGATTTCGAGGTCGTCGCGCTGTCGATGGACCGGAAGGGTCCCGACGCCGTGAAGAAATTCTTCGCCGAGACCGGCGTTACACACCTTGCGCTGAACATCGATACCTCGGCCAAAGTCATGTTCACGCTCGGCGCGGTGGGCCTGCCGATGACCGTGCTTATCAACCGCGACGGCAAGGAGATCGGCCGGCTGATCGGGCCGGCTGAATGGGATTCTCCCGACATGGTCGATTTCATCCGCAGCCGTATTGCCGCTAGCCCGAAAGGAAAAGGCTGATGCTTGCCAGAAACCGGGACGAGCCGGCGGTTCGGGACGTTTCATCCGCCTGGAACGAATGGAGGCGTCTGTTGTGCGGCCTGATCGTCTTCACCGCGCTGATCGCCGGCTTCACGCATGGAGCGCCGGCGCATTCAATGGACGAAGTCGACGCCATGCTGCAGAACGACGAGAAATATTTCCAGCAGATCGACAGCCCAACGCCCGATTTCACGCTGCGCACCGCCGACGGTCGCATCGTGCGGCCGGCCGACCTCATCGGCAAGGTCGTCGTCCTCCATTTCATCTACACATCGTGCCCGGACGTCTGCCCGCTGCATGCCGAGAAGATCGCCGAGATCCAGAAGATGGTGAATAGCACGCCGATGAAGGATCAGGTCACCTTCGTGACGATCACCACCGATCCCACAAAGGACAAGCCCGATGTGCTCAATGCCTATGGACCGGCGCATGGGCTCGACCCTGTCAACTGGCTGTTCCTGACCACTGCCCCGGGCCAGCCGGAGGATATGACCCGCAATCTGGCGGAAGCCTTCGGTCACAAATTCAGCCTGGCCAATGATGGCTACCAGATGCACGGGATCGTCACGCATGTGATCGACAAGGAGGGCCGCTGGCGGGCGAATTTCCACGGCCTGAACTTCGCGCCCGTCAATCTCGTCACCTTCGTCAACGCGCTCACCAACAATGTCGAGCGCACGCACCACGAACGGGACGAAGGCTGGCTGGCAAAATTGAAGAGCCTCTTTTGACGGAGAGGCACCGACATTCTCGACGACAAGAAAGGGAGACGCGCATGTTCACCAAGCCAAGAGATGCAGCCAGGTATTGCAGCGGCATCGCCCGCGCCCTGCTCTTTGCCGGCCTGACAGGATGGTTCCTGCTCAATCCTGGCTTTCAAGCCATACAGGCGAATGCTGCAGGCGAAATGTCCCAGGATCAGTTCGACCAGCGGATACACGACTATATCCTGGCGCATCCGGAGGTTCTCGTGCAGGCGCTGAAAAGCCTGGACCAGCGCCAGCGTGAAGCAGATGCAGCCCAGGCCAGGCAGGTGCTCAAGGCGCGCGCGGACGACATCTTCCGTGACAAGCAAAGTCCAGTCGGCGGCAACGCCGAGGGCAACGTTACCCTGGTCGAGTTCTTCGACTATAATTGCCCCTATTGCAGGCAGATGGCGCCGGTCATGGAACAGGCTGCGGCCGACGATCCGCAACTCAGGATCGTCTACAAGGAATTCCCCATCCTCGGCCCAGATTCGGTGTTCGCGGCCAAGGCGGCGCTCGCCGCCGACAAGCAGGGCAAATACACAGCGTTTCACAAGGCGCTCTATGGGTCCAAGACAAGGGTGACCGAGGCGGCCGTCCTCAAGATCGCCGCCGAGGCCGGGCTGGACGTCGAGCGCATGAAGGGCGATATGCGGCAGCCGGACATCCAGGCGCTGATCGACCGCAACATGGAACTGGCCCAGGCGCTGAGAATAACGGGAACGCCGGGATTTATCGCCGGCGACCAGATTTTTCCCGGCGCCACCGATCTTGCGACGCTGAAGAAGCTCATCGAGCAGGCGAGGAGCGGCAAATGACAAGGACCCCAAACCGACGCACCGTCATTCTCGGCGTCTTCGGCGCCGCCGCGGCTGCAGGCTTTCTCGCACCGGATTTGGCAATCGCTGCCGACGATCCCGAATTGACCAAACGGTTCAAAGATCTTAGCGAGAGCGGCAACAGCACCTGCTCGGCCAAGTTTACCGAGTCGATCGCGACCATGCCCGCGATGGCGCGCATCAAGGGCTCGTGCTGCAGCCCGATGGAATTGAAACGCTATCGCGAGCAGGTAAATGGGCTTACCCAATATCGCGCCATCCCGATGATCCCCAGCGACCCGTACGACATACCGGCGGCGACCGCGCAGCAGATGCTGCCTTACTACGATCTGAAGCTCACCGGGGACGAGCAGAAGGCCTACGATTACGCGATGGCCAATTCCGAGGAGAAGGGCCCCTGCTGCTGCCCGTGCTGGCGCTGGAGAGTGTATGGCGGACTGGCGAAATACCTGATCCACGAACACGGCTTTGACGGCAGGCAAATTGTGAATGTATGGGACCTGTCCGACGGCTGCGGCGGGGGAATGTAGAATTGCCGGAGTATGCATCTTTCCCCGTTCTGTAACCGGAATCACCGTTGTCTTGGCGGAGGTTGCCGGCGACTTAACTTAGCTTGCACTCGCCAATCGTGGGCGGCGAACTCAGCCTTCGCGCTAGAGGATCATTTCCATGATGGATGGGTCAGAGGGCATGTGGTTGATGGGTGGGATTGGCCTCATCTGGATCCTGGTGTTGGTCGCCCTCGTGCTCGCGATCGCGGCGCTCGTCAAATATCTACAACGCTGACCGATTGAAGCGCCGAGACGTTGGCCGCCGCGGCGGGCTTCGGCCGAGATCAGCATCGACATGCGGATCAGGGGCTTGCCGTCACGACCCACGTCGACGACCCTGCCACGAGTCGGCAAGGCCGGCGCTCAGTTCGCACGACCCGCCAGACTGCTACGCCTTCGAGGCCCGGGCTCCATGTCGCGTGACTTTTCGGGGCGACGCTTAAGTCTGGCGGCTGTTGCATGCCTCGGTCACGCTGATCGGACCTTGTCCGTCGTCGCGCGAACATAGTTCAGGTTCTTGGTTCCGACGGCGCCGATGTCGCCGACCTTGAATCCGCTCTCGGTCAACAACGAGGCGATCCCATTCATGTCCACGTGACCATGTCGATGAAGTCTCGGCAATCTGGACTTGCGTACCGGCCTGCCGAAATCGATAAGCAACAGCCGGCCAGTGGGCTTCAAGACGCGTGCTGCCTCGCGGACGAAGGCCGATCGAACGGGCTTCGACAGATGATGCAGCATCAGTGTGCCGATCACAATGTCGAACCGTGCGTCCTTGAAGGGAAGCTTCTGCGCCGTCCCGTTGACGAAAGTCAGATCGAGGCCAGACCTTTTGGCCTTGGCGCGCGCCCTCTCGATCATTTCAGCCGATGCATCGACGCCTGTGACGCTTCCATCAGAACCCACTAGCCGCTTCGCGGCAATCGCAAGGGTTCCCGTTCCGCAGGCGACATCAAGCACCGCTTCGCCGGGCCGGAGCTTCGCCAAGCGAAGCATGTGCTCGCGAAACCGCCCCTCGCAGCCGAAGGTCAGAACGCGCGCAAGCCAGTCATAGCCCGCCGCCCGGTGCAGGACGATGCCGATCCCCCTGTCGCTCGTGCTGTGCGTGCCTTTTCCGCCGAGGCCTATGCGAGAAAGGAAGCCCCACAGCAATACGATCGCGATTGCTGCTAGGATAAGGCCGTGGAATGCCGCCACCCAGGCGCCGGCGCCGATGTAGCCCATGCCAAAATTGGCCACAAAGAGGAAGCCGGCGACGAGCGACAGTTTGGCAAGCAGGGCCATCGCGATCACGCCCTTGCGCGAATGCCGTCCGTTGCCGGCGCGGTGACCAGATAAGTGCATGTCGGCGACCTTCCGTTGCGGCCTGTCCAATATACGATTTGAGCTTCTGGACTTGGCGTATCATACTGGACACAATGTCCAGCATGAGATTCCGGACACCAGACCTTTGAATGTCCAGAAGCAGGCGCCGAACGTGGCGATGACCATAAAAATCGACCGGACGAGCGACTCAAATACCATCGATCGCCGCGTCGCGCGGACGCGCGCGCTGCTGCAGGATGCGCTTATTGCCCTGATCCCGGAGCACGCATATGCGGCCATCACGGTCGACGACATTTGCCAGAGAGCAAATGTCGGCAGGTCGACCTTCTATACCCACTACGCAGACAAGGATGCTCTACGCAGCGCGACCATCGAGGCGCATCTGGGGTCGCTAAGCCGTGGGCGCATGTCGGCAAGTCAGGAGATTGGTACTCGCCTGTTTGCATTTAGCCTTCCCATGTTCGAACACGCACTTGCGTTCCGGTCGCTTCACCACGCGCTGCTTGCGAGCAGCGGCGACACGATCCATGACGAATTGCGCGAGCGTATCCGCCGCGCTGTCCGAGCAGAACTTGTCGAAAAGCGGGTCGGTGGAGGTGGAGTGCCCGTCGAATTCGCCGTCCAGTTCATCGCCGGCGCATTTCTTGCGGTCCTCACCTGGTGGGTCGCCACCGACACGAGCCTTTCACCGGCGCAAGCGGATGATCTGTTCCAGGGAATGGCGGGAAACGGTGTCGGCGCCTGGGATATATCAGGCTCCGATTCGTAAAACGGGATTGGCCTTGGCGGCGGCAGACGTGGCGCCTGATAGCGGCCGCGAGGAGTACTTACTTATCGGGCTGGACTTGCCGAAGTGCCGATGGCGAGAAGCTCCACTCCAGCGGCTCGCGCCAGAGACGATCCGCGTGAAGGTCGGCGAGACCCTGAAAGTGCGTTTCATCGGCACCGACAACGGCTTCATCCACCCATGCACATCCATGGCGGACCCTTCGAGGTGGTCGCCCGCGACGGAGAGACGATTTCCCTTCGGCCCGCTTCCTTGCCGACGCCGTTAACGTCGGGCCGAGCCGTCGTCGGCGCTACCCTGCCATCCATGGCATCGCCACCGCGCCGCTCGCCACCGCGATACCGAGCACGAGCAACGCGATCCCCACCGTCGCCTCGAAGCGGTGGCCGCGCGGCAACAGCTTCTCGACGAAGACGACCAGCGTCAAAAGCAGCATCCAGGCGAGGCTCATGACACCGGCCGCGACCAGAACGGCACACAGCGCCCAGCAGCAGCCGAGGCAGTACAGGCCGTGCCGCAGCCCCATGCGAAGGGCGCCGATCCGCCCGTCGCGCCAGTGCTCGGCAATGAAGGCCAGTGGCGAGCGGCAGTGCCCGAGGCAGATGTGCTTGGCCGCCGTGAACTGGTAGAGCCCAGCCGCTGCGAGCGTCGCGCCGAGCGCGAGCGGCGCCCAACGCGAACGCTGAGGCGGATCGAAGCTCATCGCGATATCGCTGCCGAGCTGGACCAGCGCATACACTAGAAAGCCGGCTCCAGCCCAGACGAGGATATAGCCGGCGACGAAGATCCAGGTCGGAACTGCAAGGCGGCGTTCGCGCCTTGACTGTGCCGACGCGAACATGAAGATCATCGGCATAGCAGCAGGCAGCATCATCGCCGCCATCATCACGGTCCATACCGCGAGAAACACGGCGGCGTTGCCGATCGACCAAGGCTCGGCGGCGATGCCGCCCATCGCCATGCCGGCCATACCCTCCACGCCTCCAATCCGTCCGCGCACGGCAATGCCCATCGGCATGTTCATGCTGAGGGTTTGGTAGAGCGTCACCGCCCAGGCTGCCGCCGTCAGGAGGGCGAGGGAAGCAAGCAGGCCGAGTGGCACGCCGCCCTGCCTTCTGACAAGCGGCGGCAAGGAGAACCGGCCGATGGCGCGTGGGTCTGCCACTGCCTTAGCTCGGGCCGGTCCACTCGAACGGTATGTGCTTGCTCGAGCGGGCAGTGCCCGTCCAGTCGAGGCCGAAGCCCTTGGTGCTGACCTCGACGGAACGGCCCCAGGTGGCAACCTGGCCGGGACCGACCTCGGAGCCCGGTGGGTTGATCGTCTGCACGCGTTTGCCGGGTGGGGTAGTCGGCCCCGAAAGCGCTTCCGCACGCCCGACGACGCGGCCAGGGATCTCGACCCGCCAGGTGGCGAGGTCGCCCGCCACCTCGAAGGCGATCGGCACAAACTCCATGCCGCGCATTTCGCCAATGTTGGCGGCAAAGCCCGCCGGCCAGCCGCCGGCCTGCCCGCCGAAGATGGTCTGCAGCGCCTCGCGCTGCTTCTCGTTGGCCTTCTCATCAAGGTACATGCCCATGACGGCCTTTGCCTCGCCGGCCCAGAGATTGCCTTCGAACTCTCCGAGCGCCACCAGCGTCAGGCCGTCGAGCTTCACGTCGCCGTATTGGCCCTCACGCACGTGCCAGGCGAGCACGCCCTGGCAGTGATTGCCGGTCGGCCGCTGTGCAAATTCGCAAGGACAAGGGATGTCGCAGCTGCAGATGTCGAACCAGTCGCCTGCGAGCCGCCATCGAGGAACTGCGTTCATGGCTCTTACTCCCGAGAACTGATGGGGCAAGATTACTCCATCGGCGCTCGCGGCGCCACGTCTTACCCAGGCCGGGTAATGGGCCGCCAAGCGGGCGGCTCACTTTGCTACGGCGCTTGCGTGGCGCGCTCCGCTCGCGGCTTTTTGGCGGTCCGTTACCCCATCTAGTCAGCGAAACAGGCGCAACGTCTGACAGCTTGTGACCTTAACCTTGCTCACCGCCCAACCCAGTGGAGTGCGGTGCACATAGAAACCGCCAGCAAACTCTGCCGGCGCATCGACGCGCGCGTTTTCGCACGGCGGCACCTTTTGGGCGGCGGCCCGATGGCCACCGCCTCTGAAACCGCCCGCGGATCACGCTTGCAGAACCTGCCCGGTAGTGGTGACCGGCGGCATCATTCCGTCTTCGACCAGGATGTCTTTCTTCCTGGCGAACTGCACGAGAACGCCGCGCGCCGTCTCCGCGTCGATCTCGCCGGCCAATGCGGCTTTACAGGCGCGGATCGCAGCCCTTTGTTCAGGGCTGTTCCCGCACCAGTCGGTGACGAACTGGTAGGCATCCACGACCGAATTCAGCTGCCTCGGGAACCCGAGTCCGACCCAGACGCGAACGGGCTTTTCGAAGGGCTGAGAAAGCATGATTTCCTCCCTCCGAAACGGTCAGGCGGCAACGCCGCCCGTCTCGCCCGACTTTGCGGCCGCCACCCAAGGCATCGCCGTTGCGACGTCCTCGAGGATCTTCACGGAGCGGGCAAAGCCGGCGAACGCATCCCGCGCGACTTTTAACGGTATGAGACCGTCGTAGGCGCGGTGACACGCGCGCTTTGCCGTTTCGTAGATCACGCCTCGCCGATGCTTCGGCCATTCGTCGAGAAAATCGAAAGCATCCTCAAGGCAGGCGATCTCTTGAATGAGACCTTCCGCGGCTCTCACGAACACGGGACTCTCAAATGTTCTCTCGCTCATCGAAACCTCCAATTTTTGAACGATTTCAGGTGGTTGAGGATGGTCGCCCCTGCAATCGGCAGCGACCTGCGAAAAATATGTGAAGGCCGATTTTCGACGTCAAGACCGCATGAAGCCAGTGCGCTATCCGACAAAAGTCGTCCGTTACGACGGACACGGTGAGTGCTACTCAGGCGACGGCCCGCTCGGTCCAGCCGGTGGGTTGAACGAACGTCACTCGCTTGGTCTATGGCACACGTTCACCATCTGCGTAGAACGCGGACGAGATCGGCCTCTTCTCCTGTCCTATTTTCACGCCGCAGCCGCCCTTTTGCCGACTGGGCAGTCCGACCCGTGGAGAAGTGGATCCGGATCAAGCCGTGCAAGACAGACACAAGACAGACAAAAGCAAGGTGCGCAGCCAGCCGGTTGTGGTCGAATTGCCGCTGCTGCCGGAGCTCGAGGCCGAGCTTTCCTGCGCACCGGCGGGCAATGGCAGCAGGAGCCAATGGTGGGCCCGGAGGGTGTTCAGAAAGCCATTAAAATCAATTGGTTAGAGATCAGCGGGACTTCAGAGTATTCAAATCTTTTCCAACGTTTTTCGATGTTGTTGTCCCACTCAGAAGTGCCTCAGTCCACCAAGCCGACGCACTGAACGCCTTACTCGGAAGAGAGGTTTGCGCAAGGCGAAAGGAAGATCGCGTCGGTGTGCAGCCTTCCTGAGAAGGTCGCGGTAGCACATGACCGGACGTTCCCGGCACCTCTCCAAAGCGGCCGTTCTCCGGCATGCTCCTGCACCCGCTTACATAGCCGTTCCCGCATTTTCGCGATTGACGCTGACGAAAGCGCTGCCAACGCACTTGCGGGTGCCGGGCTGTGCCATCAAAGCGCATGCGGGCTTACCCCGCTCGCGCTCGACACCGAGCAGTTCGAACTCCCCCACGGTGAAGCATTTGGCCTTCAGCCAGTTGGTCGTCGGGCCACTGATCTATCTACTGTTAATCCGCTTCGACACCATACCCTCGAGACCAGCTTGGTCGACGAGGTGATATATGGCATTTGCCTCGCCCGTATTCCGTTTTGCGTATGGAGGTGGACGGTACGAGCACCACAGCAACGCCCCGAAGCCCGCGCTCCTGCGGGGAGCGCGGGACGATCGGGACACCGATCTGCAGCAAATACCTGGAGGGAGGAATGGCTGCGTGCACCGAACTTGCGCGGCGGTCCCGTGTTCCAACCAGCATACACAAAAAGCTAGCCGCACATTTCGGCATCATGCGGACGTTGGATTTCTGAGAAAGCGGGAGCGTCAATACCAACTTCTGGCGATGGAATTTTCCCGCGAGATAGGCACGCTCCAGGCGAAGGAGTGGATCGTCATGACCGCCATCGCCTACAACCTTGCCAACGATATCAAAGGATCGTGGAGGGTCGTCTTCGTGCCGGACGAACTGCATCTGTATGTGGAATTCAGCCAGCCAGACGCCGACACAAACCCGGTTGATTGGATGAGCGTTGATGATTTCCTTGCATGGCGGCCGAAAGGCGCACTCCACAAGCGAGCGCGCGACAGCTTGGTTTCGCTCATTTGCAACGCGCTCGCAGAGCGCTAAAAGCCTGCCGGCCGGAGCGAGCGGGAGTTTTGCAGTACGCCAGAGTGGGTTTTGGCAAATTGCAAACGGTCCGACGCGGCTTTGTTGCAGGATCTCTAAAATAGCTCAGACCCTTACCAGCGCGCGTTTTGCGTCGGCCGCTGTTCTACACCGCGGAAGAGCTTCGAATGTCCTGGCGAGTCCTTGTGCCAGCGCTGCGGTGGTGATGTGCTGCCGATTCGGGCTTTGGCGGGGAAATTGCTAAAAAGAATGGTGTCGACGCCAGGCGGAACGGTCCGGTTGGTCTGTATCTGTGTTGCGATTGCGTCGTTGCTGGCGGTCGCGCCATGGCCATATGCTATTACCAATTACGCCGCGTGGCGGTCTTTTTCGCCGGGATCTACTGCGGAGTCATGGTGAGGCGATCAGGTCCCGAAAATCAACCTTTGGCCTGGGCACTGTTTGTCGCCGCACTGATTTTCAATCCGTTCATTCCGATGCATTTGCCGAGAGAACTATGGGCGGTTCTCAATGTCGGCGCCGCAGCTCTGTTCGGTTTGTCGCATATCGCCAACGTAGTTAGTTCGGGAGGCTCAAGGTGTTCTACGAGGCCACAGTGAACATGTCTCTGCCAGGCTCGGGATCGATCCCTCGGATCATAACAACGGATTACCGGCAAGGTGCGCAGGCCGTCGGCAAATTGAGCGGTAGCTCACCCCAAGAGAGCGAACTGTTGATCGTCAGCCAACTGCCAGTTGCCGATCAGCAGATCTGGATGCGGTGCCGGTGAAGACATGGATTCGGCAGCGAAAGCTGAACCCGAAAGGCCCTGAGATGCTAGAGGCGCTGCTTCGCCTTGGCTGGCATGGGTTGATTGATCTTGTCTGACCAGGAGATCCGCGGCAATGTGGAAGGCGAGACTGAACACTATCGTCAATTTGGTTTTGCAGTTTGTCGGCGGGCTGTTCCTGCTGGCTGCTTTCCTACAATGGATCACGTTCGACTACCCTGACGTGAGCCCGTATATGCCATTCGCCATTTTCGCCTCTGGCATGATGGTCCAGACGATCAACTATCCTTTCGTGTGCCTGCTTGGCATGATAGGGTTCGTGATGATCGGCTTTGCGCGGCGCGACCGACAGAAATGGCCGGCGGCTTGTGATCCATTTCTACATCGGGGCCCTTGTCGCGCTCCTGATCGCCGCCGGGGGCTGGCGTACCGGCGGCGCGAGACATGCTGGGCATGGGGCGCCTGCCTGCTCCTTGCCTCCCTTGGGCGCCGAACCCACCCACCCCAGATAGACGCGGCCGCGGACGTTGTGACCTTGCTCCTCTGACCTAATCCGGTTTGAAGTTCGTTCTGGCCGATCGAGAGGATCAGGACATGAAATATTGGGGGCAACGTCACCGCCATTAGCGGAATGTCAGCTTCTGGTGTTCGAACTTAGTTATAGGGACACCTGGGCCAGCGCGAGCATCGTCGTGACATGCCCCAAAGGCGACAAGACGACCAAAAAGGTGGGAAGCGCAGCGAACCCCTCTATATCGACAGCCATGGATGCATCGAGCGACCACCCGCAGAACGACAAACTTCTCTCGGACATCCAGCGCCTGTCCTTCGATTATTTTCTCAAAGAGGCCAACCCGGCGAACGGCCTGATCGCCGACCGCAACACCCCGGGGTCACCGGCCAGCATCGCCGCCGTCGGACTCGCCCTGTCGGCCTATCCCGTCGGTGTCGAGCGCGGTTTCATGACGCGCGCCGCCGCCGCTGAACGGACGCTCGCCACGCTTCGCTTCTTCTGGAACGCGCCGCAGGGGCCCGAAGCCGACGCAACGGGCCACAAGGGCTTCTACTACCATTTCCTCGACATGGAGACCGGCCGCCGCGTCTGGAAGTGTGAGCTGTCCACGGTCGATACGGCGCTTCTGCTTGCCGGTGCGCTGGCCGCCGGCGCCTATTTTGGCGAGGACGATGAATCCGAACTGGAAATCCGGCGGCTAGCCGATGCGCTCTACCGGCGCGCCGACTGGCGATGGGCGCAGAACGGCGGCGCCACCGTCACCCATGGCTGGCGGCCTGGAAAGGGCTTCCTGCGCTATCGCTGGCAAGGCTACGACGAAGCGGTGATCCTTTATGTGTTGGGCCTCGGCTCGCCAACCCATCCGTTGCCGCCCGGGAGCTATGCGGCCTGGCTATCCACCTATAAGTGGAAAAAGATCTATGGCCGGGAATTGGTTTACGCCGGTCCACTTTTCATCCACCAGCTCTCCCATATCTGGATCGATTTTCGCGGCATCCGCGATGCTTCCATGCGCAACCACGACTGCGACTATTTCGAGAACAGCCGCGAGGCAACCTACCTGCAACGCGACTACGCCATTCGCAATCCGAAGGGCTTCAGCGGTTATGGCGAGAATTGCTGGGGCATCACCGCCAGCGACGGCCCAAGCCCGACAAAACGCCAAATCACGGTCGGTGGCCGCCGCTTCTTCGGCTATCTGGCGCGCGGTGCGCCATTCGGCCCTGATGATGGGACGTTGTCGCCGTGGGCAGCGATTACCTCATTGCCCTTTGCGCCAGAGATCGTTCTGCCGGCACTGCACTATTTCCACGAGATCGACCTGCACGAGGGCAACCCTTACGGCTTCACCGCAAGCTTCAATCCGACAATAGCAGCCGCCGACGGCCGGCCCTGCGGTTGGGTGTCGCCGGACCATGTCGGCATCAATCAGGGGCCGATCACTCTGATGATAGAGAACTACCGCTCGGGCTTCCTGTGGCGCCTGATGCGCCGCGTGCCGGCCATCATCGCGGGACTGCACCGAGCCGGTTTTTCGGGCGGTTGGCTATAACAAGTCGAGATGACAAAGCTCCCCGACTGAGCCGGGACTCTTGACTGCTAGCGCATGCCGCATTTGCTGCAAATGTCGACTTAGCGGCGCATTGCTTCTCGGCAGCATGGGCCACAACCTGACCGTCCGGGATTGGGAGCCACATGGCTCAAGCGGCTGTTCCGCTATTGAGCCTCGACATGCCTTTTAGGGACCCACCTCGTCGGGTTCAATCGCGAATCCCGCATCGATCGCGCTTCGCGCAATGAGATCGCCAAGTTCCCAGTCCGTGAGTTCGCAAAGGGGAAGCATTCTCCTCGCGGTGTGGCTGACCTCGGATATCGAAATGCTCGGGCTGCCGATGTTGTCGATCAGGTGGAGGACAATCGCTTGGCGAACGTCCGATAAGGTAGGCGTCTGCGCGAGCGCAGGCATCACCGGCTCTATGAATGGAGCCGTGGTTCTGCGGCCACGGCTGTTTTTAAGTCGAACGCGACGGGCACACCGTGAATAATGGATGCTGCCGCCACTAACTCCTCCAGTTCGCGGTCGGTAGCCTTGCATGCCGGCATGAGCGTTCGGATGGCGCGGATTGCCTGTGCGATGGAGAGGAAGTGAGCCTTGCCTCTAGAGAGCACATAGGCCTCGGCGGCTCTTTCAACCGTCACGGTGTGAAAAGTGTTGGTCATGTTAGCTCCTCCCTGAAACCCAAACCAAAACGAGTTATGGCAGCAATTCGGCAGCCTGCAAGGGTTTGTCCGATTCCGAAGGCGGAGGCGAGGCCGAAGTGACTTTGCTCCTCGTCGCCGTAAGCACCATGTGTGAGTTGTATCATTCCAACGCGGTCGACAATTGTGATCTCGCCGCGCCTGGCGTGAACCAGCCCCCGATACTCAAGCATTTGGAGGGCGGTGGTAACGCCCGGGCGCCGAGCGCCAAGCATGGTCGCCAGAAACTCATGCGTCAGGTAAATCTTGTTTCCTTCGACGCGGTCTTGGACCATCAGTAGCCAGCGGGCCAACCGCTCCTCGATTTTGGAATGGCCGTTGACCAGCGCGGTCCGGGACGACTGGACGAGGAACGCGTGGGCATAGCGAAGCAGCGACTCGCGAAGGGACTGGCTTGCTGCAATCGCAGTGCGAAGAGCTTCAACCGGGAGGATCCAGCCACTACCTGCGACTTGGATATAGGTTTCATTGGGAGATCTGTCTTGGCCGAGGATAACGGCAACCCCTGTCATGCCATCGTGGCCGACGATGCCGACTTCGCTTTGCCGCCCACCGGTCATGGTGGCGACCATCGATGCAATGCCCATCTCTGGAAAATACACATGTTCGATCGGCTGATAAGAGACTTCCAGCTGGTCTTTGATGCCCAGTTCGACGTGATGCAGTGAGGGCTTCAAAAGCGCGAAATCCTCCGAGGAGAGAGTTTTCAATACATGGTTGCGAAGAAGGGATTGGGGCATGGCTCTCTCTCCCATACGGGCAAGAGCACGTACCTCTTACTGTCGGCTGCGTCCGAAGCGCTGGCGGCCGATGTGGGAACCATAGGCTTCAAATGTGTGGTTGGCAAAAATCCGTGCTTGGCGAAAGGCTGCGGGAAGGTCGGCTTCCCTCAGTGGAGTCCAGTGGGTGATGGGCGCTACGTGGTCGTCGACAGGCGAACCGTCCTGGTCGATCCAGCTACCCGCAACATTGTGAAAATCTACGACTGAACTCGATCTCTTCACGCTGTGCCCCATCGTGCCCAAAGGTCCGGCGGGCTTTTTGCGTTTCTACTTCCGCTCGCGCGGACCGATTGAATTATTCTCCTTAAAAGTCTTTTCAGCCTTCAAGCCAGACGAGTGGAAGCAGTCACGCCGGTCCGCCAGACGTTCCGCTGGCTATTGCCGCTGCGCTGAAAAATTAAGGGCCGGTCCGTCCGCCGTGGGTGAATTAGCTTACTTCTTGATGATGTTGCCGTGGTTCAAGTCGAAGGCCTGTGCGCCTCTGGCCTGTTTGTAGAAATCCTCCTGCAGCTCTCCCCATTGTCCGAGGTACCCTCCGCAATTGCTACAACGAACGGGCGTGTCGTCGTCGGGATTGTCGGGGATGGCCATCAGGATCGTGCCGCAGGCCTTGCAGTCCAGTTTGTGGTTGAGCCGCTTGCTATCCACGATTGCCTCGAAATGCCTCCCTGGGAAGAGAGAACAAGCTTTTCGTAGTCAAGAAAACTCGCGTCCGGTGATCAGGAGGGCCCGCGATCGGAACGCTTCATCTGTTCGGCCGATGCGCAGGTCACAGAAGACTTTTATCCCAAACTGGGGGCTGACCCCAACCTGGATAGTCTACCCGTTGCCCGCTGGCTTCTGCTGGCGGGCCTTTTAATTCATTCAGAGCCGAAGCTTAGCTTCTATCCTGGCGGTTTTTGGCCGGTCTTTAGTAAGCGCGCCTCGCGTAGCAATGATGCGTGGTCAGTGCGATCATTTCGATCAGCTCGCGCGCTTGAGTCTCCGTTATGCCGGTTTCCTTGGCAAGGAACTTCGCCTGAAAATCCTTCAATCGCTCGTGGTCTGACCTCCTCGCCCATGTGAGGCTCCTTCAGGTACCGAACCCCTGGATCCGGACCTTGTTCCTCGCTCGTACCGATGCGCCTGGCGCGTCTCCTAGGCAATCGATCTCGCGGTCGGCATATTCGCCCGGGCTCGGCGCCGCGACCGCCGCGGTGGTAACCCTAGTCAAAGCCGAATCATCTGGACTGACAAAAGCGGGTCGCTTCCAAGAGAGAGAAAGGAAGATCCGATGAACATGATCAACTACGGTTCGCACTTCGACTGCGCAGACGCGGCCCTGTTCTTGCTCGGGCAGGAACTGGACGAAGCCAGCGCTGCGATGAATACGGCTTGAAGGCCTGTGAAAGGCTCGACAGGAAGTGCGGAACGCTTTTCCCGCCGGAGCTTCCGAAGTGGGAAGAGCCGAGCATGCCGGAAGACGTAAGGACTGCGTTCCACGCCATGTCGGTTGAAGACATGGTACACAGTAACAGGTCCAGCCATTTATGAGGCCTGGAGCAGGGAGGTCGAGGAACAGAAAGCCGCGAACAAGGCCTTGCATGATGCGCGCGCGCCAAGATTGATGAGATACAAGGTTCGCGCTGCGGAAGATACTTTTGATGACAGCGTTTCGGCGCTGGACGCGGTTGCCCGGCGAATTTTAGCAACGCCAGCCAATCCGCGTGACCTGCGTTTTGCATCGAAAGGGGCGCACCGCGCGTGTCGTGATCTGCGCCAGCGATGCATGGGAGGGAAACATTGCTGCGGCCGCCGAACCTTGATTGTGACCTCGTGTTCCAGACCTAGAGGAAACGGACGGAACAGCAATGCGATTAGTTGGTCAGGCCCGCAGCTCTAAGGACCGCTTTCGTGGTATCCGACGCGGCCGAAGTTTTGCTGAAGGATTGGCCGAAGCCCCGGTGCGACTCGCGGCTTGGCTGCAATCGAGGCGTGCCTTGCCGCTGCGCGGCGAAGGAATTTTGGAACTGTAGCCAAATATCCTTGTTGCGGTGGGGCTTCAAATGCGTTCCGAAGGTGTAGCCCCTTTCATGTAACCAAATTGCCGGCTCGGCGTTTCGTTCAACGCCGTTGCAACGGTCCCGCCCACCAACGCAAGCTTACAGAACACGAATTCGCGAGGCGATAGCTTCTTCCACGAGCATAGACTGGCAAATTCATGAGTCGTAATTTGTTGGTGATCGAACCTGAGGAAGGCATTGCCGTGCTGAAGGGGCTTGCCTCCTCGGCGCGTATCTCGATGCTGAAACTGCTGCATGAGAAAGGGCCGATGAATATCAACGAAATCGCCGCCGGGCTGTCGCTGCCGCAATCGACCGTCTCGACCAATATCCAGGTGCTGGAGGATGGGGGCCTGATCCGCACCGAGAACCGGAAGGCGAAGAAAGGCAGTCAGAAAATCTGTTATCCGACGGCCGAAGAAGTGCTCGTCGTGTTCAAGGGCGAATATCGTGCGGTCAAGAACGACGCGATCGAAGTGTCGATGCCGATCGGGCTTTACACCGGCTTCGAGGTTACCGCGCCCTGCGGCCTTTGTTCGCCGGACGGCATCATCGGCTTGCTCGATGTGCCGAACACTTTCCTTGATCCGGATCGCATGAAAGCCGGTTTGCTGTGGTTCACGCGCGGCTTTGTCGAATACCAGTTCCCCAACAATGCCAAGCTCGCCAATGCCGAGATCACCGGACTCGAAGTGGCGATAGAGCTGTCTTCGGAAGTGCCGGGCACCAGCGCCGATTGGCCCTCGGACATCACGCTGACGATCAATGGTGTCGATGTCGGCACCTGGACGTCGCCGGGGGATTTCGGCGACAAGCGCGGCGTCTTCACGCCCTCCTGGTGGAAGCTCAAGGGCTCGCAATACGGCAAGCTGAAGAACTGGCGAATTGCCAATGACGGCACCTATGTCGACGGTCTCAGGATTTCCGAAACCGGCCTCGCCGCACTCGATCTGAAGAGCCATCATTCAATCCGCGTCCGTATCGGCGTCAAGGACGACGCCAAGCGCCCCGGCGGGATCAACATTTTCGGCAAGGGCTTTGGAAATTACGATCAGGACATCCTGCTCAGGATCAAAACCGGTTGATATCATGAAACCGGGTTTGAAAAATAGTGAACCAATTTCTGCTGCTTCCTTTCATTTAGCCAATCGGCATCCAATTGTCAGACTTGCGGCTATCTTGTCACCGACGCTGAGAAACCGATTGGCACGACTGGTCTAACCAAGGAGTTCGAAGTGAATTTAAATATATCAGCTGAGGCGACCCAGGTTCCTTGATGTATTTCATACTCCCAACCTGCCTCGTCGCAGGCTTCGCCGACTGGCTATGTCATCAGCCTCTAGGCAACACCATTGTGATGAGCTTAATCTGTGCCGTTCTTCGGTTTTTTGTCGGCGTCCGTCGGACAATGCGACCTGGACGAGGTGGGTAGCCCAGCGGCTACGATCCTGGATCACGTTCTCTAGGCAACTCTGGAGAGTATGTGCCGATCCAAGTCGCACTTGGCCAGACCATATCGCCAGCGGTGGTTTGTCGTCTCGCGTCTGCTCTGGTAGAACAAAGTCAATTGCCGGCCTTCGATCATTACGGTCGAATGGCCATTCTCTCCTGGCTCGCCAGGATCAAGGACGGGGCCGACCGAGACATAAGGACCCTCTACCTTATCGGCGATAGCAAAGAAAACGCGTTGACGGCTTCCACGGGGGCCGTCGGGGAGGAAGCAGGTAGCGTTGAGAAGCACGCGGCCATCCGGCAATTCAACCAGTTGCGCCCCTTCTATCCCCCACTCGTAATCGGGGTGCTCGCGCGCATTGTGATGCGGCACGTCGAGATGATCGAGTATCTTGCCGAGACGTTTCCATGGCCCGAACCAAGAATCGGATTGGCTGCGCGCCAGATAGACATCAGGCTGAGGCACCCTGGTGAATTTGGGCATGCCTGAATAGACGATATAGCGCTTGCCTCCGATGATTGCGGGATGGGGATCGTAGATGCCGTCCTCATCGGTGTCGGGCAGCGACAATATCGCCGGATTGAGCACCACCCAATGAAAGCCGTCATTGGATACCGCGTGCTCGCAACGTCCGCCGGACTTCATGAATTCGGTCTGGATAAACATGTGGAAGACGCCGCACTCATGAATGACGCCGGGCGCCGCAATGCCCGATCCGGTTACCGGCAACACGATGGCCTCGTGCTCTGTCCAGGGTCCATAAAGATCCGGCGCTGTGGCATGGAGGATTTTCCAGCTCTCGGTTGTGACGGTGCCGCTGGAGCCGAAGACGTGCCAGAGCGTGCCGTCGAACACCGGACAAGGGTCCTTCAGATCATCCACGGCCTGTGGGTGAAACAACGGGAAGACGTTGGTTTCAAAGTCGATCTTCATTCCCAAGCATTCCCGCGACCGTTTCGCGGGCCCCTTTCATTTGGACCGTCTGCGTGACTCAGCCGAATCGATTCGCAGGCCTTATTTATAACTCCGCCCATGAACGGTTGTTGAACGATTGAACGATTTCAACCGTTCTGTGGCAATGCGCCACATTTTGGGTGAGATCACGCACGGCGCGGGGCTTCAGCTTCTGGAGCGGCCATCATGTCAGCCGGATGCAGGGTCGTCCGGCTTGCGCTTCTCTGTTGAGCCACCGGCGGAGTGGAGCGGGCCGCTGGCCTCGCCCGAGACAGTTTGGAGTATGGAACAACTTACGGAGATGAAAGTTATATAGATGGCTGCAAATTTCATTCGAAGCTGCCTCGATTAACGTATGTTATTCGAGGCGATTTCTAATTGCAACGAAGGATTTCTACATGGAAATGGCGGTGGGCACCCCCTTAACACCAAATATCCCCTTACAGTCGTCAATTTTACTTTGCTTCTCCCACCTCCGCTGGAATTTTGTATTTCAAAGACCGCAACAGATTCTGACGCTCGCCTCAAAACAGCAGCAGCTAATTTATTTCGAAGAGCCGATCTTCGACGAAAGGCTCCACGCTTCGATGCGGGTGAACGACGTTTCACCTACGATCAGAATTGTGACGCCCGTTATTCCAGTCGGCACGTCCGCCACCAAGGCGGATGCGCTCCAGCGCAGATTCGTCGACCAGATCGTCGTCTCGACGCCGCATGAACGGCTGACCGCATGGTACTACACGCCCATGGCGCTACGTTTCAGCGACCATCTCGCCTTTGACGTCTGCGTCTACGACTGCATGGATGAACTCTCCGCGTTCAAGAACGCACCCGCAGAGTTGAAACAGCTGGAAAAGGCGCTGTTCCAACGTGCCGATATCGTCTTCACGGGCGGGCAGAGCCTTTACGAGGCCAAACGCAGCTTGCATCGGGCGATCTTTCCTTTTCCAAGCAGCATCGACGTTGCACATTTCCATCAGGCGAGAGAGCCGGGTGAGGACCCACTCGACCAGGCCAACATACCTCACCCGAGGGTGGGGTACTTCGGGGTCATCGACGAACGGCTCGACCTCGAACTGATCGCGCAGGCGGCTGCGGTAATGCCGGACGTGCATTTCGTCATGCTCGGCCCTGTCGTCAAGATCGATCCGGCGAGGCTGCCCACGGCAGGCAACCTGCATTGGCTGGGGGCCAAGTCCTATGCAGACCTGCCGAACTATCTCCGGCATTGGAGTGCCGGCTGGATGCCGTTCGCGCTCAACGAAGCGACCCGCTACATCAGCCCGACCAAGACTCCCGAGTTCCTCGCGGCAGGACTGCCGGTAATTTCCACGGCGATCGTCGACGTCGTGCGCACCTATGGCGCCGAAGGCCTTGTCGAGATTTTCGACGGCGAGGATTTCGAAGCCAAGCTTCGATCCATCCTGGCGCGTCCCCGCGATTTCCTTGTGGAGAAAGCCGACGCCTACCTCGCCGACATGTCCTGGGAGAAGACCTGGCATGCGATGGCGGCCCACATCCAGCGCGCCTACGCGATGAAGAGCGTCGTGCCGTTGCTGAGGGGAGCGTGAGCATGTTCGACTGGCTGATCGTCGGCGCCGGCTTCGCCGGCAGCGTGCTGGCGGAACGCATCGCATCGCAACGACAAGAAAGCGTCCTGATCATAGACCGACGAAATCACGTCGGCGGCAATGCCTATGACTGCTACGACGAGGCCGGAATCCTAATTCACCGTTACGGGCCTCACATCT
>NZ_JAMYRR010000037.1:0-36703 GCF_040321535.1 Mesorhizobium sp. M0340 | reverse complement strand
CGGTGTGGCAGATGCCGGTTGCCTTGATCTCGACCAGCACCTCGCCATCGCGAGGACCCTCGAGGTCGACCTCCATGATCTCCAGCGGCTTTCCGGCGGCGACAGCAACAGCGGCGCGCGTTTTCATCAGGCAATCCTCCCAAGACAGTCTGCAATCCAAGCTAGATTTAACTTACCATTCAGCTCCGCGCTATGCACGAAGCGACGTTCCGACCCCGGATTTTCGTCAGCGCTCGCCGATCTACATCCGGGATAGGCTCCGACTTTGCCTTGACCGCCCTTCTGAAGCCCATAAAACGGGAAGCCCGTAAAAAAGGGCAGCCGAGGGACGAGGCCTGCATGTTCACAAAGATCCTGGTCGCCAACCGTGGCGAGATCGCCTGCCGCGTGATCAAGACGGCGCGCAAAATGGGCATCGTCACCGTCGCGGTCTATTCCGATGCCGACCGCGACGCCGTGCATGTCGAAATGGCCGACGAGGCGGTGCATATCGGGCCTTCGCCGGCCGCGCAAAGTTATCTGGTCGCGGAAAAGATCATCGCCGCCTGCAAGGCCACAGGAGCAGAGGCCGTGCATCCCGGCTACGGTTTCCTGTCCGAGCGGGCATCCTTCTGCGAAACGTTGGAGCAGGAAGGCATCGTCTTCATTGGCCCGAAGCCCAAGGCCATCAAGGCGATGGGCGACAAGATCGAATCGAAGAAGTTCGCCAATGCGACCAAGGTGTCGACGGTGCCCGGCTGGCTCGGCGTCGTCGAAAACGCCGCCCATGCCGAAAGAATAGCCGGCGAAATCGGCTATCCCGTGATGATCAAGGCCTCGGCCGGCGGCGGCGGCAAGGGCATGCGCATCGCCTGGAGCAAGGCAGAGGTGCGCGACGGCTTCGACCGGGCGCGGTCGGAGGCCAAAAGCTCGTTCGGCGATGACCGCGTCTTCATCGAAAAATTCATCGTCGATCCGCGCCATATCGAAATCCAGGTGCTCGCCGACGCGCATGGCAGCACGCTCTATCTCGGCGAGCGCGAATGCTCGATCCAGCGCCGCAACCAAAAGATCGTAGAGGAGGCGCCGTCGCCGTTCCTCGATGCCAAGACCCGCAAAGCCATGGGCGAGCAGTCCGTGGCGCTGGCCAAGGCCGTCGACTACCAGAGCGCCGGCACGGTCGAGTTCATCGTCGACAGCGACAAGAACTTCTATTTCCTGGAAATGAACACGCGGCTGCAGGTCGAGCATCCGGTGACGGAACTCGTCACCGGCATCGACCTGGTCGAGCAGATGATCCGCGTGGCGGCCGGCGAAAAGCTCGCCATCAAGCAGAGCGACGTCAAGCTGAACGGCTGGGCGGTGGAAAGCCGCCTCTATGCCGAAGATCCGTATCGCAACTTTCTGCCGTCGATCGGCAGGCTGACCAAGTATCGGCCGCCCGAGGAAGGAAAGTTCGGCGACATCGTTATCCGCAACGATACCGGCGTCACCGAAGGCTCGGAAATCTCGATGTTCTATGACCCGATGGTCGCCAAGCTGTGCACCTGGGCGCCGACACGGCTGGCGGCGATAGACGCGATGTCGGAGGCGCTGGACAGTTTCGTCGTCGACGGCATCGAGCACAACATACCGTTCCTGGCGGCGCTGATGCAGCATCCGCGCTGGCGGGAAGGTCAGATATCGACCGGGTTCATCGCCGAGGAGTATCCCGACGGCTTCGCGCCGATTGTGCCAGACGCCGAGGAGAAAGCGGTGCTGGCCGCGATTGCCACCGCGGTGGAACTGCTGCGCCGCGACCGGCTCGACCGGCTGGGCGGGCGGCTGGCGCCGCATTCCGGCGCCTTGAAACGCGATTGGGTGGTGAAGATCGGCCCGGACTATCTTTCGGTCGCCATCGTCGAAGGGATGATTTCCATTCCGATGGAGCTCGACCTCACAATCGACGGCAAGGCACTGACCGTGAACTCCGACTGGCGGCCGGGCGATCTCATCTGGCGCGGCACGGTCGGCGGCCGCAAGGTCGCGGCGCAGGTCAGGCCGGTGCTGAACGGGTTCCGCATCGCCTGGAAAGGCATCTCGGTGACAGCCCGCGCCATGCTGCCGCGCACCGCCGAACTCGAAAGGCTGATGCCGGAAAAAGTGGCGCCGGATACCTCGAAGATGCTGCTTTGCCCGATGCCTGGCCTCGTCGTGTCGATCGCCGTTGCCGAGGGGCAGGAGGTCAAGGCCGGCGAGACGCTTGCCGTGGTCGAAGCGATGAAGATGGAGAACGTGCTGCGCGCCGAGCGCGACCTCATCGTCTCGAAGCTCAACGCCAAGCCCGGCGACAGCCTTGCCGTCGACGCGGTAATCATGGAATTCGCGTGAGGCTGTAATCTGCTTGAGGTTGGCGGGACGGAGGGGGAGCGAAGGAACGCGACCCTGCAATTGGTTGAGCACGCTCGCTTGAGGAAGGACAAGGCGAGGGGCGCGCGGAATTCGCTTTTTTTGCCCTCACAACGTATTTTGTTCTTGCTTTGTGCCGGCAGCTATGCTACTAATTTGGATATGGTGCTAAATGGCTCCAACGACCCGCCCGCTGTGGCGGGTTTTGTGTTTCCGGCCTGAGGTTGGCGGGACGGCGCCCCTCTCTGTCCTGCCGGACATCTCGCCCACGAGGGGGAGATCGGCAGCTTCGGCGGTTGCTCTAAACGTTCAAAGCTCCAATCGCTTCTGCTGGACTCGTGTTACCCGGTGCCGGACAATACATCTTGATCGACTGAGTCCCTGTGAGGCGGCGCGAAAAAACCATGACGGATGAGAGACTTCCACGCGACCCCTTGCTGCGAGTGGCCTATGCAAAGGCGTCGCGGGCGGAGGCGACGGCGCGTCGGTTCATTCATCTGCGCGTGCACTCGGCCTATTCGCTGCTCGAAGGTGCCTTGCAGCTCGGGAAGATCATCGGCCATGCGGTGCAGGACGAATGCCCGGCAATCGCCGTCACCGACACCAACAATCTGTTCGGTGCGCTGGAATTCGCGCAAAAGGCCGTGAAGGACGGCATCCAGCCGATCATCGGCTGCCAGATCGACATCGCCTTTTCCGGTGAGGCGAACGACAGCCAGCGCGACCGCAGGCGGCAGGGGCCGGAGATGCGGCCGGTGGTCCTGATCGCCGCCACCGAGGCCGGCTACGGCAATCTGGTCAGGCTGGTCAGCCGCGTCTACCTCGAGACACCGCCCGGCGAGGCGGTGCATCTGACGAGCGAGATGCTGCAGGGCCATTCCGACGGTCTGATCTGCCTTACCGGCGGGCCGCGCGGTCCGATCGGCAATGCCTTGAAAGAGGACCGCCGTGAACTCGCCGAGACCCGGCTGCTGGCGCTCAAGGGCCTGTTCGGCGACCGGCTCTATGTCGAACTGGAACGGGTCTCCGGCTACGACCGCGCGATCGAGCAGTCGTCGGTCGATCTCGCCTACCGCCACGATCTGCCGCTGGTTGCCACCAACGAAGCGTTTTTCTTCTCTCGTGAAGACTATGAGGCGCATGACGCCCTGATCGCCATCGCCGAAGGCTCCGTGGTTGCGGCCGATAATCGCCGCCGCCTGTCGCCCGACAATTTCCTGAGAAGCCAGGCCGACATGGCGAGGCTGTTCGCCGACCTGCCGGAAGCGATCGACAACACCGTCGAGATCGCACTGCGCTGCTCCTACTATCCGAAGACACGAAACCCGATCCTGCCGCGCTTTGCCGGCCGCGATGTCGCCGACGCCGATGCGGCGGTCAAGGCGGAGGCGCAGGAGCTTGCCAGGCAGGCGCATGAAGGACTGGAGGCGCGGCTGGCGGCGCACGGGCCGACGCCCGGCTATACAGTCGAGCAATATCGCGAGAGGCTGGATTTCGAGCTCGGGGTCATCGAGAAGATGAAATATCCCGGCTATTTCCTGATCGTTGCCGACTTCATCAAATGGGCCAAGGCGCAAGGCATTCCGGTTGGCCCGGGCCGCGGATCAGGCGCCGGCTCGCTGGTCGCGTATTCGACGACCATCACCGACATCGATCCGCTGCGTTTTTCGCTGCTGTTCGAGCGCTTCCTCAATCCCGATCGCGTGTCGATGCCCGACTTCGACATCGACTTCTGCCAGGACCGGCGCGAGGAGGTCATCCGCTACGTCCAGCAGAGATACGGCCGCGACCAGGTCGGCCAGATCATCACCTTCGGTACCCTGCAGGCGCGCGCCGTGCTGCGCGACGTCGGCCGCGTGCTGCAGATGCCCTACGGGCAGGTCGACAAGCTGAGCAAGATGGTGCCGTCGAACCCGGCCAATCCGGTCAAGCTCGCCGACGCCATCGCCAACGAGCCGCGCTTTGCCGAGGAGGCCGAGCGCGAGCCGATCGTACAGACGCTGCTCGACACGGCGCAGAAGCTGGAAGGTCTGTACCGTCACGCCTCGACTCATGCCGCCGGCATCGTCATCGGCGACCGGCCGCTGTCGGAACTGGTGCCGATGTACCGCGATCCGCGCTCGGACATGCCGGTCACCCAGTTCAACATGAAATATGTCGAGCAGGCCGGGCTGGTGAAGTTCGACTTCCTTGGCCTGAAGACGCTGACGGTGCTGGACAGGGCGGTCAAGCTGATCCGCCGCCGCGGCATCGAGATCGATCTCGCCCACATTCCGCTCGACGACCCGGAAACCTACGCCATGCTGTCGCGCGGCGAAGTGGTCGGCGTGTTCCAGGTGGAAAGTGCCGGCATGCGCAAGGCGCTGATCGGCATGCGGCCCGACTGTATCGAGGACATTATCGCGCTCGTTGCGCTCTACCGGCCGGGGCCGATGGAGAACATCCCGACCTACAACGCCAGAAAGCACGGCGAGGAGGAGATGGCGTCGATCCACCCGAAGATCGACCATCTCGTCAAGGAGACGCAAGGCGTCATCGTCTACCAGGAACAAGTGATGCAGATTGCGCAGGAGCTCTCCGGCTATTCGCTGGGCGAAGCCGATCTGCTGCGCCGCGCCATGGGCAAGAAGATCCGCGCCGAGATGGACAAGCAGCGCGAGCGCTTTGTTTCGGGCGCGGTCGAGCGCGGCGTCGGCAAGCCGCAAGCCGACTTCATCTTCGACCTGCTGGCAAAGTTTGCCGACTACGGTTTCAACAAATCGCATGCCGCCGCCTATGCCGTCGTCTCCTACCAGACCGCCTATCTGAAGGCGCATTACCCCGTCGAATTCCTGGCGGCATCGATGACGCTCGACATGGGCAATACGGACAAGCTCGCCGATTTCCGCCAGGATGCGCTGCGCCTCGGCATCGAGGTGGTGGCGCCGTCGGTGATGACGTCGTTCCGGGATTTCGAGGTCGGCGAGAACCGCATCTTCTATTCGCTGGCCGCGCTCAAGGGCGTCGGCGACGCCGCAGTCGAGCACATCGTCGCCACGCGCGGCGAAAAACCGTTCAAGAGCCTCGCCGATTTCTGCGAAAGGGTCGATCCGAAGATCGTCGGCAAACGCGTCTTCGAGAGCCTGATCATGGCCGGCGCGCTCGACTGCTTCGGTCTCGACCGGGCGGCGATGATGGCCGGCGTCGAGCGGATGATGGGGCTGGCGTCCTTGGCGCAGCAGAATGCCGTCACAGGCCAGCACGACATCTTTGGCGCCTCGCTGGGCGCACAGTCGCAGGCACTCAACTTGCCGGCGACCGACCCCTGGCTCGCCGCCGACCGCCTGCACCGTGAATTCCAGGTGGTCGGGTTCTATCTCTCGGCGCATCCGCTCGACGAATACAAGGCGGCGCTGCAGAAAATGCGGGTGCAGACCTGGGCCGAATTCTCGGCCGCCGTCAAACGCGGTGCGGCCGCCGGCCGGCTCGCCGGGACGGTGACCACCAAGCAGGAACGCAAGACGCGCACCGGCAACAAGATGGGCGTCGTGCAGTTTTCCGACACGTCCGGCCAGTATGAAGCGGTGCTGTTTTCCGAGGGACTGGCGCAATATCGCGACCTGCTCGAGCCCGGCCGCTCGGTGGTCATCACCGTTTCGGCCGAGGACAGGCCGGAAGGCGTCAATCTGCGCATCCAGACCGTGCAGTCGCTGGAGGACGAGGCAAGCCGCGTCCAGAAAGCGCTACGCATCTTCGTGCGCGACGCAGCACCGATCGGCACGCTTGCCGGCCAGCTTGCCGTCAAGGGCGAGGGACAGGTAAGCTTTGTGCTGATAAAGGATGACGGCCAGGGGGAGGTCGAGATCGAATTGCCCAGTCGTTATCGTATCTCGCCTCAGATCGCGTCAGCCATGCGCGCGGTGCCGGGCGTGGTTGAAGTGGAGCTGGTTTAAAATACCGAAACCTTCGGGTTTTGGCGATTTGGGGGGCGCCATGGATGAACGCGCAGCCGCTTTCGAACTAACACGGATGGTCAACGGGTACCGCGTCTCGCAGGCGATCTCGGTCGCCGCGACGCTCGGCATCGCCGACCACATCAAGGACGGCAAGCGCTCGGCAGCAGATATTGCAAGCCTGACCGACACACATCCGCGCGCGCTCTATCGGTTGCTGCGGGCGCTTGCGGCGGTCGGCATATTTCACGAGGCCGAGGACGGGCAGTTCTCGCTAACGCCGCTTGGCGCCGCCTTGCGCTCCGATGCTGAGTTTTCCGCTGCACCCTGGGCCGCCTTCGTCGGAAGGCCTTATTACCGGCAAGCGTGGAGCGAACTGCTCTACAGCATCCAAACCGGCAAGAACGCATTTCGCCACGCGCATGGCAAGGGCGTCTGGGAATACCGGGCAGAGCATCCAGAGGAGTCCGCTATCTTCGATCGCGCGATGGCAGCGAATTCGCGCGGCGTGGTGGCAGCCATCCTGGCGGCGTATGATTTTTCGTCGTTTCCGGTCATCATGGACGTCGGCGGTGGCCAGGGCGCGCTGCTTGCCGAAGTCCTGGCCGCGACCCCGGGCAGCCGCGGCATCCTTTTCGACCAGCCGCATGTGGTAGCGCCGGCCGCCTCGGTGCTGGCGGCGAAAGGTGTCGCCGATCGCTGTGAGATCGTCGGAGGCGATTTCTTTGCCGAGCTGCCCGTGGCGGCCGACGCGCTGCTGCTCAAATGGATTTTGCATGACTGGGACGACGAGACCAACGTCGCGATCCTGCAAAACTGTCGCCAGGCGATCCGTGCGGGCGGCAAGTTGCTGGTTTTTGAGGCCGTGCTTGAGCCGCCCAATCAGGGGGCGAATGCCAAATTCTCCGACCTCAACATGCTGGTCGCGCCCGATGGTCAGGAGCGGACGGCCGATGAATTCAAGTCGCTGCTGGCAAAGGGTGGCTTCGAGGTGACCGAGATCATCCAGGCGGGGCCACGCATCAGCGTTGTAGAGGCAAGGCCGGTTTGATCGCGGCTGAAGCCATTTGCCGCAACCGCCGGGATCGGTCGGATGGCGCAAGCTTCCGCCTGCCTTGTCGACTGGACGGCTGTCGCAGCGAAGGCTATCGCGATCGTCATGAAGGTAGCTGACAAGAACGGAGCCCAAGATATTTCAGCCTTGGCCCGGCTGCGCGACATGTTGCGCAAGCTGTATCACGGGCGCACAGCGGCGGCGTTCCGGTTTCAGCTTGCGGCCGTTGTCATCGACCTTGCCATCATCGCCTTTTTCATCGCCACGCCGGTGATCCAGAAGTCGTCTTCGTTCCTCTGGCTGGACTACTCCGTGGCAGCACTTGTCGCCGCCGACATGATTGCCCGGCTGCTTGCCTCCAACGACATGCTGCGCCTGATGAAACAGCCGGCGTCGTGGATTGATGCCTTCATCCTGCTGACTCTGCTGATGCCTACGGCGCTGGCCAATCTCGGTTTTTTGCGCATCCTGCGGCTGTGGTCGCTGTCGCGTAGCGGCGCGCTGTGGCGATTTCTCGAGATGCGCGGCTTCAGGCGATGGCGCGAGGCGAGCCGTGCGGTCATCAATTTCCTGACATTCCTCTTTGTCATCACGGGTTTCGTCTACACCTTCTTCTTCCGCACCGTGGGTGGTCTCGAGGGCTATGTCGATGCGCTGTATTTCACGGTCGCCACGGTCACCACGACCGGTTTCGGTGACATCGTCCTGCCCGGTGTGGCCGGCAAGCTCACCGCGATCGCCACCATGATCATTGGCATATCGCTGTTCGTCCGGCTTGCACAGGCGCTCTTCCGTCCCACCAAGGTGTTCTTTCCTTGCCCGCAATGCGGGCTGCAGCGGCACGAGCCCGACGCCGTTCATTGCAAGGCCTGTGGGCACGTTCTGAACATACCCGACGACGGCGATTGAAACGCAGGGCTACGCTGCCGCCACTTCCGCAGGTTTGGCGGCTTTTTTCTGCAGATTGAGCAGATTGCCAAGCAGGATCAGCAGGGCGCCGCCGGCGGTGAAGGCGTCGATCTGCTCGTGATAGAGCAGCCATCCGATCATCGCCGACAGCGGTACGCGCAAAAAGTCCATTGGCGAGATGACCGTCGCATCGGCATAGACAAGTGCGCGGGCCATGCAGAAATGCGACGACATGCCGGTAAACGCGATCAGCAGGATCCACGGCCAGAGCTCGAGCGGCGGGTTGCGCCATTCGTACAGCGCCGGGACGAGGCCAAGCACCGACTGGATGATCAGCATCCAGAAGATGATGCGCACGACGCTGTCCGTCCGCGTCAGCGACTTGACGAGAACCACCGAGACGCCGAAGCAGACCGCTGCTCCCAGCACGATAACATGCCCCGGATTGACCGCGCCGACGCCCGGACGCACGATGATCACCACGCCGATCAGCCCCAGCACGATCGCCGCCAGCCTTGGCCGGGAGAGCCTTTCGCCGAGGAAAGCTACCGCCAGCAGCGCAGTCCAGATCGGCGTCGTGAATTCGATCGAGATCAGCACCGCAAGCGGGATCAGCGTCAAGGCATAAAGCCAGGCAGCCTGGCCGGTATAATGGACGACGTTGCGGGCGAGATGGGCCAACGGGCGTCCGGTGCGCATCGCCGGAAAACCGCCTGACATCATGACCAGCGGCAGCAGGATGAAAAAGCCGATCACCGAGCGCAGCTCGAGCACCTGGAAGACGTTGAGTTCTGCCGTCGTGGCGCGGCCGGCCACCGACATCGCCAGGAACGAGGCGATCGACAGCGCCATCCAGAACGCGGCCTTGGGGATCGAGGGTGCGGGTGCCATGGGCGCTATGTCGCAAGCCGGCGCTTTCATCGCAACCGCTAGCCGGCGCATTCGACTGGGCCAGCCGTGAAGCGTTGCAAACAGTGATGTTGAAGCCGGAACCCGCTGCTGAGGGAAGCGTTGGTCCCTCAGTGTTTGCGTGCTGTGTTTTGGATACCAACGAGGAGCGGTCCGATGAAATCACTTGCACGATTTATACTTGCCGGGTGCCTGACGGCCGGGGCCGGCGCAGCGCATGCCGACGATCCGGATTTTCTTCGCTCATTCCAGGGGAATTTCGCCGGCAAAGGCACCGTCAAGGTTACCACCGATGCGCCGACGGTGAATGTCTCCTGTCATTTCAATTCCGACGCAACATCGAGCTCGCTATCGCTCGACGGCAGCTGCCGCGGTCTTATCGTGGTGACGCGCGCCATCAGCGCCGATCTCAAATCGAGCGGGACGAAATACACCGGCACCTATGTCGGATCGCGCACCGGGCCGGCGCAATTGAGCGGCAGCCGCTCCGGCAACGCAATCAATCTCGGCATTCGTTGGGCCAAGGAGGTCAATGGCGACCGCAGGGCGCAAATGACTGTTGAGAAAACCGGCGAGGACGGCATGCGGCTGACCGTCGTCGATACCGATCCGAAAACCGGCAAGAGTGTGGTGACCAGCAGGATCGATCTGCGGCGCACCTGACTATCACTCCTCGACCGGTTCGGGCGGATGGGCATCGCGGCCCTTGCCGAAGGTATAGCCGGTTTCCACCGCCCTGCGGCCGAACTTGCCGCGCAGCGTATCGATAGCGCCTTCGGCCATGGCGCGCTTGCGTGACTGGACGTCGACCAGATCGGGCGGGTCCGCCCGGTCATCGTCGGAGAGATCGCTGACGCCAATGCCGAGCAGCCGGTATTTCGTGCCGTCGGCCTCCTTGCGCAGCAGTTCGAGCCCGGTCTGAAAGATGCGGTCGGCCAGCCGGGTCGGATCGCCGAGCTGGCGATTGCGCGTACGGATCTTGAAATCCTGGGTCTTCAGCTTGAGGACGACGGTGCGTCCGGCAATGCCGGACTTTTTCAGCCGGGCCGAGACTTTTTCCGACAGCGCCCTCAGCACCGAAACCAGGTCGTCGACGGAGGCGATGTCGGTGTCGAAAGTGGTTTCCGCCGAGACGCTTTTCGCGTCCTGGTCGGGAACGACGCGACGGTCGTCCTCGCCGCGCGAGAGCCGGTAGAGCCGGTCACCCATAACGCCGTAGCGGCGCATCAGATCGCCGCGCTCCATGCGCTGCAGCTGGCCGATGGTGCGGATGCCGTCGCGCTCGAGCGTGACGGCAAAGGCCTTGCCGACCCCCCAGATCAGCGTCACCGGCTGCTCGGCCAGGAAGCCAATAGCCTCGGTCTCGCCGATCACCGAAAAGCCGCGTGGCTTGCGGAAGTCCGATGCCACCTTGGCCAGGAACTTGCAGTAGGAAAGGCCGGTCGAAACGGTGATGCCGATCTCCTTTTCCACGCCGAGTGCGAAGCGCGCCAGAACAACCGCAGGCGGCAGGCCATGCAGGCGCTCGGTACCGGCGAGGTCGAGAAAGGCCTCGTCGATCGAGAGCGGCTCGACCAGCGGCGTCAGCGCCTGCATCATGGCGCGCACCTCGCGGCCGACGCGCACGTATTTTTCCATGTCCGGCGGCAGAACCACCGCTTCGGGACAGGCTTCGAGCGCCTTGAACATCGGCATTGCCGAGCGCACGCCATGGATGCGGGCGATGTAGCAGGCAGTGGATACGACGCCACGCTTGCCGCCGCCGATGATCAATGGCCGGTCCTTCAACGCCGGGTTGTCGCGCTTTTCGACCGCCGCGTAGAACGCGTCGCAGTCGATATGGGCAAGGCGCAACCGGTAGAGCTCCGGATGGCGGGCGAGCCTTGGACTGCCGCAGCGCTCGCAACGGCGTGCCTCGCTGCGCTGAAAATTCAGGCAGTCGCGGCAAAAACCGTGTTCGGGGTTGTTGACAGGAGCCGCCATCGCTGCGAACATAAAGAGAACAAATGCAATGGTACGTCAGGACGGACGCCACGACAAGGCGGTGGGCCGGGAGAGAGCTCATGAATACGACCATAGCGCCGCTAGTGCCTGAGCTTTGGGCGGATTTCGAGGATCTTTTCGGCAAGCAGGGCGCCTGTTACGGCTGCTGGTGTACGCATTTCCGGTTAGCGCCTGCGGTGCGCCGCGCGAGCAATCGCGAGCGCAACAAGGACCACATCAAGGCGCGAATCGAGGCCGGGCCGCCGCCCGGCCTGTTGGCTTTCGAGGGTGGCCAGGCGGTCGGCTGGATGCAGATCGGCCCGCGTGCCGACGTGCCCGAATGGAACAACCAGGGCAGGGGGTCGGCGCCGATCGATCCCGCCGACGCCGCCGATCCGGGCGTCTGGGCGATCTCCTGCTTCTTCATCCGCACCAAGGCACGCGGCAGGGGCCTGTCGCACCGCCTGGTCGCGGGCGGCATCGAGTTCGCCCGCCAGAACGGCGCGCGCCTGATCGAGGCCTGCCCCATCGACCTGTCGAAGGATTCGCGGTCGATCGGGCTGTTCGTCGGCTCGTCGCGGGTCTTCGAAAAGGCCGGGTTCCAGCGGTTGGTCGAACGCAAGCCAGGCCGACCGCTGGTGCGGCTGGTGCTGTGACAGCCGCCGCAACACATAGACCTTGTCTTGCGGCTGCGATGGGATTTGCCTACCAGTGATAGAACGGCTTGAGGGCCGCGACTAAGTGAGGATCGACATGAAGCGCGTTTTGCCAGTTGTTTTACTTCTTGCCTGCAGCGCACCGGCCTTCGGCCAAGCGGTCGACAGGCAAGGCGCAAAGCAGCTTTCCGACGATTTGGCGCACTATATCGGCAAGAAGCCGTTCGACATCGGGTTCGTGAAAATTTCAGTCGACGGCGATGCCTACAAGCTCGCTTTCGACTTCAAGCCGGTCAGGGATTTGATGGCAAAGCAGCAGGCCTTCAAGTTCGACGTCACGCCTTACTTCATCTTGGTCAAGCCACGCAAGGATGGACACTGGGACGTTTCGGCGGACGTGTCCCCGAAGGGGTCTATCGATTTCGTTGGCCCTGAGGGGGCGCAGCACATCGATTTCTCCGTGTCGGACAACAAGTTCACCGGAGTTTATGACCCCGACCTGGCTGCTTTCGCGAGCGCAACCGGTTCGATCGCTGGGATGACGATGACCACCCGAGAGCCTAAGCAGCATGCGGATGTCACCGTCGGCGCTGGCACTGCCGCAATAGTTTCGACCAAATCCGCAAATGGCGGCATCGATTTCACGGTGACGGAAAAAATAACGAACTTCGCCGAAACGATCAAAGTCAACGATCCCAAAAATGGGTTGAGTTTTCCGGCTGCTGTAAAAGCGCCTGAACTTTCCGTGGACGCGACCGGCAAGGGTTTGCGGACAAAGCCGCTGCTCGACCTGCTTGCTTTCATCGTGGCGACTGATGATGCAGCCAAATTCAAGGCGGATGAGGCGGAGTTCAAATCGCTTCTGACGGCAGCACTGCCATTGTGGGAGCGGATCGACGGCACCTACGGCTTCAATGACTTTGTGGTGGAGAGCCCGGTAGGCAAGTTCGGTGCGACGCAACTGAAGACCGCCGTCGGCATGGACGGCATCGCCAAGGACGGCAAAATCAACTACGCGTTCAAGGTTTCCGGCCTGACAATGCCACAGCAGGTGCTGCCCAGCTGGAGCGTTGCGTTGCTGCCTACGGATATCGACCTCAACTTCGGCGGCACCAACATCGATCTGGACAGCATGGCGAAGAAAACCATCGAAACCCTTGATTTCAGCAAGGATCCACCGCTGCCGGCAGATTTCGGCAAGCAGATCTTCGCCGATTTCCTGGCCAAGACGCCAAAGGCCATTCTCGGACACAGCACGATCAAGAACGGCAACATCGAGATTGCGATGGAAGGTGAAATGACGTTCCCCGGCAAGAAGCCCGAGACGAGCATGACCATCGATGTCGCGGGCTATGACAAGATCGTGGAGGCTCTGCAGACGGCGGCCAAGACCGAACCGGAAGCGGCACAGTATTTTCCGTTCGCACTCGCCGTCAAAGGGTTCGGCAAGGCACTGCCGGATGGTCGACTGGAATGGATCATCAACGCCAAGGCAGACGGCTCGGTCACGGTCAACGGCGCCATGCTGAAGCCGGCCGATGCCGTTCAGGACAACCCCATCATGGACCCAAGCGATGTTACCGTTCCGGATCATGGCTCGGGCGAGAATGACGATGGCGGGGCAGGGGCGAAGTTGAAACCCTAAATGCCGAGCTTGGAGCGGTTCATCGTTTCACGAAAACGCCGATCCGCTCCATGTCTTTGTTTTTGCGCAATTCCAGACGGAAAACCGTTTCACCCTTTTCCTGGAATTGCTCTCCACGCGGCTGGCGTCAAAGCCCGAGTGCACTCACGATTTTCGGCGCGGCGATCTGTCTCGGGATCGTCCCTTATATCGAACGCTCATGATTGTCGTCGCCGAGCGGCAGCGCCCGCAATGCCTTACCGATTGCGGCGGGCGGCGTTCCGGTCTCCTCGGAAAAACGCATCAGCGTCGGCTCGTGGGCAAGGATGAACTGCAGCACGCCGGCCAGGAATCCCGGTTCACCCGCCGCCTGGCGGATGGAATGAGCTTCGATGCCGGTGATCGCCAGGAAGCGGGGGAGAAGTTCCGGATCGGCGGCGACGAAGCCCAGCGCCTTTACGGCAATCGTTTCCGCTTCCTCGCGCATTGACGCTGCGTTTGCCATCGCTACCTTCCCTCATGGGCGGAATCGTTCTGTTTTCGCAGTAGTGGCAAGTGTCGCCGGCAGCAAGCTCGCCGACCTGGAATCCGAACGCTTTTAGGGCGGCCGGTTTCCGTTTCGTCAATCATATTGCCGTATAGTGGGAACAGGTTTGGTGCGTGCCGACAAGGGGCGCATGACGGCACCCTTCGAGTGGAAGGTCGGCCGGGACGGGAAATCGATGCCAAAGAAGGTTATGATCGTCGAAGACAACGAGCTCAACATGAAGCTCTTTCGCGACCTCATCGAAGCGAGCGGCTACGAGACGGTGCGCACACGTAACGGCCTGGAAGCGCTGGATCTGGCGCGGCAGCACAGGCCGGACCTCATCCTGATGGACATCCAGCTGCCGGAAGTGTCGGGCCTCGAGGTCACCAAATGGCTGAAGGAGGACGACGATCTCCACGTCATCCCTGTCATCGCGGTCACCGCCTTCGCCATGAAGGGCGACGAGGAGCGCATCCGCCAGGGCGGCTGCGAAGCCTATATCTCCAAGCCGATCTCGGTGCCGCGTTTCATCGAAACCATCAAATCCTATCTGGGCGATGCCTGATGTATTTTTCCAGCCGAGCCGGAGCTTTTGTGAAATGACCGCGCGGATCCTCGTCGTCGACGACATCCCAGCCAATGTCAGGCTGCTGGAGGTTCGGCTGCTCGCCGAATATTTCGAGGTTCTGACCGCCACCAACGGGCCGGACGCGATCGAGATCTGCGAGAACGGCAAGGTCGATGTCGTGCTGCTCGACGTGATGATGCCTGACATGGACGGGTTCGAGGTCTGCCGGCGGCTGAAGGGCGACCCGGCGACATCGCACATCCCGGTCGTGATGATCACCGCGCTCGACCAGGTTTCGGACCGGGTGCGTGGCCTCGAGGCCGGCGCCGACGATTTTTTGACCAAGCCGGTCAACGATCTGCAGCTAATGACGCGCGTCAAGAGCCTGGTCAGGCTGAAGTCGCTCACCGACGAGCTACGGCTGCGCGCCTCGACGACACGCAATATCGGCATCGAGGAGCTTTTGAGCCGCAACTTCGCCACCGACGACGCGGTGCCGAAGGTGCTGCTGGTCGACGAGCGCAAATCCTCGTTCGAGCGCATCCAGAAGATGCTGCGCGGCAGTGCCGATCTCGACGTCGCCAACGATCCGCATGCCGGCTTCTTCCAGGCCGCCGAGCTGCCCTACGAATGCGTGATGATCTCGACGGCCTTCGCCGATTTCGACCCGCTGAGGCTCTGCTCGCAATTGCGCTCGCTCGATCGCACTCGTTTCCTGCCAATCATCCTTCTGGCGGACGAGGGCGAGGAGGGGCGTATCATCCGCGGCCTCGAACTCGGCATCAACGATTATCTGATGCGGCCGATCGACCAGCAGGAGCTGACCGCGCGGCTGCGTACGCAGGTGCGCCGCAAGCGCTACAACGACCAGCTTCGCGCCAGCGTCACCCAGACCATCGAGATGGCGGTGACCGATGCACTGACCGGCCTGCACAACCGCCGCTATCTCGACAGCCATCTGCAGACGCTGTTCGACCGCGCCGTGGCACGGCGCCGGCCGCTGTCGGTGATGATCACCGATCTGGACCGCTTCAAGAGCATCAACGACGCGTACGGCCATGACGGCGGCGACGACGTGCTGCGCGAATTCGCGCGGCGGCTGCGCAAGAATGTGCGCGGCATCGATCTAGCCTGCCGCTTCGGTGGCGAGGAGTTCGTGGTGGTGATGCCGGACACGGACGGCGCGGTAGCCGAAAAGGTCGCCGAACGCATTCGCGCCGAAATCGCCCAACTGCCGTTTGCCGTTGGCAGCGAGGGCAAAGCGATCGAAGTCACCGTCAGCGTCGGCGTGTCGTCGGTGCTGAAAGGCGTGGACACGGTCGCGGCGCTGATGAAACGCGCCGACCTTGCGCTCTATGAGGCCAAGAGCGGGGGCCGCAATCGCGTCGTCGCCAAGGCGGCGTAGCACCATAGACGAATTAGCCAGTCAACCCGACAAGGTTACGAATTTACCTTAATCCAAGCGAGTTGCGAGGCTTGGTTAAGAAACTGTTGATTTTCATAAGTTGTTGCGCAAATGTGCAGCCCTTAGACGTAACCGGCACGAGGTCTAGATCGCCGGTTCGACCCAAAGAATACCCCATGATGCTCAGGTCCGCCGCATCTCCTGGGTCCGTGGGGTCGGCTGGCCGGCGCTGGCACATAGTGGCCTCCTCGTACCGCTGCCAAACGCCGGCCGGCCCCCAATTTTCAAAACACATCAGGATTCTGCGCCAAGACCCGGAAAACGCTTTGGTTTTGTTGCGACAGCGACAGCGCCCTTTGAAATAGCCGGCTGGGCAGAGCGTATGCGCCCGCAGTCGGTTGACAGGGCCTGTCTTCTATGCAGAAATTGGTTGGACCATTGAGCCATTTGGTGACCCGTTGGCATGACCGAATTCGGCCTTTCCCCCATACAGGCAACTGCTCGCGACGACGCGGTGCTCAAGGCGCTGGCCGGCTTTGTAATGCGGGAAGCTCTCGGGCCCGGCCAGAGACTGCCGACCGAACGCATCCTGGCCGAGCGCCTCAAGGTGAGCCGCAACACCGTGCGCGAGGCGCTGACGCGCTGGGAAGGGCTCGGCCTGGTCGAACGGCGGCAAGGCAGCGGCACCTATCTCAAGGGAGTGGTCTCGCTGGACATGCTGCACATGCCGCTGACGCTGGCCGGCGGCAATGATTTCACCAGCCTGATGCAGACGCTGGAAATCCGCCGGGCACTGGAAGCGGAAGCCGCTGCCCTGTGCGCCGTTCGCGCGGACCAGGCCGAGATCGCCGAGATCGCGCGCAAGCTCGACATTATGGAGCAGGCCTTCCACACCCGCGCAGGGATGTCGGCGGAGGAGGACTGGGAATTCCACCAGTCGATCTACCGCAGTTCCGGCAATCCGCTCTTCGAGCAGATCATCGCTGCAATGCACGAACTGTTCCACCGTTT
Organism: Mesorhizobium sp. M0340; assembly: GCF_040321535.1. Classification (NCBI taxonomy): domain Bacteria; kingdom Pseudomonadati; phylum Pseudomonadota; class Alphaproteobacteria; order Hyphomicrobiales; family Phyllobacteriaceae; genus Mesorhizobium; species Mesorhizobium sp. M0340. The sequence continues at coordinate 19,756 of NZ_JAMYRR010000037.1, read as the reverse complement.
CTGGGAGCATCCGCTCGGCGTGCGTGATTTCGGCCACGCCAGCTTTCCTTACCACCGCACCATCTACGAACGCATTGCCGCGCACGATCCGGAGGGGGCCCGGGCCGAGGCGCTCAAGCTGATCGCCACCGTCGAGGACGATCTGAAGCGCGGCGCGGCCAAACTCGAACTTTCAGGCCAGAAATGAGCGATCATCCCGCCGGTTTCGAAAACGACTATCTCGCCGAGGCGGCGACGCTTCTCGCCCATGACGAACCTTTCCCCGGCGGCGCGGTAGTGCCGCCGATCTACCAGACTTCGCTCTTCACCTTCTCCAATTATACGGAAATGGCCGATACATTCGCCGGCAGGCGACGCCAGCCGATCTATTCGCGCGGCGACAACCCGACGGTCATGGAGTTCGAGGCGCGTGTCGCCGCTCTCGAAGGCGCGGAGGCCGCGCGCGGCTTTTCCAGCGGCATGGCGGCGATCAGCGCCACGGTGCTTGCTTTCGTCGGTGCAGGCGAGCGCATGGTTGTCGTGCGCAATTGCTACGGCGATGCCTACCGGCTGTTCGAACGGCTTTTGCCACGGCTCAACATCAAGGTCGACTATGTCGACGGTTCCGATCCGGACGCGGTCGCCGCGGCACTCCCCGGCGCCAAGCTGCTCTACCTGGAAAGCCCGACGTCGATGATGTTCGAGCTCCAGGACATAACCCACCTGGCGCGGCTGGCCAAAGAGCAGGGCATCGTCACCACGATCGACAATTCCTGGGCGACGCCGGTGTTCCAGAAGCCGATTTCGCACGGTGTCGACCTGGTGCTGCATTCGGCCTCGAAATATCTCGGCGGCCACAGCGATACCGTCGCCGGTGTGGTGGCCGGTTCGGCTGCCCATATCCGACATATCAACGAGCAGACCTATTCCTATCTCGGCGGCAAACTTTCGCCTTTCGAGGCCTGGCTGTTGCTGCGCGGGCTGCGCACATTGCCGCTGCGGTTGCCGCATCACATGAAGAGCGGGCTGACCATCGCCGAACGGCTGAAAGCGCATGGCCATGTCGAGCGGGTCAACCACCCGGCCTATTCCAACCATCCGGGCAAGGCGACGCTTGCCGGCTATGCCGGGCTGTTCTCATTCGAGGTGACGGAAGACGTCGACATCCCGGCTTTCGTCGATGCGCTGAAACTCTTTCGCATCGGCGTCAGCTGGGGCGGCCATGAGAGCCTGGTCGTTCCAGCAAAGGCCTCGCTCGAGCAGACGCCGGGCCTGAATTCGATGGCGCGCTTCGGCGTCAGCCCGCGAACCATCCGGTTCAGTGTCGGATTGGAAAGTGTCGAAGACCTGTGGGCTGACGTTGCCCAGGCGTTCGACAAAGCAAAAAGATAAATGGAGCCGTTCAAAATGGGAGTGCTGAACATGAAAAAACTGAGCATCCTTCTTGGTGCCGTCGCAGGTCTGGCGATTTCCGCCGGCAGCGTGCTGGCCGATTCCACGGTCAAGATGGTCGAGGTCATCACCAGCCCGCCGCGTACCGAATTCCTCAAGAAACAGATCGCCGAGTTCGAGGCGGCCAATCCGGGTGTCAAGGTCGAGCTGGTATCGCTGCCCTGGGGCCAGGCGTTCGAGAAGTTCCTTACCATGGTGCAGGCCGGCGACACGCCCGACATCGTCGAGATGCCGGAACGCTGGATGGGCCTCTATGCGACCAATGGCCAGCTCGAGGATCTCGGGCCATACATGGCCAAATGGGACGATGCCAAAACGCTGGGCGAGCGTGCCAAGCAGTTCGGCTCGACGGTCGACAACAAGCAGTACATGATCCCTTACGGTTATTACCTGAACGCGCTGTTCTGGAACAAGAAGCTGTTCAAGGAGGCTGGTCTGGACGGTCCGCCGGCGACGCTCGACGAGTTCGTCGAGGACTCCAAGAAGATCTCCGCGATACCAGGCAAATACGGCTACTGCCTGCGCGGCGGCCCTGGCGCCTTCAACGGCATGCACATGTTCATGAACATTGCCGCGGGCAAGGGCGGCTATTTCAACGAGGACGGCACCTCGACCATCAACGAGGAAGGCTCGGTCAAGGGCCTGCAGATGCTCGCCGACATGTACAAGAACGGCCTGGCGCCTAAGGACGCGGTGAGCTGGAGTTTTAACGAGACCGTCACCGGGTTCTATAGCGGCACCTGCGCCATGCTGAACCAGGATCCCGACGCGCTGCTCGGCATCGCCGACAAGATGAGCGCCGACGACTTCGCCGTGGCGCCGATGCCAGTCGGGCCGAGCGGCAAATCCTATCCGACGCTCGGTTATGCCGGCTGGGCGATGTTCGCCAATTCCCAGCACAAGGACGATGCCTGGAAGCTGATGGCAACGCTTTTGTCGCCCAAGGACAATCTGGAATGGGCAAAGGAAGTCGGAGTCATTCCAATCCACAATGGCGCCGACCAGGATGCTCACTTCAGGACCGAGCAGTTCAAAGGCTGGTTCGAGGAACTGAACAACGGCGACAAATACGAGATGGTGACGCCTCCGACGCATCTGGAAAATCTCGGCAATTTCGTCGACCAGGTAGCGATCAAGAATTTTCAGGAAGTGCTGCTTGGTCAGAAGGCGGCAAAGGACGTGGCCGACGAATGGGCCAAGTTCCTGACCAAGGAACAGCAGGACTGGATGGCCAAGAACAAGAAATAGCTTTCCTCCCTTCTCCCCGTTCACGCGGAGAAGGTATCACAAAGTGACGGATGAGGGGCGGCGCCAACCCGTCGTGGCTCGTGTTGCCTCTCATCTGCCTGCCCGTCCCCCGCAGCAGCTGCGCTGCAGCTGCGGAGGGTGGACCGGCATCTCCCCGTAAACGGGAAAGGCGCTGTCGCCAGCCCATGCTTGCCCCAGGAGACAATCCAGCACCCATGACCTACGCCGTGTCCGAAATACGATCCGTCGGCAGGCCGCGAAAAAAGCGGCTATCCCATGCCGCAATCGAGCCCTGGCTTTATCTCAGCCCGGCGATCGTGCTGCTGGTCGTCGTGCTGCTGGTGCCGCTGGTTATCGGTATCGGTTACTCGTTCCGCAAATTCTCCGCTTTCAAATCCGAATATGTCGGACTTGGGCAGTATCAGGCGATGCTGTCGGATCCCGTGCTCGGGCAGGCGCTCGTCAACACGCTGTGGTGGACGGCAGCCAGCCTGTTCTTCCAGTTCTTCCTCGGCCTTGGCCTGGCGCTGCTGCTAGACACGCCGTTCCGGGGCAGAAAGATCGTGCAGGCGGTGGTGTTCCTGCCCTGGGCGGTGCCGTCCTTCCTCTCGGGCCTGACCTGGGCCTGGCTGTTCAACCCGATCATCGGGCCGCTGCCGCATTGGCTCTACGCCTCGGGGCTGAAGACCGAGCCAACCAACGTGCTCTCCGATCCCTCGACAGCCATGTGGGGACCGATCGTCGCCAATGTCTGGTTCGGCATTCCCTTTTTTGCCATCACGCTTTTGGCGGCGTTGAAGTCGATCCCGTCAGAACTGCATGAGGCGGCGGCCATCGACGGCGCCTCGCCGTGGCAACGCTTTACCAAGGTGACGTTGCCGTTCCTGGCGCCAACCATCGTCATTACCGTCATGCTGCGCACGATATGGATCGCCACCTTCGCCGACCTGATCTTCGTCATGACTGAAGGCGGGCCTGCCGGTTCGACGGCCACGGTGCCGGTCTATATCTACGTCAGCGCGTTCAAGTCGCTGGACAAGGGCTATGCCTCCGCTGTGGCGGTGCTGCTGCTTGTGCTGCTCATCGTCTATGCGGTTGCGCTGATCGGCATCCGCCGTTCGCTGGTAAGGCACGTCTGATGATTGCCGGACGCTCCGTCTCCTCGCGCGTTCTCGGCGGCATCGGCCTTTACGGCGCGATCGGAGCCTACATGGCCTTCGCGCTGTTCCCGATCTTCTGGACGTTGAAGATCTCGGTCACGCCGGAGCGGCTGCTCTATTCCGAAGGCATCACTTTCTGGCCGTCGCAAACGACGCTGCAGAACTTCGTCACCGTGCTCGAAGCCACCGATTTTCCGCGCTATTTCCTAAACAGCGTTATCGTTTCGGTGTCGACGGCTGCCTTCGTAACGGTCATTGCCACGCTTGCCGGCTACGCCATGTCGCGTTTTTCGTTCCGCGGCAAGGCGACCCTGGCTATCCTGCTTTTGCTCACCCAGACTTTCCCGCTGGTGATGGTCATTCCGCCGATCTACCGCATCATGGGGCAGATCGGTCTCATCAACAGCCTGACCGGCCTCGTCATCATCTACACCGCCTTCAATACAGCCTTTGCAACCTTCCTGATGCAGTCGTTCTTCGACGGCATCCCGCGAGACCTGGAAGAGGCAGCGATGATCGACGGCTGCACGCGCCTGCAGGCGATGCGCAAGGTGATCGTGCCGCTGACGCTGCCCGGCATGGGGGCGACGCTTGGTTTCGTCTTTACCGCCGCGTGGAGCGAGTTGCTGTTTGCGCTGATGCTGATTTCCAGCGACGACCAGAAGACTTTCGCGGTCGGCTTGCTCACCTATATCGGCAAATTCGCGGTCGACTGGGGACAAATGATGGCGGCTTCCATCCTGGCGCTGATCCCCGTCTGCGTCTTCTTTGCCTTCCTGCAACGTTACCTCGTCACCGGCCTTACCGCCGGCGCCGTCAAGGGATAGATCGATGGCCTCCGTCACACTCGACAAAGTCCGCAAAGACTATGGAGCCGTGCGCGTCCTGCATGCGGTCGATCTCGAAATCGCCGACGGCGAGTTCGTGGTCCTGGTCGGCCCGTCCGGCTGCGGGAAATCGACCCTGCTGCGCATGATCGCCGGGCTGGAGGAGGTCTCCGGCGGCGAGATCCATATTGGCGAGCGCCTGGTTAACGACATTGCGCCAAAGGACCGCGACATCGCTATGGTGTTTCAGTCATACGCGCTCTATCCGCATATGGACGTGTCGAAGAACATGGGCTTCAGCCTGATGCTGAGGAAGGCCGGCAAGCCAGCTATCGAAGCAAGGGTGGACGCCGCCGCCAAGCGGCTCGGGCTCGATGCCCTTCTGCAACGCCTGCCGCGACAATTGTCCGGCGGCCAGCGCCAGCGCGTCGCCATGGGACGGGCCATCGTGCGCGACCCGAAGGTCTTTCTCTTTGACGAGCCGCTTTCGAACCTCGACGCCAAGCTGCGCGTCCACATGCGTGCCGAGATAAAGGCGCTGCACCAGCAATTGAAGACCACTTCGGTCTATGTCACCCATGACCAGACCGAAGCGATGACAATGGCCGACCGTATCGTCGTTATGCATGACGGCCTCGTCCAGCAGGTCGGCGCGCCGCTCGATCTGTACGACCGGCCGATCAACATGTTCGTCGCCGGGTTCATCGGCTCGCCCGGCATGAATTTTCTGCCTGCCGTGGTTGAAAAGGGCGCCGGGCCGGATGCCATCCTGGCCGACGGCCAGAAGCTGAGGCTGCCCGACGGCCTGCCGCTCAGGGATGGCGATGCGATCACCGTCGGCTTGCGGCCCGAGCATATCCGGCTCGCCGACAATGGCGCGCTGAAAGGCGAGGTGGGCGTGGTGGAGCCGCTCGGCTTGTCGACCCAGTTCTATACCAGGCTTGCCGGCCAGCAGGTCTGCGTGTTTGCCATGGGCCGGGCCAGCGTGAAACCGGGTGAAGGCGTGCGCCTGTCGGCTGATCCGGCGTCGCTGCATCTGTTCGATCCGGCAAGCGGCGATCGCATCGACTAGAGCGGTTCCGGTTCTCTTGGAACCGGTAACTCGCTCTAACTATCTGTTTTGCCGCATTTATGCGGACGCCAAATGATTCCATTTGGCTGCAAAATGCTCTAGTCCTGAATTCCCGAAACGAAAAACGCCGCCCGGAAGGCGGCGTTTCAGTACTGCGAGAGAAACCCGATTACTTGATCTTGGTTTCCTTGAATTCGACGTGCTTCTTGGCGACCGGGTCGTATTTGCGGAACGACAGCTTGTCCGTCTTGGTGCGGCTGTTCTTGCTGGTCACGTAGAAGAAACCGGTGTCGGCGGTCGACAGAAGCTTGATCTTGATGTTTGCGGCTTTGGCCATGATGTTCGTCCGTTAATGTTCGTGGAGTTTTGGCCGCTGGAGCACGGGAAACACCCGGACGCGGGAAACTTGCCGCGACACATAAAGAACGCGCCCGGAAAGTCAACCCTTGTCCACGTTTACCCTTGTCCAGGTTCATGCGTCTTCCGTGACTGGCAACACCTTCTTCCAATCGCCCGTCGTGTTCCACCAGCGGTTCGGGTTGGCGCGGTCGTCGAGACCCTTGGAGCGGCTGGCAAGCAGTGGCTGAATGCGGATCACCGGCTCCTGATAGCTGTGAACCTGGTAAATCGCTTCGACGACGCGAGCGGCGAGCTTCTGATCATCGGGCAGTTCGAACGACACCTCGACAGTCCCAGGCCGCCTGCGCAATTCCGTCTCGGCGCCGGCGGCGGCACCTTCAAGCGGCCGGTAGCGTTCGATGCCGTCCGCCGACTGAAAAGCATTGCTGTCATATTTGCCTATTCTGAGCGGCGCGATCGCGACCACCGCTTCCATGATGCGATCGACATCAGCTGCCGGTGCCTGAAAGGTCACCAGCAGCAGCAATTCCATCCGCAGCGATTTCGTTTCAAAGCCACTATCGATCATCCGAGGTCTCCCTGCTTATGCACTTTGGGGAGCATATACTCGAGCCCTCCTGACATGGTTATGTCAGTAGTTGGTCAGCAGTGGGAGCGATGTCGGAAGCTGGACCGACTCAGAGGATTTTGCGGAGCAGCCCGGTGCCGACCAGCACGATATAGCAGGCGAAGAACAGGCCGAGCGCCCAACCGAAGCCCGACGGCCCGAAAGCGTCCATGCCGATGCCGATCGCCTGCGGGCCAAGCACCATGCCGACACCGTAGCAGAGCACGAAGGCGGCGTTGGCGGAGGCCAATTCATGGCCGGAAAGCTGCGAGCCGAGATGCGCCAGGCCGATTGTGTACATGGCAGCGACCACACCGCCCCAGACGAACAGAAGCGCTGCCATCAAATGCCAGTTCTGCGCGAAGAACGGCATGAAGATTGTGCCGGCAAGCCCGACGGTGGCACAGGCCATCAGCAAATACCGGCGGTCGCTGACGCGGTCGCTGATCATGCCGATCGGGATCTGAAGCAGCACGTTGCCGAGGCCGATCATGGTGAGCAAAAGGGCTGCGTCCGCCTCTGAGTAGCCGATGCGGCTACCATAGACGGGGAACAGCGCAAAGCCGCCGGTCTCGACCGCGCCGAATACCAGCACGGCGGCGGTTGCCGTCGGCACCAGCCAGATATAACGCAGGAAATTGCTGGTTTCGCCGTCCGAGACGATCGTCGGGCTCTCGTTGCGTGCCGCCAGCACCGGTATGGCAGCCAGCGTAACCAGCGCGATGGTGACGCCGAAAGGGAGGAAACCGCTACTGCCAAGGTGGGCGAACAGCCAAGGCCCGGCGGCAAAGCCGAGAGACAGCACGGTGGCATAGATGCCGAGGACCAGTCCGCGCCGGTGTGGCGGCGCCGAGGTGCTGATCCAGAATTCCGACAGGATGAACAGCACCGTCAGCGCGATATGCAGCAGGACCCGCAGCGGAAACCACATCCAGAAAGCTGGCGCGAAATGGAAACCGACAAAGGCCAGCGCTCCGGCCGCAATCATGGCAAGCATTGTCCAGGCGACCCCGAACCGCATGGCAAGCGGAGTGGCGAGCGGCGCGCCGGCGATCGAGGCGAGGCCGGCGACCGCGGTGTTGAGGCCGATCATCGACGCGGAGTGGCCGCGCGTTTCAAGGATCACGCTGAGCAGCGGCATGCCGAGGCCGATGGCAATGCCGACGACGCTGATCGACGAGATCGCCGCGACCATCGGCAGCCAGTGTACGCGTTCCTTGCCCTGCGGCTGGATGTCGACTGTCATGGAATGCCTGGCTGCTCTAGAGAATTTCGCGGACGAACCGATTGCGGACAAGCCGGTAGAACGGCACGCGACCGCCGGGGCTCAGCAGCGGATCCTGGGCGAGCCGGGTTTCCAGTTCCTCCAGGACCGTGCGCGTGATGTCTGGGATATCTGCTTGCCTGGCCTTGGCCAGCGGCAGCCAAACGACGTCCTCCAATTCGTTGGTCGGACCGCCATCCGGCAGTTCCACGGCGACATCGTCGCGCCATGCGGCGAGAAAACGCGTATCGAACCGGCGCACCCGGTTGGGCGGGGTGATGGCGCGTGCGACGAAGCGCAGCGCTTGCAGTGATGGGATGACGCCGTGCTCGACAAAACCCTGCCAGTCGCGCTTGGCGGTTGCGAAGACCCCTTTTTGGCCGATCAGCAGGCCGGCCTCCTCATAGGTTTCGCGGATTGCCGACAGGGCAATGGCGCGGGCGCGGACCGGGCTGGTGCGGCCGATGCCAGCGGTCAATCTCGCTTCTTCGTCGGGATGAAGTGCGGTGGCTGTCGGGATGTGGCTGTCGGCCGGATCGGTGCGGCCGCCCGGAAACACGAATTTTCCCGGCATGAAGGCATGACGGGCGTGGCGGCGGCCCATCAGCACCAGGAACTCGTCGCCCTTGCGGTCGAGCAGGATCAGCGTCGCGGCGTCGCGCGGGTGTATAGGCTTGGCGTCGAGCGGGACCCGCTCGACCTTGTCGACTTCCGCCTTGGTCACAACGTCCATGCGCTCGACCTAGCGGAATCTTCTCCGATGCGAAAGTGGCGTCCAGCCATGCCGATTGCGCCAGCCTCGGTTTCAAGCCTCGGGATGCGACTCGATCAGATCTTCGTCACCGCCAAAGCCGTGCATATAAAACGCCCATTGCAAGCCGATGACAGCGCCCTTGACTGGCTGCAGCAGGACGACGGCGAGAATGATGGTCAATGGCACCCAGATGGCGATGTGCTGCCAGGTCGACAGCGTCGAAGTCGCCTCGACACCCATGAAAGCGCCAAGCACGATGTGGCCGACAATGACCACCACAAGATAGGCCGGCAGGTCGTCGGCGCGATGGTGGTAGAGCTGCTCGCCGCAATGATCGCATTTGTCGACGGTCTTGACGAAGGCGCGAAACAGCTTGCCCTCGCCGCAATGCGGGCAGCGGCCGAGCATCCCGCGCTTCATTGCCGTCCATAGCGGCCGGGCGGTCCGGCCCGAGTGATGTTCGCCGCCGAAAACCCGTTCTTCCACCTGCAGTTCTGTTGGCATTACCGTCTCCTGCCGCGGGAGCCTGGACGCGATTGCGACGCCCGGGCGCGGCCTTTGGCCTTGTGGAACGACCGTTTGGAGCCGGGCAGCGGCTTTGGCTCGGTCAGCATCTCGAAACGCATCGCGCCGGCCATCGGCGCCACCTCGATCAGGCGAACCTCGACGCGATCAGCAAGCTGATAGCCCTTGCCGGTGCGTTCTCCGAAAAGCGATCGAGCAGTTTCGTCGTATATATAGTAGTCGCCGCCCAGGGTTGAAACCGGAATGAAGCCATCCGCGCCATACTGCGGCAATTGGACAAACAGGCCCGATTTGGTGACGCCCGAGATGCGGGCGTCGAAGCGGTCGTCGATGCGCTCGGCGAGATAGGCGGCGATCAGGCGGTCGACCGTGTCGCGCTCGGCGGCCATCGCGCGCCGCTCGGTCGCCGAAATCAGCGCCGAGACCTCTTCCAGCCGTTCCGCCTCGTCCTGCGTCAGGCCGCCCGGACCAAGGCCGAGTGCGGCAATCAGCCCGCGATGCACGATCAGGTCGGCATAGCGGCGGATCGGCGAGGTGAAATGCGCATAGCGCTTAAGATTGAGGCCGAAATGGCCGATATTGGCAGGCGAATATTCGGCCTGGCTTTGCGAGCGCAGCACCACTTCGTTGACCAGTCCCTCATTGTCGGCGCCGCGCACACGAGCGAGGATGCCGTTGAACTGGTTCGGCCGCATCTGCGCGCCGCGCGCCAACGACAGGCCTAGCGTCTGCAGGAATTCACGCAGCGATTCCTGCTTGGCAAGCGAAGGCGCATCGTGGATGCGGTAGACCAGCGCCTGCCGCTTCGCCTCGAGTGTCTCGGCGGCGGCGACATTGGCCTGGATCATGAACTCTTCGATCAGCTTGTGCGCATCGAGCCGCTCCGGCACGACGACCTTGTCGACGGTGCCGTCCTGCTTGAGCAGGATCTTGCGCTCGGGCAGATCGAGTTCAAGCGGCTGGCGCGTGTCGCGGCCGCGCTTCAGGATCGCGTAGGCGTCCCATAGCGGCTTCAGCACCGCATCGAGGATCGGGCCAGTCGTGTCGTCCGGTGCGCCGTCGATCGCCGCTTGCGCCTGCTGATAGGCGAGTTTCGCCGCCGACTTCATCATGACGCGATGGAACGAGTGTCTGAGTTTGTGGCCATCGGCCGAGAAAGTCATCCGCACCGCTATCGCCGGACGATCCTGGCCCTCGCGCAGTGAACAGAGGTCGTTCGAGATGCGCTCCGGCAGCATCGGCACGACGCGGTCGGGGAAATAGACAGAATTGCCGCGCTTCAGGGCTTCGCGATCGAGCGCCGTGCCATAGCGCACGTATGCAGCGACATCGGCAATGGCGACGGTGACAACCACGCCGCCGGCGTTCTTCTCGTCGGTGTCGGGCATGGCGAACACCGCGTCATCATGATCCTTGGCGTCGGCCGGATCGATGGTGAGCAGCGGCAGCTCGCGCCAATCCTCGCGGCCGGCAAGCGTCGCCGGCTTGACCGCCTCCGCCTCGGCGATGACGTCGGCGGGAAAAATATGCGGAATGTCGTGTGCATGAATGGCGATCATCGAGACCGCCTTTTCGCTGGTCAGCGAGCCCAACACCGCTAGAACCTTGGCTCTCGGCAGCCCGTAGCGGGAGGCCCGCGCCGGCTCGACCTCGACCAGGTCGCCGTTCTTGGCGCCGTTCTGGAATTCCTTGTCGACGACCAGGTCGGGCTGGCGCCTTTCCACCGGCTCGATGCGGAACGTGCCGTCCTTCAGCACGCGAAAAACGCCGAGAACCGCATCGGTGCGCTTCTCGAATATCTTCATAACCCGGCCGGTATAGGCGGGGCCTGCCGGATCGTCGGTCGGAAAGGTCTTGGCCAGCACGCGGTCGCCGATACCAGGCGTCGGCCCATTGCCGCCGCGCGACACGCGGATCGCTATGACCGGAGGTTCGCCATTGCCGATCGCTTCGGTCGGGTGCGCCAGCAGCACACCATCGGCGTCGCGGCCGAAGATGTCGAGCACCGCGACGTGGGGCAGGGCGCCGACACGGGCGAGCCGCTTGCGCTCCTTGGTCAGCAGGCCTTCATCCTGCAGGTCGCGCAAGACGTCCTTCAGCCAGATACGGTCTTCGCCGCGTAGCGCAAACGCCTTGGCGATGTCGCGTTTTCCGGCGCGGTCCGGATTTTCGGCGATGTAACGCAGTATCTCGTCGCGTGACGGCCGGTAATTGTCCCTGACCTTGGCGCGGGTATCGGCGGTGCGCAGATCGCCGTGGCTTCTTCCGGAGACTTTGCGCGCCAACCCGTCCTATCCCTTTTTCCTGGCCGCCGGTTTTTTGGCTGCAGCCGGTTTCTTGGCAGGCGCGGCCGCTTTGCGGAAGGGCTTCCTGGCGCCATTGCCGCCCTTGGCTTCCTTTTCCGCAATGAGCGCCACGGCATCGTCGATCGTCACCGATTGCGGATCCTTGCCCTTCGGCAGCGTCGCATTGACCTTGCCGAAATTCACATAAGGGCCGTATTTGCCGTCGCGCACGACGATCTTGCCGCCGCCGGAAGGATGCTCGCCAAGTTCCTTGAGCGCAGCGGCTGTGCCGCCATTGCGGCCGCCTTTGCTCTTCAATTGCTTCTCGGCGATCACCGAGACGGCGCGATTGAGGCCGATCGAGAACACGTCCTCGATGCTGTCGAGATTGGCGTAGGTGCCGTCATGCAGCACGAACGGCCCGTAGCGCCCCAGCCCGGCCGAAATCATCTTGCCGGATTCCGGATGCTTGCCGACGTCGCGCGGCAGCGACAACAAGGCGAGCGCCTTTTCATGATCGATCGAATCGGCAGTCCAGCCCTTGGGCAGGCTGGAGCGCTTGGCATCCTTGCCGTCGCCGCGCTGGATATAGGGGCCGAACCGGCCATTGCGCAGCGTGATCTCCTCGGCGGTATAGGGGTCCTTGCCGAGCAATTTGGTGCCGTCTTCGCCACCGCCGTTCTCGCCATTGGGATTGGCGGCGTCGCCAAGCTGGCGGGTGAAGGAGCATTCGGGATAGTTCGAACAGCCGACGAAGGCGCCGAACTTGCCGAGCTTCAGCGACAGGTTGCCGGTGCCGCATTTCGGACAGATGCGCGGGTTCGAACCGTCTTCGCGCGCGGGAAACACCAGCGGCGCCAGTTCCTCGTTCAACGCATCGAGGACGTCGGTGACCCGCAGCTCCTTGATGTCGGCGACGGCGCCGGAAAAATCCTTCCAGAAATCGCGCAGCACGTCCTTCCAGGCGAGCTTGCCGTCGGAGATTTCATCGAGTTTCTCCTCGAGCGATGCGGTGAAGTCGTACTCGACATAACGCTCGAAGAAGCTTTCGAGGAAGGCTGACAATAGCCGGCCCTTGGCCTGTGGCACCAGCTTGCGCTTGTCGATGGTGACGTAATCGCGATCCTCGAGCGTCTTCAGGATCGCCGTATAGGTCGACGGCCGGCCGATGCCCAGCTCTTCCAGCTTCTTGATCAGCGAAGCTTCCGAATAACGCGGCGGCGGCTCGGTGGTGTGCTGGGTGGCGTTGATCGCCTCGCGTGTGAGCTGCTCGCCGGCACGGATCTCGGGCAGGCGGCGGCTTTCCTCGTCTTCCGAATCTTCTTCCTTTTGCTCGATGTAGGCAGCAAGGAAGCCGTCGAAGCGAACAACGGAGCCGACAGCACGAAGCTCGGCGGTACGCGAACCGTTGATGGCCTCGATCTCGACCGTGGTGCGCTCTATCTCGGCCGGCTGCATCTGGCTGGCGATGGCGCGTTTCCAGATCATCTCGTAAAGCCGCGCCTGGTCGGGGTCGAGATACTGCCTGACGGAAGCCGGCGTGCGCATGAAATCGGTCGGACGGATCGCTTCGTGCGCCTCCTGGGCATTCTTGGCCTTGGCGGAATAGTAGCGCGGTTTTTCAGGCAGGTATTTGGCACCGAATTCCTTGGCGATCGCATCGCGTGCGGCAGAGATCGCCTCCGGTGCCATCTGCACGCCGTCGGTCCGCATATAGGTGATCAGGCCAGTGGTCTCACCGCCGATCTCCATGCCCTCATAGAGCCGCTGCGCCACCTGCATGGTGCGGTTGGCCGAAAAGCCGAGACCCGACGAGGCTGCCTGCTGCAGCGTCGAGGTGGTGAAGGGCGGCCCGGGATTGCGCTTGGTCGGCTTGGCTTCGACCGACGCCGCCTTGAAGCTGGCGCCTTCGAGCATCGCCTTGATGTCGTCGGCCTGCGCCTTGTTGGAAATGTCGAGCTTTTGCAGCTTCTTGCGCTCGAAGGTGGTCAGCCGCGCCTCGAAATTTTCCTTGCGTGGCGTGCCGAGAATGGCGGCGACCTGCCAGTATTCCTCGCGGATGAAGCGCTCGATTTCGGATTCGCGGTCGCAGACCAGACGCAGCGCCACCGACTGGACACGGCCGGCGGACCGGGCGCCGGGCAGTTTGCGCCACAGCACGGGCGACAGCGTGAAGCCGACCAGATAGTCGAGCGCACGGCGGGCGAGATAGGCATCGACCAGCGGCGCATCGATCTGGCGGGGATTGGCCATCGCCTCCAGCACCGACGCCTTGGTGATGGCGTTGAAGACGACGCGGCTGACCGGCTTGTCCTTCAGTGCTCGCTTTTGCTTCAGCACTTCCAGGACATGCCAGGAGATCGCTTCGCCCTCGCGGTCCGGATCGGTGGCGAGGATCAGCCCGTCGGCGTCCTTGACCGCCTTGGCGATATCGGCGAGACGCTTTCCAGACGCGGTGTCAACGGCCCAGGACATGGCAAAGTCCTCATCCGGACGCACCGAGCCGTCCTTGGCCGGCAGATCGCGGACATGGCCGAACGAAGCCAGAACCTTGTAGTTCTTGCCGAGGTACTTGTTGATTGTCTTCGCCTTGGCCGGCGATTCGACGACGACGACGTCCATACGGTCTCATATCAGTTGTGATGCGGCAGAAGAATTCCGCTGCGCGCGACGAAATCTCGTTCAATGTGTCGCTCACATGGCCGCGCTTTTGCATCCGGTCAAGGCCAAGCAGTCAAAATGCGGCCCTGCACCGAATGCGCAACCCAACGGCGCGCCATGCGATTTCCGCAATCCTGGACAAGGGAAATGAGCAGCCTATCGCTGGACAAACCCGGCAATTGATCCTGGAGAACGGGACAAATTCTCCCGCGGATATAAGAGAAACATCGAGCACGCGCCAGCCCCGCTTGAACAGATGCTGTGAAGCGCGCAATCGGTAGCCCGGCATTTGCCCGGATAGTTGCAAAGAATTGGCGTGCTGAAAAGCTGGCCGCCGGGCGGTTGGGTCAAGTTCCCAGCGACCAGCCGTGTTACCGCCTGTTACAGCGGATCAGAAGCTCAAAAGCTTAGTCGGCCTTGGCGATATGCCAGACGCCGCCGACACCCTCGCCGGTGACGTCGCCGGCCTTCTTGTCCTTGATGAACGTGTAGAGCGGCTTGCCTTCGTAGGCCCACATCCTGGTGCCGTCGGTGCGGTCGACGATCGTCCATTCGCCCTCGGCCTTGGCGTTGGCGTCAGCCTTCAGCGGAGGCCAATTGGCGGCACATTTGTCGTAACAGTTCGACTTGCCGGCCTCGTCCTTGTCGTAGGTGTAGAGCGTCATGCCGCTGGCATCGGTGTAGATCTTGATGCCGCCGACCTCCGCTTCCTTCCACGCCTCGGCGGCGAAGGATCCGGCAGTGCCGAGCAAAAGCGCCGCCATGCCAATTGCGATCGTTTTCATGGACCTCTCCCTGAATGTTCGAAAAGCGCGCGGAACCGCGACTTCTTCTGATCAACGCTGCCCGGCTGCCCTTTCTTCCCGCGCTGTTCTCCATTGATCCAGGCGACGGCGTCGACTTGCTACCCAATGTGATGGGGGCCACGCGATGGTGATTGGCGGACGGCTGTTGTCGCGGCTATATGCTGCGCAGTCATCGGGAGACGGAAATGGCGTTGGACGTCGGCTATGTCAGTGCGATCGGGGCGGGAGCAATTTCGTTCCTGTCCCCCTGCGTGCTGCCACTGGTGCCGCCTTACCTGTGCTATATGGCCGGCGTGTCCGTCGACGATTTCCGCGGCGAGGCCGGCATTACGGCAAAGGCCGGTGCGCGAGGCGCGCTGGTTAATTCCTCCATCGCCTTCGTGCTCGGCTTCTCGACCGTTTTCGTCGCGCTCGGCGCTGGCGCCTCGACCATCGGCCATCTATTACGGGTCTGGCAGGAGCCGCTGGCAATGGTGGCCGGTGTGCTGATCATCCTGATGGGGCTGAATTTCCTTGGCGTACTGCGTATCCCTTTGCTGTCACGCGAGGCGCGCTTCCAGTCGCAAGGCAAGCCGGCCAGCCTGATCGCCGCTTACGTCATGGGCTTGGCCTTCGCCTTTGGCTGGACGCCCTGTATCGGCCCGGTGCTGGGGCCGATCCTGACGCTTGCCGGCGGTCGCGAGACGGTGGGCGAGGGCGCGCTGCTGCTTGCCGCCTACTCGCTCGGCCTCGGTATTCCGTTCCTGATCGCTGCGCTGTTTTCCGGCGCCTTCATGCGCTTTCTCTCGAAATTCCGCGTCCATCTCGGCCGCGTCGAAAAAGCCATCGGCGCGCTGCTGGTGGTCGCCGGCGTGTTTTTCCTGACCGGCGGCGTGCAGACCATGTCATATTGGCTGCTCGAGAATATTCCGGTGCTGGGGCAATTGGGCTAGGTTTGTAGCCCGACGTGGTCTGTTCAGCCTTCGAAATAGCCCGGCTGGTCGATATCGGCGATGAGCCCGGGGCCGCTCGGCGCCCACCCCAGCAGCGCCTGGGTCCGTTCGCTCGAGGTCGGGACATCCATCGCCGCGAACATCGCGAACCAGCCAAAATGATCGGCGGCTTCTTCCGCGGACTTGGCGAGCACCGGCACGTTCAGGCGCCGGCCGATCACGCCGGCGATGTCCTTGAACGGCACGCCTTCTTCGGCGATCGCGTGATATCGCGCGCCACCGGCTCCATGCTCGAGCGCAAGGCGGTAGACGCGGGCGGCATCGAACCGATGCACGGCAGGCCAGCGATTGAGCCCTTCGTCGATATAGACCGACACGCCCTTCTTGCGAGCGAAGTCGATGAGAATAGGAACAAAGGCGTGGTCGCCCTGGCCATGGACCGACGGAGGAAGGCGGACAACCGATGCGCGCACCCCGCGTGCCGCCAGCGCGGCGGCTGTCGCTTCGGAGGCGCGGGGATACGAAGCGGAAGAGGGGACAGGCGCATCTTCCTCGGTCGCGATACGGCCCCGAGCCTGGAGCGCGGTCCCCGAGGTGACGAGCAGGAGGCGCTCGGAGCCTTCGAGTGCTCCGCCCATCACCTCGATGGCACGCCGGTCCATCTCGCAGTTTTGCGCGAACTTCGAGAAGTCATGGTTGAACCCGGTGTGGATAACCGCATCGGCGGCTGCCGCGCCCCTGCGCAGGCTCTCCACGTCTTCGAGGTCGCCTCGATGCACCTCGGCTCCAGTGGCGGCGAGCGACTTGGCCGATGCCTCCGAGCGGGCGAGGCCGAGCACCTGATGGCCGGCGCCGATGAGTTCTTGAACGACGGCAGAACCGACGAATCCGGTCGCTCCGGTAACGAAAACACGCATCACGACTTGTCCTTGTTCGTTTCTGACCACGACCATTTTCGCGGCCCGATGACGTCGTGATAGGCGCTTGAGGAAATACGATCTATGCGGTAAAGTCCGTATTATCTTCGCAATCGTCCGGAATGACACGTGGATCCTCTTTCAGATGTGCTCTCGCTGCTGAAGCCGCGAAACTATATGTCGGCCGGCTTCGATGCAGGTGGTGAATGGTCGATCCAGTTCCCCGACCAGCAGCAAAGCATCAAGACCGGAGCGGTGGTCTCCGGCCGGTGCTGGCTGTCAGTAGAGGGCGTTGCCGACGCAGTGCGCCTTGAGACGGGGGACTGCTTCCTGTTGCCGAGTGGGCGGCCTTTCCGCCTTGCAAGCGACATGAGTTTGTCGCCTGTTGAAGCCGTCAAGATTTTTCCGCCTGCGCGAGCCGGCGGTGTCGTGACCCACAATGGCGGCGGTGATTTCTTTCTGGTCAGCAGCCGCTTCGCGCTTGGCGGCAATCATGCCGGCATCCTGTTGCGGATGCTGCCAGCCATTGTGCATATCCGCAAAGAGTCGGACAAGTCGGCGCTGCGCTGGTCGGTGGAGCGGATGATGCAGGAGCTGCGCGAGCCACAACCGGGCGGCTTTCTGGTGATCCAGCACCTTGCTCACATGATGCTGGTTCAGGCGTTGCGGCTGCATCTTTCAGAAGGATTGAAAGGTGGCGTCGGCTGGCTCTTTGCCCTCTCGGACAAACAGATGGGCGCGGCGATCAGCGCCATGCATGACGATCCGGCGCATGGCTGGACGTTGCAGGAATTGGCGGAACGGGCCGGCATGTCGCGATCGACCTTTGCACTCAGATTCAAGGAGACGGTCGGCGCGTCGCCGATGGACTATTTGACGCGCTGGCGAATGCTGCTGGCCGGGGATCGGCTGACGAATTCCAGCGATCCCGTCGCCGTCATCGCGCTGTCGCTCGGCTACGAATCCGAAAGCGCCTTCAGCACTGCTTTCAAGCGGGTCATGAACTGTTCGCCACGGCAATACGGCCGTGGCCGAGCCCCCAGCTTCGCATCACGCAACGAGGCGGAAGCCGCCTGAGCCGATCGGCCTGAGCGTGCCGCGGGTTGGAGGTTCCACCGTCTCACCGGAATTTAACCGCATTGGTGCAGCATGGCGCCGGTGCTACTAACGCTCCGATTCCAGATCCCTTTCAACGGTTGCTGTCCCATGAGCCAGAGATCCTGCCTGTCCATCATCCTCGCTGCCGGCGAAGGCACGCGCATGAAGAGTGCCGTGCCGAAAGTGCTGCACACAATCGCCGGCCTGCCAATGGTTGCCCATGTCGTCAAGGCGGCCGAAGCCGCCGGCAGCGGCGATCTGGCGCTGGTGATCGGCCATGGCGCCGATGACATGCGCAAGGCCGCACTCAAGTTTGCGCCCAAGGCCGAAGCTTTCGTCCAGGAGAAACGTCTTGGCACCGCGCACGCCGTGCTTGCCGCGCGCGCAGCAATATCAAAGGGGTATGACGACATCCTGGTGATGTTTGGCGACACGCCGTTGATCGATCCAGAAGCGCTCGCGGCGGCGCGGCTGAAGCTGGCCGAAGGTGCGGCCGTCGTCGTGGTCGGCTTCCGTACGGAAAATCCTTCGGGCTACGGCCGGCTTATCGAAAAGGCCGGCAAGCTCGTGGCCATCCGCGAGGAGAAGGACTGCTCGGACGAGGAGAAGAAAATCACCTTCTGCAATGGCGGGCTGATGGCGGTCGCCGGCAGGCACGCGCTGAAGCTGCTCGATCAAGTCGGCAGCAAGAACGCCAAGGGTGAGTATTATCTCACCGACATCGTCGAGATCGCCGCTGCGCAGGGACTTGATGTCGCAGCCACCGAAGCCAGTTTCGAGAATGCGCTCGGCATCAACAACCGTGCCGAGCTTGCCCAGGCGGAAGGTATCTGGCAGGCGCGTCGACGGCAGGAAGCGATGCTTTCCGGGGTGACACTGGTTGCGCCCGAAACCGTGTTCTTCTCGCACGACACCGAGATCGGCGCCGACACGATTGTCGAGCCCAATGTCTGGTTCGGCCCAGGCGTGAGAATCGCGACGGGCGCCAAGATCCATGCCTTCAGCCATATCGAAGGCGCCACCATCGCGTCGAATTGCGATGTCGGGCCGTTCGCGCGGCTGCGGCCCGGGGCCGATCTAAGAAACAAAGCCAAGGTCGGCAATTTCTGCGAGGTAAAGCAGGCGATCGTCGAGGAGGGCGCGAAGGTCAACCACCTGACCTATATCGGCGATGCCCGCATCGGCGCAGGCGCCAATATTGGCGCCGGCACCATCACGTGCAATTATGACGGGTATTCGAAATTCTTCACCGACATCGGCGAGGGGGCCTTCATCGGCTCGAACTCCTCGCTGGTGGCACCGGTGTCGATCGGCAAGGGCGGCTACATCGCCTCGGGCAGCGTCATTACCGAAAGCGTACCCGACGATGCGCTGGCCTTCGGCCGCGCCCGCCAGCGGACTCTACCCGGCAAGGGCAAGGAGTTGCGCGAACGGTTTGCTTCGGCCGCGGCGGCCCGCAAAAAAGGGTAGGCGCGAAGAGCGGGATCATGTCTTTGACTGATTTCTGGAGCCGTTGGGCCGAGATAGGATACAGAAGCGGAGAAACTGAGCAATTGCAGTAACCGGATTGCAAGTGCGCCCTGTCATGGTGCATCTGTGCAGGATAGTCCGGCTGATACCGGGCGAAATGGAATGTGATTTTTCGCGACAGTCCGGCAGTCTCTAAATAGCGCCGGGTTTGAGGTCGGAATCGGGGGCAAGCGCGATGTGCGGTATCGTTGGAATTGTCGGTAACTCGCCGGTCGCGCCGCTTATCGTCGATGCGTTGAAAAGGCTCGAATATCGCGGCTATGATTCGGCCGGCGTCGC
>NZ_JAMYRR010000036.1:0-37302 GCF_040321535.1 Mesorhizobium sp. M0340 | reverse complement strand
GGGGGGCCCTGGCTTTGTGCGTTTTCCCCCGTGGGGGCAAAAAAAAAACCCCCCCCCCTATTGGTTTGGGGTTTGGGTGGGGGCCGGCCGGGGCCCCGCCTTCCCCAATCGCGCTGAAACCACGCTTTTCGCGAAGCCGGTAGCTGTCACTGCGGATGGTGATCACTGTCGAATGATGAAGCAGGCGATCAAGGATCGCGGTTGCCACCACGGGATCGCCAAACACGCTGCCCCATTCGCCCACCGAGCGATTGGAGGTGATCAGGATAATCCCCGCTCATAACGCCGCGACACCAGTTGGAAGAACAGATGCGCGGCATTGGCTTCGAACGGGAGATAGCCGAGCTCGTCGATGATCAACAGTTTTGGCCGCGACAGGGTCGTCAGCTGCTTTTCGAGTGAACCGTCGTCATGGCCTTGGCCAGCATCGCCACGAGCGTGGCCGCCGTGACGAACTGGGCGCTATGGTTCTGCCGGATCGCCTCGCGCCCGAGAGCCACCGCCAGATGTGTCTTGCCCGTACCCGGAGGTCCAACGAACAGGACCGTGTCGCCATGGGCAATCCAGCGGCAGGTCGCCAGCTCCCGGATTTGGCCCTGATCCAGCGACGGCTGCGCGTCGAAGTCGAAGCCGTCGAGTTCGCGCACAAACGGGAACTGCGCGATCTTGCCTGCCATGGAGATGCGCCGCTCGTCGCGCCGCGCGATCTCGCGCGTCACCAGGAAGGCCAAAGCCTCGCGCAAGGTCATTTGCGAACGCGCCGCTTCGTCCAGCAGCGTATCGAGCTGATCCCGGATCGCGGTCAGCTTCAGCCGGTCGAGCTGAGCGACCAGCATCTCGTGATCGACCGCCGTCATCACCAGCTGCCTCCCACCAGTGCCTCATATTCGGCCAGTGGCCGCAACAGAGCGGAAGGCGCAACGATATCCGCCGATCGTACCGGCGCAGTAGCGCCGACCACGCCGGCAAGATGCGCGCGCTCGACAATCCGTTGGCGACGTCCTCCGCACAAGGCATGATCCGCCACCTCGCCTGCATGACCGCACGATAACGCGGCCGCCCAACACCACGACTTGGACGCTCTCCCCGATCAGCCGCCAGGGGAACCGAGTAACTGTTCGTGTCCAGGTCGATTGCGCAGTCCGCCTGGACCTTGCGCACGAGATCCCGCAGCTGCCCAAACGGCGCCCGTAGCCGACGTTGCCGGCAGCGCCGCGATAAACAGCTTCATCTGGGAAACTGCATTGATCGGATCGGCATCGGAGAACTGCGTCCCGTCGGTCGAAACACCTGAGCAGTGCATGTTTTTGTGGGCGTAGCCGATGTTCTGCCCCATCGGCGTGTCGTCGTCCGTAGTGTACCATTGGCAGGGTCTTTGATGTCATCCGCCCAAACGGCCGCATGAACGAAGGCGTATTGGGCCTTCTTGTCATCCGCCACGCCGGCGATCCAACTCGGATAGTCGTGGTTCAGCTTGATCAACGCATCGACCTTGGCTTTCGCCTGCGGCGTCAGTTTTGAGTAGCTACGACGGCGACCTGCATGTGCCCGCCGTCCCACCAGGCCAGCGCAGGAGCCGACGACAGGATCAACGAAAGAACGGAACCAAAACGAGCGCTCCACGCATGTATTCCTCCCCGAATCCGACTTTGCTGCTTCTACCAACTGCAGACGAAGCGGCAATGACGGCAATGGTGCCTTCACGGAAGGTGTAGCCTCTTCTGGATTCGACAACAAAGGTCAAATAGCGCATGATCTTACCCGGGGTTGGGGAAATTCATTCATGGCTGTGCGCGAATTTTCGTGGGTGTGTGCGCAGTGCTCTTCTCGGGCTGTGCAGGCAACTACTTGAACCATTACGATACGGTGACACTCGCGGCTGGCGGAGCGGGCCATGCTAATCTGCTCCTCCAAACACTCGACCCGTTCAATCCGAACAGCCAGAACACGCATATCGAGGGCGACGGCGTGCGCGCTGCCGCAGTCGTCAATAGGTATCGAGGGGTGTCGGCAGCACCGACGCAATCGTCACGGCCGGGCGGCGGCGATTTGGATTGCGCAGGCGGCAAGGGAAACAATCCCGTCGTGGTTGGCCCGGTGAAGATTACCAACGGTGATCCCAACAACCTGGACCGCGATCACGACGGCGTCGGGTGCGAGTAGGGGCGGCGGACGTTGGACAGCTCTCGCTACGACAATCGATCTGCCCAATGGCGCAAACGGACTGGCGCCAAGCTGGGGCGTGCACGCAAATTGGCTGGCATACCAAAGCGGCTGATTATCGTAACCGTGGCTGCGATGGTGGCCTACGCAACGCAGTTCGTCATGCGGCACAGCGACCGCATGCCTGAGCTCAACCTGGCCAACTGGACCAGCCCGAGCCCGGCGCCGATCGCCGGTGTTGCGTCGGTGATCGATGGCGACACGATCGAAATTCACGGACAGCGGATCCGCTTTAACGGAATCGACGCGCCAGAAAGCCGGCAGTATTGCGATGACGCCAAGGGCTTCGAATATGCCTGCGGGCGCCGAGCCGCCGAGGCCCTGGACAAATTCCTGGCGACCTCGACGCCGGTCCATTGCAGCTTCGTCACCTGGGATCGTTACGGCCGTTTTGTTGGCGACTGCCGGCGCGCCGACGGTGCTGGCGTCGCCGCCTGGATGGTCGAGCACGGCCAGGCGCTCGATTGGTCTCGCTACAGCCACGGCGCGTATGCAGCGCAGCAGACCAAAGCCGAGAAGGCGAAGGTCGGCCTGTGGGTCGGAACGTTTCAGGAGCCGTGGGGTTGGCGCGCTGAGCATGCGGACAGTCAGCAGCCAGCCGTCAGTCGACCGCTCGGCATCATCAGTCGCCGGCAGATAGCGCAAAGTTACTCGTGTCAGCCGCGGCGGACTTGTTCGCAAATCGGCTCCTGCGACGAAGCCCAATGGTATCGCAGCAATTGCCCATGGGGCCGCAAGCTGGATCGTGATGGCGATGGCGTTGCATGCGAAACGCTCTGTTAGAGAACGACAAACGGCCGCGGAAGTTTTGGCCGATTTGAATAATTTGGGTGGGAGGGTAAATGGAAATCGGCCGGCGTGCCGCAGCTTCGGCCGCGGCAATTTTCGCGCTTGCAAGCGCATCGTGCACAACGTCCCAAGAGGCGCTGAACAAGAACCCCCAGGCAGTGAGCACTTCCGCCCTTTGCAGATCATATGCAACGGCGAGCAATCAAGGCTTCCGTGACGATCTCTATACGGAGCTTGCTCGGCGGTCGGTGACGCCACAGCAATGCGCCGACATGATCAGAAAACAGAACCAGGCGATCGCCGCAGGCGTGGCGATCGCCGCGGTAGGCGCTGCCATCGCGGTTTGCTCGAACAACAACTGCGCCGGCGGCGGATATGTTAGGCCGAACTATCATCAGGGTGCTGATTGGGATGAATTCTACAACCAGTACGGCCAATTGGTTTGGGCGTGCCGCGACATCTCTAGCGGGCAGTTCGTCGACTACGGCAACTGCTACGGCAAGGCACAAACGGATTGGCGTTGGCCTGCAAAGTACGCTTGATGAATGGTTTTCTTGAAGAAGGAAGGGGGAGGTTTTAGTGGACGACAAATTTTACAATCGCCTTGGCGGTGATCGCATCTCATCGCGTCAAGTCGACGAACTCATCGGACTCGCGTGCGGCCTGGCCGCGGATGGAACCATCAACAAGGCCGAGGTCGAATTCCTTCAAAAATGGTTGGCGGCGAATGCGGAAATCAGCAATCAGCCACTCATCCGAACCTTATATGGGCGCATCAATTATATCCTCTTAGACAGCGTGCTCGATTCTGACGAACACGCCGAACTTCTGGACACGCTAAACAGCTTTTCGAATCGTGATTTCGAACTCGGGGAAGTGCTAAAGCCGACAACGCTGCCACTCTGCAGGCCGGCCCCAACTTTGACCTTCGCCGGCCGGCTGTACTGTTTCACAGGCACATTCAATTTCGGTCAGCGAAAATACTGCGAACGGGCCATTGCAGATCGGGGTGGCTTCACGGGAGGTCTGAGCCAGAAGACAGAGGTTTTGGTGATAGGGGCCTATGCCACCGAATCGTGGAAGCATTCGTCATTTGGCGACAAGATCGTCAAGGCACCGACTGGCGCCACCAGGGATTGCCAATCTCGATTGTGGCCGAGAGCCATTGGGCTAGCTTTCTCTGAGAGCGGGAGCTCACGGCATGAACGTTAGACGAGGGTTCTCCCGGCTATGGTGGGCCTTCTCGGTGCCGGGAATGGCCTTTTGGCCCTGTCACGATGACTCGGCCCAGAGCTGGGCGTTATCGGGTGGATGAAGAACGAGCGCCTGATCTCCACGGTCATGTCCTCCCAACAGCAGATTGTGGACTTTATGGTCGAGCATCAGCTGCGGGATCGATATTTGCGCATTGATGCCCGTCCCTCGAACAAACAGATTGTCGACCTTGGTTTGGATTTGGCCACGCCCGCTGGGCGAGAGACGCTTCTAGGGCTAGCAGGAGGGGCGTATCACGAAGTTGCGGGCACTCCATTTATTAAGATGGGCTCGCGCACCAACGCAGCAAGACGGACTTTCCATCCATGCTCGGCAAGTGATGTGTTCCGTAGTCTTGCCATCGACGGGGTTGCGTGCGCCTCCCCCGGTTCGCTCGCCTGTCAAACCCGGACGTCATCCCGCTTTGCCGACCGTCTGCTTTCGGGAAACGCGCAAGCTGACAGGCGGTTTAGGGGACCGGAACCGGAATGTGGGGCTTCTAAAGCCGATGGCAGAAAGCGGATACGCTGTGGCGGCATTTGAGGGCACGTTCCTGCTCTTGATTATTGCCAGTGAGCTGGGCGCGCAAATCGGGAAGATGGAAGGGCCGGAGGCAGGAGCACGGCCTCAGGGCCGAGGCGCTAAGCAAGCGGGTCGGCAATGATCGCGAAAGCTCAATACGGCCTGCAGCGAAACTAAAGAAGTAGTCGCGCGTTGGACGCGGATAACGCTATTTCGTCTCTGAGTATGGTTTAGGTAAGAGTGGTCAAGCCAACGTCGCGTAAGGCAATCAATGGGTCGAACGCTAGTCAAGCGAAGTCGCCCGCTCGTGACGAGGTCATAGCGCCGCCCGCTTTCCGGCCGGTCCAACTCGCAACGCTCGTGGACACGGTCCCTGCCGGCGATCGTTGGATCCATGAGATGAAATACGACGGCTATCGTATTCTCGTTGCCGTCGGCGGTGGCGACGCGCGAGCCTACACACGGTCTGGTCTGGACTGGTCTAGCCGTTTTCCCTCAATCCTCTCCGAGGCTCGCAAGCTGAAGGTGCGCTCCGCCCTGATTGACGGCGAGGCCGTGATTGTCGATGCGGAAGGAAGATCTAACTTCCAGGCGCTTCAGAATGCATTGAAGGGTGCCCCGGCGACTATCGACTTTTATGCGTTCGATCTGCTGCAACTCGACGGCGAGGATCTGACAAGGCTTTCTCTTCTTGAGCGCAAGGCGAAGCTGGAGGCGATCTTGCCTGCGGAAAATCCGGTCCTTCGTTACTCCGACCATATCCTCGGCCGCGGAGAAGAACTGCTCGATCGCTTCTGCGCAGCCGGCCTTGAGGGCGTCATCTCAAAGCTCGCGGATTCGAGTTATGTGGCGGCCCGCGGCGCAAGCTGGCTGAAGATCAAATGCATCAGGCGGCAGGAATTTGTGATTGTCGGCTGGACGCCGTCCGACAAGGTCCGCGCGTTTCGGTCCTTGATCCTTGGCGTTCATGACGGCGGCAAGCTGCGTTACGCCGGGAAAGTCGGCACCGGCTTCGATACCGCTGAACTTCTTCGTCTCTTGAAGATCATGGCGCCGCTTGAGCAGAAGGCTGCGACCGTCGACGCACCACGCGCCGAAGTGCGCGGCGCACACTGGCTCCGTCCGAAACTGGTCGCTGAGATTGCCTTCACCGAAATGACAAATGAAGGGACGTTACGACATCCGAGCTATCTTGGTCTCCGCGAAGACAAGAAGCCGGAGGCGGTCGTGCTCGAGACGGAACGTCATGCAGCCGATCTCGCCGCGTCTGCGACAACCGCCATCGCGATAAGTAACCGTGACCGCGTCATCTATCCGGAGTCCAACATCACCAAGGGACAGCTCGCCGACCATTACGCAGCGGTCGCGGCGATCATGCTTCCTTGGGTTGGCAGCCGGCCGATCAGTCTGGTTCGATGCCCACAGGGCCGCGCGAAGAAGTGCTTCTTCCAAAAACACGACGCCGGCAGCTTTGGCGACAAAGTCCACCACGTCGGCATCACGGAGAAGGACGGGCACGAGGAACCATATCTCTATGTCGACGATGCCGACGGACTGATGACTTGCGTCCAGATGGGAACGATCGAGCTGCATGGATGGGGGGCTCGGATCGAGGATGTCGAAAAGGCCGACCGCCTCGTGTTCGACCTCGACCCCGATGAAGGCCTCGATTTTGAGGCCGTCCGCGCCGCTGCCTTTCAGTTCCGCGCTATCCTTAAATCGCTGGGGCTTACGACTTTCCCGATGCTGACGGGAGGCAAAGGAGTGCACGTCATCGCGCCGCTCACCCCTGGCGCCGAGTGGCCAGAGGTGAAGGACTTCGCGTCTCGCCTGGCGCAGGCGGTCGCCCGGAGCGATCCGGCCCATTTCACGGCCGTGTTGTCAAAGGCGCGCCGCAAAGGCCGCATCTTTGTGGACTATCTACGCAATCAGCGCGGGGCGACCGCGATCATGCCTTACAGCGCGAGATCACGTCCGGGCGCTCCTGTCGCGGCACCGATCACGTGGGCGGAGATGAAGACAATAGATGCGCCCTCTCATTTCCACGTGGGCGATGCTCCTGAATTAAAGAAACGCGCAGCCTCCAAAGCTCTGGCTGGATGGGGTCGCGCTGACCAATCCTTGCCCAATCTGTAGCGTACGTGAATAGGCAGTAAAGCCGGGATTTAAAGGGCAACGCGGCGCTCATGGCCTTGCCTGATTGGAACCTGCGGAGATCGGCCTCCGTTTGGCTGAAGCCATGGCAAAAATCAATCCGAGGACCGTCGCCAGTCTTTTGAGGGAATACGCACAACGGGCGTCTATGCGCGGCGACAATCCCTATCGCATAAAGGCATACTTGCGCGCGGCAGACAGTCTGACGGCGCTGTCGCAGCCGCTTGATCGGATCATCGCGACCGGCGCCCTCACCAGGATCCCGGGGATCGGTGACGCGATCGCAGACATCGTGACCAAGCTTTACCAAACCGGCACGCACCCAAGCCTTGAGAAGCTGCGCGAGGATGTTCCAGCGGGCGTGATGGAGCTGTTTGCCATACCTGGGCTTCGTCCCGATAAGATACTGAAGCTTCATCAGGCGCTCGGCGTGAACTCGCTGGCGGAGCTCGAGGCCGCAGCAAGAGAAGACCGCATACGCCCAGTCAAAGGCCTCGGCGCCGCGCTTCAGACAAAACTCCTGCAGAACTTGGCCATCGTGCGAAGCGGCGAAACGCAACTTCACCTGCACAAGGCCGCCGCCCTTCTCGAACATGCGGTCATATCGGTGAAGCAAGAGCATCCAGAGTTTTCGCGCGTCGAAATTGCGGGCGACTTCCGGCGCGGTTGCGAGCTCGTTTCCGACTTCGCCCTGGTAGCGCAGGGCAGAAAGTCGACGACTGGAATCGAGGATACGACGCTCAGGCTTGTTGTCACGGACAGGAAGCACTTTGGCGCGAGCCTGCTCGAAGCAACCGGTTCGGCAGACCACTTTGAGCAACTGAAGACGTTCGCGGCCGACAAGGGATTCACCCTAAACGCCGACGGGCTTCATCGCGGGAGAAAGCTGATCGCGTCAGCGACAGAAGAAGAAATCTACCAAGCTCTAGACTTGCAGTTTATCGAGCCTGAATTGCGCGAAGGCAGGAATGAGATCGAGCGAGCGGCAAAGCAGAAGCTCCCCGCCTTAATTCGGGATGAAGATCTGCATGGCATCCTGCATTCTCACACGACCGCATCCGATGGCACCGAAACGCTTGAGGCAATGGCTGAAGCCACGCGCAAGCGCGGTTTCGAATACTATGGCGTCGCCGATCATTCGCAGTCCGCTCACTACGCAGGCGGCCTTTCGTTGCAGGAGATTGCTGAACAGCACCGCGAAGCTGACCGGCTGAACAAGGCATACACTGGAAAATTTCGCATACTGAAGGGCATTGAGGCGGACATCCTGCCGGATGGCTCGCTCGATTACCCGAATGATATCTTGGAGCAGTTCGATTTCGTCGTCGCGAGCGTGCACAGCCGCTTCAAGTTGCCCAAGAAGGAACAGACGGAGCGTATCATTGAGGCGATCGGAAATCCTCGAACGACAATCATCGGGCACATGACCGGTCGCCAGCTGTTGCGCCGGCCCGGTTATGATCTTGACGTCGACAAAGTCCTCAAAGCGTGTGCAAAACACGGCGTCGCTGTCGAAATCAACGCACATCCTTGGCGACTCGACCTCGACTGGCGCTGGCATCAAAAGGCACTCGATCAGGGCTGCATCTTCAGCATCAATCCGGACGCTCATTCGATCCGCGAGCTCGACCACATGCATTGGGGTGTCGAGATGGCGCGCAAGGGCGGTGTCCCTGCGAAGCGGGTCCTGAATGCGATGCGTTTGACGGCCCTCCTTGCGCATCTCGCACGGCGCAGGCAAACGTCCTAACCTGCTTGTGCGCCCAGCCTATCAGCGCAGGAGTCCGTCATTCTCAAAATCTTCCCAGCCGCGCAAACTGGAGTGCGAGTTCTCGTCGGGGCCATAGCCAGCTGAAGCTGCAGTTCCGCGACCGCTTCTTTGAGCACGTTTGCGGCCTTCCCCGCGGCTCGCCGCATATTCTCTGCAGCTGTCGCTGCGTCCTGTTAGCGCCAGACCGTAACCAGGTCGCGGTCAAGCACATCCTCCACGTGCTGCGGGTCGAACACGTGAAAGGTGATGTTGCTTGCCCGCCCGCGGAGTTTCACCGTTTTCGTCCCGGCGCTCTGCAAGCGACCATCTTTCAGCCAGCGGTGCCGTTCGGCCGTCGAGATCGTCAGAATGTCCTCGACTTCACGGGGGATGACGGGCAGGTCTTCGATATTCTCCAGTGCTTTGGATACGATCCGAATACCACCTGCACATCGCTCTCGGCGCCCTCAGACAGGCGCAGGGTAAGCACGTGGGACTCGATATGGAGCAGTTTCCTGAACTCCGTTGGAAGGCGGGCGCGTATTTCGAGAAAAATACCCCTCGCTCTGACGGACGATCCAAGCGTTGCGGCCGGGGTTAAAACCACTCTCCAATCAGCTTTGCTGCTGCATTGATTTTTCGGCGCGTGGACATGCCCCTTTATATAGGTCACCGATTGTCGGCAGCGATGAGCCTATCGCAAGCCAACAGAGTTCTAATCCGCCAGGGTCTGAACCACGATGCCCAAAGCCGCAACCACGATTGTTAGCGGGGCCGCTTGCAACTCCGGCTAACAGGAAGCGGCAGAGTTGATCTCAAGTGCGATATCAGGCGCGTTGCCGCCTGGCGGCTTTTTGGGGACCTTTGCTGTCCGTCCGGTTATTGCCGAGGGATCAGTTAAAGCCGCCGTTCGGCTCACGACCTCTTCGCGGAATACGAGGCAAGTTTATATCCCGCGGAAGCCGAGGTCGCGTCCCTACAGGTGGTGTAGCTCGGCGGTAGCGAAGCCGCTCGCGGCAGGCGCAAAGCTTCCTGGAGTGATGCTCGGCTGGCGGCAATTTGATCGCCAGCCGAGTTGAGTGCAGCCGGTGGTCGCGGGAGGCTAGCCAGCACACGCTGGTGATTCTAACCTGAGCCGATGTGCCAATCAGCAACCTTCACCGGTCTTTTTCACCTGGCCCGGCGCGGCAGTGTTGGCTGCCGTGTCCTGCTGACCAGGCGCAGCCTGCTGAGCGCTGCCAGTCTGCTGGCCGGGCGCGCAGTCCCTGGCCGAGTTCGGATTCGTGGTGCCGCTGGTGGTGGTCGTGTCGGTGCCCTGATCGCCGGACACGTTGGTCCCGCTGCTCGTCGTGCCGGTGCCCTGATCCGTCGTACTGGGCATGGTTGTCGTGGTCGAGGTTCCGCTCGTCGAGGTTCCGCTCGCAGTTCCGCTCGTCGTCTGGGCAAAGGAAAGCCCAGCCGACACCGCCAGCACGGCCGAAGCCAAAAGGATGCGTTTCATCTTCTTTCTCCTGTCTGAATGCGCGGGATGCGCCTGGCAAATCGAACAGGCAGACAGAAGGAGTGTTCCCCGATGGAGTTCAACTTTTGTAACTTTGGTCGTAGGTCAGCCTTAGGATGGCGGGCGTATATTAGAAGCCTCTTGAAGAAGACACTGCCCGCACCAGAATCCATGGCATGGCTCGGGGAATAGGCATTGGTGACCAGGTGGCGATTACTGCCAGGGTTCGAGGGCGGATAACAGAGGACCGCGTAAGCGTCTCTATCCCAGGTTACGACTTCCCATATTCCATCATCGACCACACCAAGGTGAACCGAGGCCAGCAAATCGACCTGAAAGGCGAGGTCACGCGCATCGACGAGGACACCGTGACGATCGACCTCGGGCCGCTGGTCACGGTCGACCGTGACAAGGTCCGGCTAGTGGAGAAATATCGGCCGCCAAGACGACGAAAGGCACTTGCAGATGCCCCGGGCTAGAACCGACAACATCGCGACAGGCTATAGGGGCAGGCCGCATAACGGGCCGGTAGAGAACGAGTCGAAGCATTTTGTCTACTGCCCAGTCTGCGGCCAAACGTTCGACGCGCGTGATCTTGGACAGGTGTTCCACCACGCTGAGCCGCAGCACGAGCCGCTTCCGGTCGAGCAATAGTCCAGCTGGTTGAGCTCTGGCGCCAGACCGACGTCGCCGACGTACGTTGGATGAGAAAGGGTGCTCCGTGCACAGCGCCTTCCCCGCGCGCCGATGCTCCACCTGGACCACAAAAAAGTCCCGCCGCGCTGCCAGGACGGCGGGACCGATCAAGCGCCTTGCACCAGGCGGGGGGACGCGGGGTTGGGCTTTCCAAGTGAGCGCCGACCGTAAGCGACCCTAAGCGCAACAGCGGCAACGCGTCCACCAACCGCCGGTTGGACACAGGACGATTGAGCCACCGGCAGGGTCAGGTCATCCCGGGTCGCTATCGCTCGCGAACCAGACGGTAGCGGAAACAGTTGCGGATATGGTCGTTGAAATAGCGGCCCTTGGCGAACGCCGCCCGGAACGCGGCAAAGGTTTCCGGCGGTACCCCCTCAAACTCGTACCGTTTACCGCTGGCGACGAACCACACCGAGAGAATTCTTCTGTCGGGATCGTATTCCGTTTTGCGTATCGATGTGGAGGGCATGGCAGCGGCTCGAGTCGAAAAGCAATCAACGAGCGGAGAGGCCGTCGCGTTCCTTGTGACTGCGGTGGTGCGGTGAGGCACAAGGCTCAATGCGGAGCGCCAGCCGCCGCGATCAGCGCCTCGTCGAGAATCCACTTCAGCTTCGCCGAACGCTGGTAGCTTCATCTGCCTGCCGTTCCTACTTGCCAGGAACGACATGCATCGGTCGCAGTATGCCATGCGGGGACCTTCAATATGTCGCCGTATGTCGCCGCGTCGGATGGCCAGGAAGCGGCCAGTGCCAGTTGGACTTGTATTGGAGCGGCGTAGCGGCGAGCGTCCACGGGCCGTTTCCTTGCGCCGGTCTTCCGCGATCTTAGCCTTTCCCAACGCATCGCTGCAGGATTTTCGCGAGGTGAATTGAGACCCGCCACGCTGTCAGGAGCCGTTCGGCGGGCTCTACTCCGGAACAATGTCTTCTTCTGAAAGTTTTCCTTAGATCGCAAAGGAGATTCGAGATGTCAGAAGGACGGGAATGGTTTGTCCAATGGCTTAGAGATGCTCATGCCATGGAAGAGCAGGCCGAAACGATGTTGAACGGGCAGTTGAGCCGTATCGAGAATTATCCCGAACTGAGCGACCGAATGCGACAGCACCTCGACGAAACCAAGCAGCAGGCTGCTCGGCTGAAGACTTGTCTCGATCAGATGGACGAGGGTTCATCCATGATGAAGGATGCTGGCGGTAAACTGACGGCGATGGCGCAATCGCTGAGCGGCGTCTTCGCTGGAGACGAGGTGATGAAAGGATCGCTCGCGAGCTACACGTTCGAGCACATGGAAATCGCCTCCTACACGATCCTGATTGCCGCTGCTCGATCGCTCGGCGAAACTGAGGTTCTTCGGGCTTGCGAAGAGAATCTGCGAGAGGAAGTCGCGATGGCGGATTGGCTGAAATCCCGTCTTCCCTCCACGACCGAGCAGTTCCTTGTGCGGGCCGAAGCGGACAGCGACAGCGCCAAGCGGTGATAGCGCGTCCCGTTCGTGGACGCTAGGCAACGAACACGCCTAGCAGGCGATCGTCGAGCTGCGCATTTCGAGAAATTGCAACGACGAGCGATGCTAATATTGCGGCGTCGTCACTTAGAGAGTCGAAGCGTTCGTCTGCGCAAGCCTGGTCAAATACGCATTGGCAATAGCCAGATCGGAAGGGCTAGCGCAGCGCTCGGCGAGATCAAGCTCGAATGGGCGTGTTAAAACGTTCGAAACGAGGTCGCGATAGCGGAATGCCCGAGAACACTGGTCCCCGACGACTGAGCAGTTGCGCGCGCGGGCACCGGCAGCGCCAAGCCGGATCGGAGAAAGTTCGTCCCGACAGCGGACAGAGAGCGCCAGCGATTCGATGAGAAACTGACCAACAAGCAGCTCCTTAGCGGAAGTCATCATCTGCTGATCGGCTTCCGTAATCTCATACCCCTCCTTCTTGTTAAGAAACTCGTCCATTGCCATGGGGTCCATAGGCTCGGGCAACTCACCCGGGAGATCGATATCCACACATTTAACACTAGTAACACTAGCTAGGTATCCAATCGTCGACCTCATCGCGGCACAAAGGGCGCTGGACGCCCTGAACCGTTGAGGTCGCACCATCTGCGTCGGTTCCGACAACGTGGTTCGATCTCGCGTGCCACCGGCTGATAAGGCACGTGAAGCCGGCGTCTCCAATGCGCTTTTCCCTAGCTTGTGGTACTATCAGTCGCGCAGTGTGATGCTATCCAATGAGGGGCAGTCATGGAGCGAAAGCTCGCTGCCATTCTTGCCGCGGACGTGGTCGGCTACTCCGCACTGATGGAGCAGGACGAACAGGGCACGTTCGAGCGTCTCAAGGCAGGCCGCAAGGAACTATTCGAACCCGAAATTGCCCGCCACCATGGCCATACCTTCAAGCTGATGGGCGACGGCCTGCTGGCAGAGTTCTCCAGTGTCGTGGACGCGGTCGAATGTGCCGTGTCGTTGCAGCACGCCCTGGCGGAACGCAACGCCGCCGTTTCCGAGGACCATCGGATTCGCGTCAGGATCGGGATCAATCTCGGCGAGGTGATTGTCGAGGGCGAGGACCGCTATGGCGAGGGCGTCAACGTCGCTGCCAGGCTCCAACAACTGGCGGAACCTGGCGGCATCTGTGTCTCGGCAAAGGTCGCAAAAGAGGTTGAGAAGAAGTTGGCTTTCGGCTTTGAGCCGATGGGCCAACAGAAGCTGAAGAACATCGCAGAACCGGTGCAGGCGTACCGGGTGCTGGTCGATCCCGCGGTGGCGGGAAAGCCCATGGCTGTCAATCGACACCCACGCTTCAGGCGCAATCTGGCCGTCGCTATTGGGGTCCTTGTTATCGCAGTAGGCCTTGCAGCAGCGTGGTGGCGACCGTGGGAGTCACCGCCTCGGCCCACCGCTCTGACGGCCAATGCGAAAGCCGACCCCCGGCCATCCCTCGTCGTGCTTCCATTTGACAATCTCAGCGACGACAAGGCGCAAGGCTATCTGGCAGACGGTTTCACCGAGGACCTGACCACAGAACTTGCACGCGTGCCCGGCCTGTTCGTCATATCGCGAAACGCGGCTTCCACCTACAAGGACACGGAGACTAAACCCGCTGAGGTCGCCGCAGCGCTTGGTGTCCGGTACATACTGGAGGGTTCGATACGTCGGGTCGGCGACGACATGCGTATCAACGCGCAATTGATCGACGGCTCGACCACCGGTCATCTCTGGGCAGAACGTTTCGACGGCCAGTGGACGGATGTGTTTGCGCTGCAGGACAAGGTCGTCGTCAGCATCGCAGGCGCGCTCAAGCTCCGTCTCGTCAGCGCCCAAGGCAAGGCAGATGTCGCGGGCGGCACGCGCAATCCTGCAGCCTACGAAGCTTACCTCCAGGGCCTGGAAATCTACAATCGTCGCAATACTCCAGACGAGTTTGCGCAGGCGGTGAGGTTTCTCCAGCAGGCGCTGGAACTCGATCCGAATTTCGGCGCGGCGGCAGCCTCGCTCGCATGGGCCTATTGGGAGATGGACGGGCCGCGGGGCAAGGCTTTGGCCGTTTCGGATATTGGCGCGCTTTACAACGTCTACAAGTACCTGGACCAAGCGGCCAAGCATCCTTCGCCCTCCTACTATCAGCTCGTCGCCAGTTTGCTAGTTCGCGAACACCGGTCCGACGAGGCAGTCGCGGTTATGTTCAAGGCAGTGGCGCTCGATCCGAGCGATCCCCTGAACTATGTCGGGCTGGCAGAAGCCCTCAATTTCAATGGCAGGCCGAACGAGGCGCGCGACTACCTCGTCGCGGCCAACCGTGTCGACCCAGGCGGCAACGACCATCGGCACTACCTGGCTGGGCTGGCTGAATTTGGCCAGGGTCGTTTCGAGGAAGCTGTCGACTACCTTGAAAGGATCGATCTCCAATCGCCCGATCCATGGCCGAAATTCTATGGCCTGCAGGTGTTGGTTTCGGCCTACGCACATCTCGGGCGCAGCGACCAGGTCGCGGCCTATAGTGACAGGCTAAGGAACGTCATGTTGGAACGAAAGGATGGAGGGGCAAATCAGCTGGTCACGCAGAGGTATTTTGTGTTCAAGAACCCGACTGACATCGGGCGTCTGCTGGACGGCCTGGACAAGGCCGGTTTGCCGGAGTTGCCGGAAGAGGTCGATCTGGATGCGAAGGACCGGCTTACCGGTTCGGAGATCAGGTCGCTCATCCTCGGTCGTGACCTCCGCGGGGGAGGCGCATGGATAGACAAAGGAACCAGCTGGGTGCAGCAGAACTTCCTGTGCGACGCCATTCCGAAAGTTCAGACAACCTGCGGCGCGATCTTCCGGAATCCTGCCGGGACGCCGGAGCGACGCAACGAGTATACGGCAGTCTTCCGTTTCGATCGTTTTGAGTTTTCGACCGTCAAATAAGACCACCCCGGACCTGCCGGCGATATTCCATTCCGAACCAAAACTGCATGCGGACCTTTCTGCCCGCTGATCCCGCCACGACGAGCGCAACGCAACGGTCTCGACCGACGCTGATGATGCAGTAAATGACCGCCTCAACGCTTCGCCTTCGGTGCCTCCGCCCGGAAGCGGAGATCGCGGGTGACAATGCTGGAGGTCATGTTCGCGCCTCATGTCAGACCCTAGAGTCACCTTCTTCTTTGCCTGTAAGCAGACATTCGATCGACTGGGGCGATAGTCGACTCTTCCATGCGTCCATTTGGACAACCGCTATCGCGCGTGGTCGCCTTAGATCGAATGGTGGCGAAACAGCCAAGTGTAACTTGCACCCAGCTAGGCCTTGCCAGCGAAGCCGGAAAGCGCGGGGCAAGCACTTGGCGGTTGTGCGAGATCAGCACCAACACCGCGATGGCCGCCAGGTAGGGCAGGGCCAATAGCTGCTCCGAGGGGGCCCGAGCCCGCGCCTGTCCCTGCAGGATCGTCATGCCGCCGAACCGCCAGCCGCCGAGCAGGGACGCGCAGCGGGTGCCATGTCGCGAACACTGCCAGCGCCAGCGCGATCCAACCTTTGCCGGCGGCCAGTCTGATTTCTCGTTAAGCAGTCACCAAAGCAGTCAGCCCGCCTGCGGCCGGACGGCCGCCGCGAGAGCGCTTATGCGGCATGAGATCGAGCCTCCAGCCGATTGTCATAAATGCGCCTCAGCAAGTCGCAGGCCACTTTGGCGCGCTGCCACGTCCGACCGACAAGTGAGCAGCCTCCTAAGCTTGCCGGGGCATTGTCGACTTCATCCCACACCGTCCACGTGCCGGACGGCTCGGGGTGACAACGGAATCTAGATTGGTCGTCTTCCATAGGTAACCAACGAGAAAGCCACACCCTATGTAAGACGACGAAGTGGTTAACGTAACGCTGACCTTTCTCGTAGTTCCTGGCTGCTTGCGGCCTATCCAGACGATCGAAGAGGGCCCGCACCCGGTTGCGAGAAGGTTGCAAGGAAGCGTGTCGAAGCCCTGGCGAAAGAAAACGCCTAATCGCTAACGCCCCAGCGGAGCCGCGGCGACCTGCCCACCACGCAAGCCTAGTGCACGCGCGCTGGAAGCGGCCGGCGCCTTCGACCCTAGGTTCATCGCCCGCCCTATGCCTTGCCGTATGCGCTCTGGCTGGTGTCGGGCGTATAGA
This sequence comes from Mesorhizobium sp. M0340, assembly GCF_040321535.1. Lineage (NCBI taxonomy): Bacteria > Pseudomonadati > Pseudomonadota > Alphaproteobacteria > Hyphomicrobiales > Phyllobacteriaceae > Mesorhizobium > Mesorhizobium sp. M0340. The sequence goes on along the minus strand of NZ_JAMYRR010000036.1, from coordinate 20,787 downwards.
TCAGTCCAACACGCTTGCCGCCGAATTTGGCGCATTTCAGCTTCGGAATGAGATCGTCCGCCATCCCTGGCGCGTCCGGACCGGACCGATCCCGCGGGCTTCACGATGCCGAGCACTTGGCGATGGTGGCATGGCGTGCGCCGTCACGGCCATTTTCGGGTCCAGAGATTGAACGTCCGGCCCCTTTGCCATTCGCCGGATAAAACCGGCGTTCTTCGCGCCGTCCGCCTCCAGCCCGTCATCCATTGGGTCAGATCAGACCGTATTGGCGAGCCTTGTTGCGCAGGAATGGCAAGCCATTGCCCATCACTTCGGCCTCGTCCTTCGCGACTGGCCGCCAGACGGAGAGGCCGTAGGAGACTTCCGGCGGCATGTTGATGAAGCTTTCCATGGCAAGTCCGCCCTTGAAGCCGATCGCCGCGAGCGTTGCGTAGATCTCGTCCCAGGGGCAGTTGCCGGTGCCCGGGGTGCCGCGATCGCTCTCTGACAAGTGAATATACTTCAGGTGATCGCGAGCGGCCAGAATACCATTGGCGGCCCCTTTCTCCTCGATGTTCATGTGGTAGGTGTCAAGATGAACAAAGATGTTGTCGGCGCCGACTTTCTCGAGCATCCAGACGGCCTGCGCGCCAGTATTTATAAGGTGGTTCTCGTAGCGATTCACCGCCTCGATTCCGAGCTCTATGCCCCGGATCTTGGCGTGCTTGGCGGCGACGGTCAGCACATGCGCGATGTTGTCGTATTCCTTTTCGGTGGGGGGCAGGCCGGTGCGTTCGCCAATACCGCCGAAAATCACGCCGGAAAGCGCCAGCGCGCCCATCTCTGCAGTCTTGTCGATCGCCACTTCGAGATGTTCGATAGCGGCATCCGGCCGCACCGAGGCCCAGGCCCGCTCCGGCAGGCCAAGCGAACAAACAGCTGGAAGATTGTGCTTTTCGAGCAAGGCGCGCGTATGCGCGGCATCGACCGCCGGCGCGTTCAGTAGCGCGATCTCGATAAAGTCCATGCCGTATTTGACAGAAGCGGCGATCGCCTTCTCTGCGCCGGCCCGATCCCAGTTCATCGTCCACATCGAGGTGTGGACCCCAAAACCATGCATCTAACTCACCCTTTGTTTGTGTTCAGGAACTTTAGGCGCCCGGCAAGCCAGCGCAGGATCATCACCGTGATCATCAAAATGCCCCAGACCGCCGTCGCCAGATGCTGGTTGGCGCCCATCAGATTGAGTCCCGAGGACAGTAACTGGAGCACAACGAGCGCGACGAAGACAGGGATCACGCGACCGAAGCCGCCGAATGGATTGACCCCGCCAAGAAAGCAGGCAAGCACAGTGATCAGCAGGTAGGACTCGCCGTGTCCGACACGCACCGAATTGAAGCGGGCCAGCATGATGATGCCGGCGACCGCACACATCGCACCGGACAATGTGTAGACCAGAACCTGCACCTTGCGCGTATTGATGCCGGAGTAGCGCGTGGCCTCGATGTTGGAGCCGATCATATAGGTGTTGAAGCCCAGCTTCATGCGCGTCAGCAGGAGGTGCCAGATCAGCACACACGCGATGAATATGAGCAACGGAACCGGGATCCCAAGAATCGAACCGTAGCCGATCGGCGCCAGGAAGCTGGGAAAGCCGGACACGTCGCCGCCGTGGGTCAGGAACTCACCAAGACCGCGCAGGAAAATCATCATCGACAGCGAGACCAGGATCGGGTGAGCCTTAGTGTAGGCGATGACGAGCCCCATGATCAGTCCACTAAGTGCTCCGACCGCAAGGGCAAGGATCGAGCCAAGGACAAAGGCACCGATGCCCGCGTCGACGCCGCCCTGGCTTTGAAGGATCCAAGCGAGCGTCAGCCCGGCGATGTTGGCCGTGAAGGTGATGGCCAGGTTCAGGCCGCCGGTCAGGATCGGGAGCAGCATGGCGAGTGTGAGCAGGCCGAGCTCCGGCAGTTGGTAGGCGACGGAGCCAAAAGTAGCCCGGGAAAGGAAGTTCGGTGCGGCAATGCCGAACACGATCATGACTACCGCAAACGCGGCAAGCGGACCTGCCAGTTCGGGGCCGAGCAAGTTGCGGACGCGTTCAATCCCAACCGTCATGAAGGCATCCGCCGGCTTTTCAGGAACGGCAGCAGCCGTTCAATGCTGGTGTTCGAAAGGGTAATGGCGGCCAGGATGATGGTGCCGACGATCATCTTGAACGCGAAAGGCGACACGCCCATCAAATTAAGTCCGTTTTGGGTGATCGAGACCAACAGAACGCCAAGGATGCAGCCGAGCACGCTGCCTTTGCCGCCGCCAAGCCGTGCACCGCCAAGGACCACGGCTGCCAGGACGTCGAGTTCGCGCCCATATAGGGCGTTGGGCACCACTTCCTGCGCGTAATGCGCTTGGACGAGACCGGCGATGCCCGCCATCAGGCCAAGCCAGCCGAACGCGATAAATTGCATGGCCCCAACATTGATGCCGAAGCGGCGCGCGCCTTCCGGATTGTCGCCGAAAGCGTAGAGCTGGCGACCAGTGGTCGTGCGCGTGATCAACGCCCAGGTAGCGAATACGCAGATCGCCATAATGAGCACGGGTAGGGTGATCTCCGCCCACGTGCCATCAGCCATCTCGCGCTCGAACAGGACCACGCGGGCGGTGAGCCAGTCCGGCAGATTGTAGATTGAAACGCCGCCTGTGAAGAACATCAGCAAGCCGAAGAAAATGTTGAAGGTCGAAATCGTGGCGACGATCGAGATGATCCTGAACCTGTGGATCAGGAAAGCATTGATGCAGCCCAACGCGATGCCCAATGCGCCAGCGATGGTGAGGCCGACAATCCAATTCCCGCCGCCTATCCAGCCAAGGACGATTGCCGTCAGATATTGCACGACGGAGGCTGCAACCGCGAAGGAGATGTCAATGCCGCCGGCAATCAGCACGACGAGCAGACCGACGGCGAAGATGATGTTGACCGAGCTTGTGTTCAGGAGGTCAAACGCATTGCCGAGGGTGAAGAACCGGTCTGTCGCAAACGACAGGAAGGCGCAGATGACCGCGATCACGGCGAGCAAAGCCAGCTCCGTTGCGTGAGAGCGGACAAACCTACGCATAGACCGCCGCTTCGATCGCCTGTAGGGACGTGACGCCGGGAACATATTCGCCGACAATGCGCCCCTGAGCCATATGCAGCACACGGTCCGCGTTGAAATAGACTTCAGGGACCTCGTCCGAGATCAGGATAATCGACAGGCCGCTGTCGGCCAGCTTGGAAACGATATCGAATATGCCGGCACGCGCGCCAACATCAACACCGACCGTCGGTCCGTCGAGGATCAGCAGTTTCGGTTCAGTCGCCAGCCATTTTGCAATGGCGACACGTTGCTGATTTCCCCCCGACAGGGTCGAGACCGCGTCTTCCTGCTTTCCGATCCTAACGCCGAGATCCCTTATCCAACTAGTGACTAGGGATCGTTTGCAATCGCTCGAAATGAAACCGCCAGAGAGAATCTTGTCCAGCGAGGCAATGACCATGTTGTCGGCAATTGCCTGGGGTTGAATGAGACCTAGCGACAGCCGATCTTCCGAAAGATAGGCGACACCGGCGGCGATCGCGTCACGGTTGGAACCGAAGCGGACCGGTTTGCCATCCAGCACAACAGAGCCGGACCTCGGCTTGCGCATGCCGAACAAGGTCAACGCCAGCTCGGTGCGCCCTGCCCCGAGTAACCCGGTGACGCCGAGCGTCTCGCCGCGGCGGACCGTCAATGACACATCCTCGAATTCGCCAGGCCGCGACAACCCCTTGACCTCGAGCGTAACCGGGCTCGTGCTCAAATCGCGATGCAGGACGGAATAGTCGAAGGTCTTGCCGGTCATCAGCTCTGTAATGCGCGATTGGGTCAGACCTTTGGTCGGAAAGACGCCAACCAAGGCGCCGTCGCGCAGCACCGTCACACGGCTGGAGATTTCGAGAACCTCCGCCAGGCGATGACTGACGAACACAACGGCAACGCCCGACGCCGACAGGTTCCGCACAATGTCCAGCAGATAGTCGGTTTCAGATTGAGTGAGCGACGCCGTCGGCTCGTCCATGAAGACGAGCTTCGCCTGGCCGACGAGGGCGCGCGCGATTGCCACGATCTGCCGCTGTGCGATGGGAAAATGGTGTAGGGCGAGATCGACATCGAGGGTAATACCAAGACGTTGCAAGGCGTTGGTCGCGACACGGCGCATTTCGGCATAGTTCACCAGCCGCGGCCAGCGGCCGATGACAGTCTGGAACGCGATGTTCTCGGCGACAGTCATCTCGGGAAACAGGGCGAGGTCCTGCCAGATGACCTGAATCCCGCCGGCCTGCGCCGCTACCGGCGACATGTGGGAGTAGCTCTGGCCGTCATAGTCGATCACGGCGCCCGCCTCGGGCTTGTAAACGCCGGTGATGACCTTGATCAGCGTGCTCTTGCCGGAGCCGTTCTCGCCGGCCAGGCAATGCACCTCGCCCGGCAGCACCTCAAAGCTTACATTCTTCAGCGCCTTCACGCCGCCGAACGTCATGTTGACGTTGCGGAGCGACAGCAACGGCCGTGATGCGACGCCATCGAGTGCCTGATCAGCCATGGAGTTGAACCCTGGATCCAATCGCGTTAACACATCCTCAACCGGGCAGGCTCGAGGCCAGCCCGGCTGCCACAGCCTTGGGAGGCTTTACAGACCCATCGCCGCGAGGCCGTCGACAGTGTCCTTGTTGATCGGGACCAGCTGATCGACGATGATGTTATGGTTTTCGAAGTCGGGCTTGACTGTCCCTAGCCCTTCGATCGTATCGCCATCCTTGACTTCTTTGCCCTTCATGAGTTGGTCGGCCAGCGTGACGAAGACCTCACCCGCCTGCTTTGGATTCCACATGAAGCCGCCGGAGATCGCATCGCTCTTGATGAGCTTCTGGCCCTGCCCCGGCGAGAATGGGCCGAGCACGAATATCTGGCCCACCTTCCGGCGCTCTTCGATTGCACGACCAGCGCCAATCGGGCCTTGGCTGCCGAAGGCAAGGAAGCCTTTCAAGCCGGGATTGGCGGAAATCAGGTCAAGTGCAGTGCTGCGGCTCTTGTCCACATCCTCGGCGACGCCATAACGATCGCCGACCAGCTTCATGTCCGGATGGTTCTTCTTCAGATACGCGATTGCCGCATCGGCCCAGGCATTGTGCAGCGGCACTGTCAGTGAACCAACGAAGACTGCATATTCACCTTTGCCGCCCATCTTGTCCGCCAAGAGCTTCGCATGAGCCTCACCGAAACCGGTCGCGGACGCGAGTTCGAAATCCCAGTCGGCGCCCTTCTGGCCGGGCGATTCATGCGTGATGACGATGATGCCGGCGTCCTTCGCCTTCTGCAGGACAGGTTCAAGCACCTTCGCGTCATTCGGCACGACACCTATGACCTTGACGCCCTGTGCGATCAGATCCTCGATGGCGCGAACTTGCAGTGCCGGATCGGCACTGGTCGGGCCAACCATGAATGCGTCGACGCCGAGCTTCTGGCCGCGCTCCTTGATGCCCGCCTCCATTGCGTTGAACCAGGGAATGCCGCCGATCTTGACGACGACGCCGACCTTGCCGGCCTGCTGAGCCATGGCAGCGATTGAGCCGCCAAGCACAAGGGTCGCGGCGAGCGCCGCGATCATCAACTTTTTCATCTGAACTCCTCCCATAACGTTCCCCTTGGGAACATACCTCCGCCACCGATTTGCGCTTGCACAATCGATGGTGCAAAGACTATCTTGCATCAGGGTGCGCTCGTCAAGGGAGATATTGCTCCAACCGAATATTGCTCTAAAGAGACCCTCCGGAGGCCAGATGGATCAGCAGGTCAAGAAGAAGGCGACGATCTATGATCTGTCCGTGCTATCGGGCAGTTCGCCGTCGACCGTGAGCGCAGTGCTGAATGGCACTTGGCGCAAGCGCCGCATCAAGGAAAGTACGGCGGAAACAATTCTCAGCCTCGCCGAACGCCACCAGTACACCACCAATCTGCAGGCGCGAGGCTTGCGACGGTCGCGATCTGGCCTCGTCGGCCTGATGCTGCCCATCCACGACAATCGCTACTTCTCCTCAATGGCGCAGACATTTGAGGGACATGTGCGCAGCCGCGGTCAATGCCCGGTCGTGGTCAGTGCCAGCCGCGACCCGGAAGAGGAACGCCGGACCGCGGAGACGCTGATTTCCTACTCAATCGACCAGCTCTTCATCGTCGGCGCCACCGATCCCGACGGCGTGCACGAGGTCTGCGAGGCGGCGGGACTGAGGCATGTCAACATCGACCTCCCGGGAGCAAAGGCGCATTCGGTGATCAGCGACAACTATGAGGGTGCGCGGATGCTGACGGAGGCAATCATCCGCCAGTTCGGCAATGATGACCCCCTGCGACCGGACGAGCTGTTTCTGTTTGGTGGCCGCAACGACCACGCAAGCCGCGAGCGCATCGCCGCCTTCCATGCGACCAAAAAGGCACTGTTGGGCGCCGACCCTGATGACGGAGTACAGTCCTCCGGCTATTCGCCCGACATAACATTGCGTGCCTTCGAGGCATTTTGCCAACGCCATGGCAAGTTGCCCCGCGCATTGTTCATCAATTCGTCGATCAATATGGAGGGTCTGCTGCGTTTCATGGCGGGCCGGCCGGCGGAGATGTTTAGCGAGCTTGTCGTCGGTTGCTACGACTATGACCCCTTCGCCTCTTTCCTGCCTTTCCCCGTAATCATGGTGCGGCAGAATTTTGAGGCGATGATTGCGAAGGCGTTCGAACTGATCAATGAACCTCCCACGGCCCCGCAGATTTTCCTGATTGCGCCGGAGTTGATCCAGCCCAGGTCTGCCCTGAAAGGGCCGCTGGACACGTTGAAGGATATGGCGTGAAGCGCCCCAAGAACCGGTCTTTGCACAGCTCTCTTCATCCAGGCATCAACGCCTGGCACATGTAGCGTCTTTATGGAAGTCAGCGGCGGCAGCGGAACAGTGGCGCGCAGGGAAGTTCGGCGCTCGCAGCAAACCTTTCCTCACAGTATTGCTGCTGGATCAGTTGCTCCGATCGGCTCGCGTCCTTGCTCTGGATACGCAAGCTCGCCGGACTCGTTATCTGTTGAGTAGCCTCAGGAGAAAGTTGAGAATGAAACCTGGCGTCGTCTCGGCGCCCTTCGGTTGCGCGCGGCCGGGCGGTGAAGGCCGGGGACGTGCTGCTGTCGAAGCGATGATGCCAAACGCGACGGCACCATAGCCGAGGTGCTGGCCGGCGACTGGCTCGATGCCACGGATCCGCTGATCGCATTCGGGTGAATGGCAACTCGACCAAAGGGCCCACGTTTTATTGCGCGACTTGCGGACGTCGTGCGGTGTGCAATGGAGGCGGCAACGAAAACATGCGGGCTGAGATGCGCCCCATCGCAAGACTGAGTGCGGCCACGCCGTCGAAGCCCTTTTGGTCGAACCGGATGCGGATGTGGCAATGCCGGTGACTTTTTAGACAGCGACGGGATGTTTCCTGTTCAGTCGTTCCTGCTGCGGCGTCTGGGCGTAGAGTTCCCGGTAGCATTTGGAAAAATGCGACGCCGAAACGAAGCCGCACGCGATGGCCACTTCGACTATGGGCAAGGCTGACTGGATCAGCAAATGCCGCGCGCGCTCAAGGCGGATATCCAAATAATAGCGGGCCGGGGAGCGACCCATTTCGAGATGGAACAGACGCTCGATCTGCCGTCGCGAGAGCCCGACATGGTCGGCAATATCACCAATCGATATCGGTTCGGACGGATTGGCGTCCATGAGTTCTATGATCGTCAGCACCTTGGAGTTCTGAACGCCAAGCCGTGCTCGCAGAGGAAGTCGCTGGCGATCGCTCGGGCTGCGTACTCGATCGGTCAGCACCTGCTCACATACGTGCCTGACCAGAGTGTCGTCGAAATCATCGCCGATCAGCTTCAACATCATGTCGAGAGCAGCAGTCCCGCCGGCGCATGTATAGATGTTCTGGTCGACCTCAAAAAGGTCGGCAAAAACGTTGGCGTTCGGAAACGCCTCGGCGAAGCCAGGCAGGTTTTCCCAATGGATGGCGCAGCGTTTGCCAGAGAGCAACCCGGCAGCCGCGAGCATATGCGCACCGGTGCAGAGCCCGCCGATCGCAACACCGCGATTATGTTCCTCGCGCAACCAGGCAAAGGCCGACTTGTTTGAATAGCGCTCGATGTTGATGCCGGTGCAGACGATGACCATCGATGCCCTATCTGGGCCAGCCATCTTACGCCGCTCGTCCTCCAACGACGTGTTCACCGAGCACAACACGTTGTTCGAAGCGGGTACAGGCTGCCCGTCGATACTGGCGAGCCGCCATTTGTAGGCTTCGTAACCGAGCATCCGGTTGGCGATGCGGATAGGCTCCAGCGCCGTCGCAAAGGCGACCATGGTGAAATCCGGCACAAGGAAGAAGACGAGGGAACGCTTGATGCGATGTTCGGCTATATTCATTGGGCCAACGTTGGTGTTGCGAACAGGATGTCGCGATTGCGTTGTCTACGCCAGACGCGGCAACAACGGTACTTCATTCCACATGGTGATGAGATTCCGTCGCAGCATGCAATTTATCATATTTTCCTTCCCAAGAGCATGAGAACGGTGGGGCGGCCAGGCAGGTTCCTGGGGCCAAAATGACGTTGCGGCTCATGCGCATGGGCTCGCCTGCGGGCCGCGAGCACCTGGCAGCCGGCCACCCGAGTCCCCCTTGTGCAACAGCGTCTGACCGGCCCCCCGCCAATTCGCGCGGCGGAGGCTGGGAAAGTTCGGCGCACGCCACAAACCCGTCCCCTCATCGTTTTGCTGCCGATCGGATAGCTTCGATCGGCCTGCGTCGTTCTTTTCCGCCGGCGACGCGGGCTCGGCGTCCTGGCTATTGGTTAAGCAGCCACAGAACAAACGAGACACGACGCTAAGCAGAATCCGGTGCCGATCGGATCGTAGAACGTGAAGTTCTTACGTTCGATCACCATCACCAGGCAATCTGCCCAGACCGACCCTCGACAACCAGGGCGACAAAAGGCCTCGTGCAAGTATGATCAAATCAACGACAATCGGCGTTCGCGACATGGCGACCGAAACGGATCGGGGAATTCTCGATTGTTCTCTCAGCGCAGGAGCGAGCCGCTACCTGAAGCTTTGGACGGCCTGCTATGTTCATTTTCCCGGGCGATAGCGCTCCCATTTGGGACACGCGACGTTGTGGGAGCTGAGATCAGCGAGCAAATCAAGCCTATCCAGAGGAGCGGAGCATCCCCTCCTCTCTGGCAGCGGCCTCGAAGGCCATGCGGACCTCCTGGGGCGACACCCTGCCCTCAAACCCATCTATGCAGGACTGCAGCGCCAGCTTCCATTTAGGTCCCCTCTTAGGCCATTTCATGAGTTCCTCGGCAGCACCCTCGACGTGATTGACGCCGTAGGTGACCCCGGGTCGGTCGGTCTTCACAAATACTGGAGGGTTGAACCAATGAAGTGCCATAAGTCGGAATATAGCGCGGCTACCGCGTTGGCGGGAACTGACGGGAGTTCTCGGAATGTCCATCGAGGGTGTCGGCAGTCTCAGCAGTAATCAATGTGCAAGATCTGAAGGTAAGTGTCGCCCTGGCCGTCTGGCTGGTGGTCGGTTTCGTCGTGGTGGCGATAAGGTTGATTGCTCAGCCGGAAGGTCTGCGGCAGCGCATGGTCATTCGCCCTGGGCGATGTTGTTCATGTGGGGGCGCAGGCGCCATGAGGCGGAGGTTTGAGGACGAACAAGCGGGCACGCTCTGAGCTTTAACAGGCGCGGCGTAGCATCCCTCCTTCCTAGGCAGCAGCCATTTAGAGGGCAAAAAGTCCGTTCGCGCCCACGCAAAGTAGTGGGCACATATCAGCCAGAAAAAATTGGCCCGATCTCGCGTAAAAGTGCAACGCGGGCGAACTGCCCCTCCTGTATCAACAGGAGGATTTCGTATCGAGCGAAATGCTCGCTAGAATTTCCTGGAGATCGGCGGTCATGTTCAGGCTCATCTCGGCAGGGAGCGGGCAACAAGCCGAAGGCGTTCATAAAGAACGGCCTCGTCGAACTCGCCGTCCGAGAAGAGTTCCATTGCGCTCACGCTCAGGCGCTCCGCCTCCATGCTACCAACGGAGATACCTGCCTCGGCGCAGACACGATCAAAAACCTGCTTTAACAAAGCCAGATCACCAGGATAGGCAATGCCACTCATTGAGACAGGCCCATCGCAGCAGATACTTCGAAAATCGCCTCGGTTAGCTCTTCATCGGATGCGGCCAAATAAGGCGCAGCCCGCCTAATTTCCTTCACTGCCGCTTTGATCGAAACGGTGCCGTCATACTCGGCCCTGTTTAGAAGTGCAGCGATTGCTTGTTCTAGAACTGGAGTTACCCTTTGCACACTGCTCATCCAACCCTCCCCAACGATACGCCCCAGCGGAATAATAATCTATTCTTGGTTGGCTTCAATTGGACGTAAGAAACGTACGGTTGGTCATCGTTGCTTTGCCCTCAGTCCGGAATATTTCGCGCAAGAATATTGCGCATGCTCGTCTTGATGCGTCCCGCCGCGGTGTGGCTTAGAAGGGCTCTCGTGATCTGCCCAGGGATTTGCACGTCGAGGTGCCGGCCGAAGTGCCGAAGTCAAGGTGGACGTCTCCTCACTGACCATTCAGCATGCCGGTCGCGCTGATGATCCGTCGCTCGCGGGCCAGCGGCCCAGCCATGCTGGGCGTGCCAGCTTGTCAGCCGCTCGCTATCGAGATCGAGCGCGTCCCAGGCTGAGTCGATGGAAGCGAAGCTTGCCGGCTTGATATTTGCAACGAATGAGGTTTGTTGGCGGAATAACGAATTGTTTGCGTGATTTGGCAATAAACAGCCCATCCGTTTCAACGCGCGACATTAGACAAGAGGAAAACTCGATGACCGTTTCTCCAGACCAAAGCGACCAGGCTGATCTCGTATCAATTACCGCCGACATCGTTTCCGCCTACGTGTCGAACAATCCCCTGCCGGTCGGCGAGTTGTCGAAGCTGATCGGGGATACCTATGTTGCTTTGCAAGGGATCGGCACACCTGTGGCTCCAGCGGCAGTCAAGCTGGAGCCCGCGGTGTCCATCAAGAAATCAGTGACACCGGATTTCATCATCTGCCTGGAAGACGGGAAGAAATTCAAATCCCTGAAGCGTCATATCGGGACGCATTACAATCTGAGCCCTGACCAATACCGCCAAAAATGGAACCTTCCCTCAGATTATCCGATGGTGGCGCCAAACTACGCGGCCACCCGCTCGGCCCTGGCAAAATCAATAGGGCTGGGGCGCAAGACGGCAGCACCGGCAACAACTGCGGCGGAAAAACCAAAACGAGCTGCTCGCCCCGCGACGGCTGTTAAGTCCCCGGTAAAGAAGGCGCGCAAGGCACTCGTCAAAGCGTAGCGTGCTGCACGAAAAAGGAGGTCCTTGCGGTGTCGTACCTTAAAATGGCGAAGCCTACTGTTCCAGCATCGTTGAGCTTGATGGCCTGGACTTCAATGTCCGCCGCCCTGCTTCAGGGAGGCGTCGACCGGGATCAGAAAGTTTTCGCGGTCGATCTGGACACCATGGCCGGAGTAGTAGACGACGGCCAGCTCTGCGCCGTTTGCGGGCAAGATAGCTGCGGAACTGCAGGTGGTCTCGCCGGAGTAGACCCACGTCACCGCGCCGCACATGCAATGTCCATAGAGTGCCATCGCTCCCTCCCCGGGCCATGCGTTCCAGCACAACAACACTGACACGTCACGTGCGGAAGGGTGGCGGGCCAGCGGCCTAAGCCCGCTTCGTCGCGATCTTGGCAGATTTGATCTTCGGCGGCAAAGTTTCGACGAATGCCAGCGCAAGGTCGAGCCAGCCACGGAGATCCGCCTCGGTGGCCGTGCCCTCCGGCGCAACATGGACATAACCTTCCATCGAACGTCCGCCCATTTCCATCGGCCGCGCGTGCGGGCGGGCGGCAGCCGCCGCGTGCCCTTCCTTGCCGACGCGCACCAGGAGCCCGCGCTTCGACGTGCCGATCAGCATGTTGCCGTTGAGCATAAAGCAGGTGCCGCCGAACATCTTTTGTTCGGTGACTTGGCGCGGGCCAAGGGCGGCGCGCAGACGCTCGACCATGGGGTCGGGTGCGATGCTGGTGACTGACTTTGCCATGCTCACCGCCCTCTGCGATTTGCGGGAGACAGGCAAGCACGGAAGCGGGTGGAGATTCAAGTGGAGTGGCGCGGCGTCCCCTTCCCCCAGCGGGGCGAAGTTGTTTTGCCGGACGGAAAAAGGGGGCGCTATCCCCTCTCCCCTGCAAGGAGAAAATCGGTCTCCGCGTCCTTCCTTCGCGCCGGCCTGACCCGCGCTTCGTGCAGGATCGCCGCAGATCCGCTAGCATATCATGCGTCGCCCTTTCGGCTTCGCCTCGAGCGGGTGACCCCCTCCGATTTGTCTCCTTGCCCTCCGGGTCGCTACGTCCCGCCAATCAATCGACGGCAATTGAGAGCGACAACCGGCCGAGCTTTACAGAAAAAGGGAAGTCGGCGGCCCATCTTTTCAATGAGCATTGCCTGAACCCGCCGACCTGCGGATTGCCAGTGGCCCCGCGATTCGCAGCTTTGCCGGAACGGAAGCGTGCCGTCTAGGCGTGTATCCGTGATACCTGCGCCCTGCAGATACCCGTTGCATACCCCATTTTTTGGCCAAGTGGATTACTTCATGCCTGCGTTAAGCACCGCTGAGACGTGCGGATGCCTATGTATCGGCGCTCGCGGGCGCCGCTGGGCCCCCGAACACGATCACCCGCTAGCCGGCTCGCACCCGCTTGCTCGACGGCGGCCGCTTCGACCTCGACACCGCCCGTGGAGTGTTCGCCCGGTTGCCTCCCGGCCGCAAGAATCAGCTCTTCGCCCGATTGCGCGCTGCTGCCCTGTTTGGGCAATGCAAGCTCAGTCCTGTGGTTCCGTGGCTGTCGCGCAGCACGAGACATGCTTCGCCTGCCACGAGACGCGTGTCCAGGGACACGACTACGTCTTTACCCGCTACGCGCCGTAACTCGGTTCCCGCGCAGAGAAACGCAGGGCGAACACGAGGGCGAGTTTGCGGCATCCCCGCCCCTCACCTGCGCTCGACGCGGTGAAGACCGCACCCCACAACGAAAGGATGTTCCAATGAAAAACTTGCTCGCAGGCCTCGCAATTATCGCGGCCACGTGCGGTAAGGCACAAGCGCAGCCCGACAAACCCACCATCGTTCTGGTTCACGGCGCCTTCGCTGACTCTTCGAGTTGGAACGGTGTCGTTGAGATTCTTGAAAAGGACGGCTTTTCCGTCGTAGCGGCAGCCAATCCGCTGCGAGGCGTCAGAAGCGACGGAGACTATGTCGCCGGCGTGCTTTCCTCGATAGAAAGCCTGGTCGTTCTCGTCGGCCATTCCTATGGCGGGTCGGTGATCAGCGACGCTGCCGATGGTCATGCCAATGTGAAGGCGCTGGTCTATGTCGCCGCATTTGCGCCGGAGGCGGGTGAAACCGCTGCGCAACTTGCAGGCAAGTTTCCAGGCAGCACGTTGGGTCCGACACTCGCTCCTCCTGTCGCGCTGTCGGGCGGTGGAAAGGATCTCTACATTCAGCAGGACAAGTTCCACGATCAGTTTGCCGCCGACGCTCCCGAAGCGCAAGCCAGACTGATGGCCGCAACGCAGCGGCCGATCGCGGAAGCCGCCCGCAACGAAGCACAGGCCAAGGCTGCTTGGAAGAGCATTCCAAGCTGGTTCATCTACGGCGACGCGGACAAGAACATCCCGCCGCGAGCATCTGCCTACATGGCTAAACGGGCTCACGCCCGCGAAACGATCGCGATTAAGGGTGCTTCGCATGTGGTGATGGTGTCGAATCCTGGGCCCGTAGCGCGGCTGATCGAGAATGCCGCCAGGGAGATATCGCGATGAAAGCCGTCGTCATGAACCGCACCGGGGACCGGATGCGCTCGAAATCGTCGAGCGCCCCGAAACTGCTCCCGCGAGCGGACAAGTTCTGGTCGAGGTCGCCGCGGCGGGCGTGAACTTCATGGACATCGGCGTCCGCCAGGGCATGGCCTAGACGGAAACGCCCAATCCCAAGGTTCTGGGCGTAGAGGGTGCCGGGCGGGTGCTCGCCTTGGGCGATGGAGTCGAGCATTTCCGGCCCGGACAACGGGTTGCCTGGGTGTACGCGCCTGGAAGCTACACAGATCGGGCGATGGTACCGGCGGACGCGCTCGTGCCGATTCCGGACGGGATCGATGATCGTACGGCCGCTTCCGTGATGATGAAGGGGCTCACTGCCAGCCACTTCGCCACCGAATTCTATCCCGTCCAGCCCGGCGACGTCGCGCTGGTCCATGCGGCGGCGGGAGGCGTCGGATTGCTGCTCACCCAGATCATCAAGCTGAGAGGCGGGCACGTGATCGGCCGCGTCTCGTCCGCTGACAAGATCGCCGTGGCAAGAGAGGCCGGAGCAGACCATGTGATCGTAGACACCGAGGGGCGATTCGCCGAGGAAGTCGTTCGCCTGTCCGGTGAAGGCGTCCACGTCGTCTACGACGGTTCCGGCCCGAAGACCTTTCAGGCTTCGCTCGACTCCCTGCGCCGCTCCGGCACCTTTCTGCTGGTACGGCCCGGTGCTGGGCGGTCCCGGACCGCTCAACATCGTGACCCTGCCGAAAAGCATCAAGATCGGCTACGCAAGGTTCTTCGATCATATCCACACGCCGGCACTGCTTCGCGCCCGCACCGGACAACTATTCGACTGGATCGCCAGCGGCGACCTGAAGATCCGGATCGGCGGCGTCTACCCGCTCGCCGAAGCAGCATGCGCACATGCCGATATGGAAAGCCGTGGCACGACGGGAAAGCTTCTGCTCGTCCCCTGAGCCATCCGGCCTTTCTCACAATACGGTTCTCGGGAGGCGTCAATAAGCAAAGTTTCCGAGATCACTCCGCCCATTGCCGCTCCTCGATTGCCTTCTCCGTCAAGCTGCCTCCGCTGCCCTGGCGCGAGAGCGGAGCAGAGATCGTCGAAATCGCTGATCATTCTGGCACTGGGTCTGGCTTTTGAGATCGGTCTCCAGGTCCGCGATAAAGTACTGATCGATCCAGAACTGCTCCTGCGGAGTTTGGCGATCCGTGGTAGTCATATATGTAAATTCCAAAAGGTCCGACAGACCGGCGGCCGCGCAACCTGTGATTTCGGCGACCTGGTGAAGTACCGGCGTTACTTGCCGGGCGGCAATCGCATGGGACTGCGCGGGAGAGCGGGCCGGCTTGGTTCGTCGGCCATTGACGGGCTCAAGCGGCGTTAATCTTCATCTCTGCGCCGCGGACCATTTTTGTTACGGCGGCGAAGTCGAGCTTCCCTGAGCCCAGGACCGGCACTTTCGCAACGACGCGCACTTCGGCGGGCACCATCAGGTCCATGCCGCCATTAGCCTTGGCGAACATTAGGAAATCGGTGCGTGTGGCGTTAGCGGCCTCGGTGATGAGGATCAGCTTTTCACCCTTGCGTGCATCCGGCATGGTGGCGACCGCCGAAAGCGAGCCTTTCCACAATTCGCCCGCAAGCGCCTCGACTGCGGCCAGCGAGATCATTTCGCCGCCGATCTTTGCGAAGCGCTTGGCGCGGCCAAGAATGGTGATGAAGCCGACGTCGTCGATGCCGACGACGTCGCCCGTATCATGCCAGCCGTCTTCGAGCGGCTCGATCACGCCCGGGTTCTCGGCGCGCAGATAGCCTGCCATGACGTTAGGCCCGCGCACGAAAAGCCGTCCGCCATCCTCGACGCCGGGGACCGGATCCAGGCGATATTCCATACCCGGCATGATTTTGCCGACGCTGCCGGAGCGGTTGTACATCGGGGTGTTGATGGAGATCACCGGCGCGGTCTCGGTCACGCCGTAGCCTTCGAGGATGCGCAGGCCAAACTTTTCCATATACGTCGCGCGCGTCGAAGCCTTGACCGGTTCCGCGCCGGCAAAGCAGTAGCGCACTGAGCGGAAGTCGTAAGGGTGCGCGGTGCGGGCATAGCCGGCAAGGAACGTATCGGTGCCGAAGATGATCGTTGCGTTTGAGGCGTAAACAAGCTCCGGCACGATCCGGTAGTGCAACGGCGAGGGATAGAAATAGATCGGCACGCCCGAGATGAGCGGCAGCACCGTGCCCGCCGTCATGCCGAAAGAATGGAAGATCGGCAGCACATTGAAGACCTTGTCGCCCGAATGGAAGTCGATCCGCGAAGCAGCTTGCGCGGCATTGGCCAGGATGTTGCGGTGGGTGAGCACCACGCCCTTGGGCGTGCCTTCGGACCCCGAGGTGAAGAGGATCACCGCTGGGTCTTCGGGCTTGCGGGCCACCCGGGGTGTATTCTTGCGCAAAAGGCCGAGCAGCTTGTCCTTGAGGCCAATTGTGGCCCGCAGATCATCGAGCCAGACGATGTCGACCGAGCGGCCGAGCTCCTCGACCACGGCGCCGAGTTTTGCTTGTTCCACAAAGGTGCGGGAGGTCAGCACGGTGCGCACCTCGGCGGCCTTGCAAGCGGAGAGGATGTTGGCCGCACCGGCAGTGAAGTTCATCATCGCCGGAACCTTGCCCGCCGACATGACGCCGAGCAGCGTCGCACAGGCGCCGTTGGCGTTGGGCAGCATAATGCCGAGCGTCTGCTGGCCGGCATAGAGGTGCTTGAATTTCTCGCCAAGCACGGCGGCGGCTGTCAGCAGCTTGCCGTAACTCAGCGAACCGGTGACCGGGTCCTGCACGGCGAGCTGCTTCATGCCGCGTTCGTTCGCCGTCTGAATGATCTTCTCCAGCACGGTCTTGTCAATGTCCTGGGTGCGGAAGACGAGATCCGACATGACCTGGTAAAGGGCAGCGCCCGCCGCGGCGCGCCGCTTGCGGCCCTTCAGATCCAGCGGTACTTCAAGCTTGACCGGCTCCAGAATGGTCACCTTGACCTTCGGGAACAGCTGGCGATGCACATGCAGCGAGGTCAGCCGCGAAAAATAGCTCTTCTCCAGCCCCTCGATGCGTACCGGCACGACCATCGAGCCGGTCTTGTCGGCCACCATGGCGGCACCGTCATAGACCTTCATGAGGCCGCCCGTCACTGTGATGCGGCCTTCCGGGAAGATGACGAGTGGATCGCCGCATTGCACGATCTTGATAAGCGTGCGGGTCGACATCGGCTTGGCCGGATTGAGCGGCAGGGCGCGGGCAAGTTTCATAAACGGCTTCATCCACCAGGCTTGGGCGATGGTGTAGTCGATGGCAAACACCGGCTCCTCATCCGTCAGCGTCAGAGCCAGCGGACCGTCGAGGAAGCTGACATGATTGAGCGCCAGGATTGGTGCCGGGCCCGCCGCCTTGAGGTTCTCCAGCCCCTCCACCTCCAGACGATGGAAGGCTCGGAACAGGATGGAAACGAAGTCGCGGAAGGCATTTGTCGGCAGGTATCTCAGCATCAGCCAGGCGGCGACTACGTTGAGTGCGGCGAGGCCGAACAGGATCCCTCCAGTGGAGACGCCGGCTGCCTGAATCGCGGCGACGACTATGCCACCTAACGTCATGAAGCCTGCATTGACGATGCTCACGGCGGCGACGACGCGAGCGCGGCGCGTTTCGGGCGCCCAGGCTTGCACTGCGGCGAAGGTCGGCACCACAAGAAAGGCGCTGGCAATAGCCATTCCCGCAAGGTCGATCGCAACATGGACCGTGTTTGGCCGGGCGAAGAATGTTGCGAGCGTTTCGGCCCTGAGCGAGGGCTGCGTGCTCCAGATGGTCCAGGCCAGGTCCAAGCCGAACAGCGCCATCAACGCCGTGCCAACCGGGGCCGGCAAGAGCACGATGCGGCCCTGCGACATCCATGCGGCTATAGCAGAGCCAATGGCGATCGAGACGGCGAACACCGCGAGATAGGCGGTGACAGCGATCTCTCCGCCACCGAGCGAATCCTTCACCAACGTAGGCAGGATCGAAAGGACGATGGCCCCGATCAGCCAGAACCACGACGTCATCAGTCCGGCGCGCCAGATCCGCTTGTCGGCACGCATGCCGTTCAGCTGTCGCCACGTCGAGCGAAAGATGTTTTTGTCGATGACTAGGCCGGGAGCCGCAAGACCGGTCGACGGGATGTAGCGGCTGACAAGCCAACAGGCGACGGCAAGGATCATCATGATCGGCCCGAACACCGAGACGCCTATGCCATCGGCCGAGACGACGCCTCCGGCGATAGTGCCGCCGAGGATGGCGGCGAAGTTTGCCGATTCGATCCAGGCATTGGCGCGAGGCAATTCCTTGCGCTCGAGATGATCCGGCAGGATGCCGTACTTGATCGGTCCGAACAGTGCCGAGATGACGCCGAACATGAGCAACGCGATCATCAGCACCGGGATCGACGCCAGCGCGATTCCAACGACAGCGACAGCCGCAGCGGCGATCTCGGCGAATTTCAGCCGACGGGCGATTAGGGCCTTGTCGAACCGGTCGGCGATCTCGCCACCAAGGGCGGACAAGAGCAGGAAGGGAGCCATGAATACCGCTCCCGCCAGCGTGACCAGTGATGCCGCCTTGTCGGCCGCCAGGGTGAACAGAATAAGGAACACCAGCGTGTTTTTGAGGAAATTGTCGTTGAAGGCGGACAGGAACTGCGTCCAGAAGAGAGGCGCAAAGCGCCGTGACCTCATCAAATGACTGTTCGTGTCGTCGTTCGAGGCGATTTCCATTGCGGCGGCTTCCTTTGGGCAAGACCGTTGAAGATCGAGGTCGTATCGATCAGCGGTCTTGCACGGTTTGAGCTTTTGTAGTGGCAACCCGGTTACACTTCGTTACTGCGGCTCCCACCCATCAGCCACTTTGGGTTTGGATCTTCCAGCCGGTTCATGAAGCGGCTTGCCTCTCCCGCGTCTCGCATTCTTGGCGATGGTGATCGAGGTATGCACGAGCCTGGTCGCGGCCATCGGAACCCCTTGGCGACAAAGCTTGCTCCATGAAATTGATGCCGCCCTCATTATCGGAGCGGCGATAGGGAAATTGGCATGGTGAATGTCTGCAGGCGCTTGGACCCTTGGGAGGCATAGCTGTTGGATGTCATGGATATTGTCTTTTGGTTTCAGGGTGAGGTTGCGCCGGCGTTGGTCTGTTTCCAGCCCGGATACCCGCCACCCTCTCCGAGCGGATCGCCGCCAATCTGAGCACTGCCATATCCGCCTAATTTTCCACTGCCGAATGGACGATGAAACGCGCAAGCGAGTTTCCGGATCGGAAGGCATGCGTTGGGTTTGCCCACACGATGCAGAGGCGCTGCTATGTTGGCGCGACACGCTCGACGGCAGGTGCGGACGGCACAAGAATTTTCGAGAGCCCGGGGTGACTGGAGATTGCGCTGGTCAGTATCAGGGGCGCCGGCAGCACCTGCAAGGGCAACGTCATACCGGAGAATGGAGGTTGCGCTGGGAGGCTGTTGCTTCGGCTACCAACTCAAGGTGATTGTCTGCGAGAGTTCGGCGATGTCGCCATAGATCATCGAACCTGGGACGAGAAAACATTTATCACCGAGGACTTCGAAGACTGAGCTCGACGCGGTGCAAACCGGCAGGTTCTTCGAATTGGCGTACGTGCCCAGGGTCGCGGTTTCGACCTTACGGTCCTTGGCTTCGGCACAGCCGACACTGTTCGCGAGGATTGCGATGGCAATGAGAGTCCTCTTGCTCATATTTTGCCCCTGGAGCCAGCACTTGTCGGGTAAGTCGCGCGATGCATCAAAGTAGCACCGGCCCACGATCGGCTTCATCCATCGATTGGAGGAAGCGGGCTCATCCATACTTAGCGATATCTTGAGTGAGGCGCCGAGCGGCCTAGCTGTGCGATTGGCCCACGCCGCACGGTGGCGGAACAAATCATGATCATTCTCATTGTGGTGATCATCAAGGGAGATTGAGCATGGTCGACCGGCACAACCCAAAAATCGAGGCGTCGGCAAATGTCGAAAAGGACCCGGAAGATTGGGTCAGCGGAGACGATCCAATGACCCCCGCACAAGCGTCCTATTTGAAAACTCTGGCCGAACAGGCCGACGAGCCTGACGCCTATGCTGACGGCCTCAGCAAGGCGGAAGCTTCTAAGCGCATTGATGCGCTGCGGGAGAAGTTAGGCCTGTAGCGTCCTCTCGTGGCTTTTCCTCTCCAGAGAAGGACAGCCGATCGGCTCGGATTGGGACAGTTTTGCTGGTTGTGACCCGCGCAATTAATTTTTCTGAATTCCGCGCGTTGCTGCTGGACTCGGGATCGAGACGACAAACGGCGGATGGGAGCGGCTTCTAGCCTGGCAGCCCGGCAAGACCTCGCGCCCACCGGTCCAATCCTGCTGTCGAAACAGATCAGGATGTCCCGATGAGGGCGATGGTCACCAGAGACACAAAAAGGACAAGGGCGATTGCAGCGCCCCAGAAGAGAACTTTTTCGGTGCCGCGTTGCTCTTCCTCGCGAGATATGTCTTTCGCCATTGCATGCATCCTTTGCGAAGGTCGACGACTTAGCAACGTGCCGCGCCAAGGCTGAGTTCCGGCAACTCTCTTGCCCCTTCGGCGCTGAGGAAAGTTCTCGGGATAGTGTCCTGAAGGTTCTGCAAAAAGTTTTGGAGAGAGAACGGCGCTTGCTCTGAAGGGCGAGCGGCCATGGCACGGTGGTGACGTTGCAATCACCGATT
>NZ_JAMYRR010000035.1:0-39188 GCF_040321535.1 Mesorhizobium sp. M0340 | reverse complement strand
TTCGCTGACGCGATGGAACGAGGTCGTGACCCATCAAGCACCCTCGCCTTCGCGATTGGCGAAATCATCGACGACAGCCAATCTCCCCCCTTGCGGGGGAGATCGGCCATCACAAAAGCCTTCGCCAGCCTTGCACGCATTTCGACCTCCACCCTCACCGCTTTACCTCCCAGGTGGTGATGCGGGCGCCGGTGACCGGGTCCTTTCCGTCCTTCAATTGCACGCCTTGCGCCAGAAGCTCGTCGCGGATGCGGTCGGCCTCGGCCCAGTTCTTTTCGCGAATAAGACCGAGTCTTTCGTCTATACGCGCTCTGATACGATCCTTGGTGGGACCAACAGAGCCGTATGCGTCGAGGGTGTCGTCCTCCTCCGGAATGCTTGCGTGGGCGACGGCCTTGGTCTCAGTCACAGCTGGGACGCCACGTAAGAATTCATCTGGGGTGTGCTGCATAAGACCCAGAAGTTTTAGACCAGCCAAGACTCGGCCCGCATCATCCCCAGCTCCGTACTCAGATGAAGAAGCGGTGCGGAACGCATCGTATGTCTGCAAATCGTCGAGCAAATGCTCCAAAATTCGAGGTTCCGGTGTGGTTGGGTTCACGGGCCAGATTTCATCAAATCGACGGTAGAGTTTCGTAAGCAGCCTTTCCGCCTCTTCCAGCTTGCGCACGGAAAAGTCGATCGGCTCGCGATAATGCGTCATCAGCATCGCCAGCCTGAGCACCTCGCCCGGCCATTTGCGGCCGCCAAAGGTATCCGTCTCCAGCAATTCGGTGATCGAATAGAAATTGCCCAGGCTCTTGGACATCTTCTGCCCTTCGACCTGCAGGAAACCGTTGTGCATCCAAACCTTGGCCATCGTTTCGGTGCCGTGGGCGCAACGCGATTGCGCGATCTCGTTCTCGTGGTGCGGAAAGATCAGGTCGAGACCACCGCCATGGATGTCGAACACCTCGCCGAGATAGGCGGCCGACATCGCCGAGCACTCGATGTGCCAGCCCGGCCGACCCCTGCCCCACGGGCTGTCCCAGCCCGGCTCCTCGGGCGAAGACAATTTCCACAGCACGAAATCCTGCGGGTTCTTCTTATGCGCATCGACGGCGACGCGGGCGCCGGCCTGCTGCTCATCGAGATTGCGCTTCGACAACTGCCCATAATCCGGCATGGAAGCGGTGTCGAACAAGACTTCTCCAGCCGCGACATAGGCATGGCCGCGTTCGATCAAGCGTTGAATCAAGAAGATCATGTCGACTTTGCCGTCGGGCCTGGGCTCGACGAACTCGGTGGCGCGCGGCTCGACCGTCGGTTCCAGGCAACCGAGCGCCGCAACGTCCTTGTGGAACTGATCGGCGGTCTTTTCGGTGACCCGCCTGATCGCTTCGTTCAGCGACAGCTTGCCCGATGCAATTTCGCCGCCGAAATCGCGCAGCGCGCGAGCGTTGATCTTGTCGTCGACGTCCGTAATGTTGCGGACATAGGTGACGTGCGCTTCCCCGTAGAGATGGCGTAGCAAACGGAACAGCACGTCGAAGACGATCACCGGCCGCGCATTGCCGATATGGGCGAAGTCATAGACCGTCGGGCCGCAGACATACATGCGCACGTTGCGCGGATCGATCGGGAAGAAATCCTCCTTGCTCCGCGTTAGCGTATTGTAGAGGCGCAGGCTCTTCGATGCGTCAGACATACGTGCGTTCCCGGTGCGTTACTTTGGTTGAGCATGATCTTTGGGATCGTGCTCTGGATGAAGCCAGTTACGCCGAGGCGCAAATCGGGCTCCAGCCTGCTGGCCGGGGCGTTTGTCCAATCTTGGAGGAGATGAGGCGAAAACGTCCAGGACCAGCGCGAGGCTAGCCGATAATGCAAATGCCACAAATGGCGAAAGGCGTTTTCATGGCCGGCTTTATCGCCTTGCCCGGTGTTGCCGTCAAGTCGCTACCTTCGCCAAAAATATCGTTGGATCACAGGAAATGCGGCACTGAAACATTTTATTAAACATGTCGGCACTGTCATGAAACATTCGCCGGCTAGATCAGCAAGCGTCACGATTTGGTCGGATTCGGCCAGCAAACGCAGACACGAAGACGTTACTAGGGAAGAGAAGAATGCCCAAGCAGGAACCCAGCCGTGCCAAGCAACCGGCGCTCGCCAGCTATTACCGAGCGATCGGCCCGGCAGCAATCGTCGCCGCTCTTCTGCACACCGCGAAGAAGAAGAAGCCGGCACAGAAGATCGTCTCGCCGCGCGCTGCCTGAGAATGCGGTCGGGTGAAGATTGAGGCGCTCACGGCGAGCCAGTAACAGTAGCTTTTGCTAAAATAAACTCATCTGATTGTCGTTCGCGCCGGACTTCTGGCGCTTGACCTTCTCGAGCTCAGGCTCGACGACGCCCTTCTCCTGAATCTCTGGCCCGGTATTGGCGACCTTGTTGACGAGGTCGGAAACCGGGATCGCTTCGAAGAAATCGGGCTGGGCGGGTCTCAGCAGATCGGCCACGTCGCGCGGCTCGAGTGTGCGGCAATCCAGCCAGCGTGCAAAATCCTCGGGATGGATCACTACCGGCATGCGGTCGTGGATATGGGCAGTATCGGCATTGGCGTGGGCGGTCAGAATGGCGCCAGTGTCCATTTCCGAGCCGCCCGGCTCGGCATAGGTCTCAATCAGCCCGGCGAAGGCGACAACCCCGCCCTGTCTTGGCCGCACCCAATAGGGCTGCCCTCTTCTGCCACCGGTTTGGTGCCATTCGTAGAATCCCGAAGCCGGCACCAGGGCGCGGCGATGGCGCATGGCAGCGCGAAACGACGCCTTTTCCGAAGCCCCCTCGGAACGCGCGTTGAACAGCAGCGGGAAGTTACGCGTATCCTTCACCCAGGCAGGGATCAGGCCCCAGCGCACCAGAATCGAGCGGCGGTCGGGCAGGTTCGAGGCCGGCGCCTGCGTCAATCCGGCGAGCGCCATCAGCACCGGCTGCGTCGGCGCGATATTGTAGCGGGCCGGAAACTCCTCAAGTTCCGCCAGGCCGAGAAAGGCAGCGGTCTGGTCCGGAGTGGCTGTCAAAGCGAAGCGTCCGCACATGAATTCAGCTTTCGATTGGTGGCGTATGAAAGTGGCCATGGAACCTGCCTTTCGCAATCGCTAAAGCTGTTCGCCGACGGTCGGTCCACAACGGGCTGTGCCAATCGAGCGATCCGGAGCCATGGAAGCACGCAAGATCATTCCGGCAGTCTCGGCCTGCGTCGTGCGCGAGAACACGGTGCTGCTGGTCAAGCGGGCCAGGCCGCCCTCGCAAGGCCTTTATGCCTTTCCCGGCGGCAAGGTCGAAGCCGGCGAGACGCTGGAACAGGCAGCACGGCGCGAATTGCTGGAAGAGACCGGATTGCAGGCGCGCAGCTACCGGCCGCTGCGGGAAATCCACATCGACGGCAGCGGGGACGGACATCCGGTCGACTACTGGCTGACGGTGTTTGGGGCCGATTATGCCGGCGGCGAGGCGGTTGCCAGCGACGACGCCGAAACCGCGGCTTTCTATACGCTGGCCGAAATGATGGCGATGCCGCTCGCCGATGCAGTGTTTGAAATTGCCGACGATCTACTCGGTCCCAAAAAAGACGGCAAGACGTGAGCCAGAGAATCGCCTTGCAGGCGACAAATTGTTCCAGCACAAAGCCTCATGAGCCGCACGTCTTCGTTTCTCGCCGCATGCCTCGCCGTCAGTGTGGTTGTCGGTGCGCGCCCGGCGATCGCCGCCGAAGCACCGTTCGAGCCCGGGCTGATGCGGCTGGCGGAAGTGCTCGGCTCGCTGCATTTCCTGCGTAATCTGTGTGGCGAGAAGGGCGATCGGTGGCGAGCCGAGATGGAAAAACTGATCGCATCGGAAAATCCGAACCCGGAGCGGCGCGCCCGCTTCATCGCCAGCTTCAACCGCGGCTACCGGTCGTTCGGCGGCACTTATACGCAATGCACCGCCTCGGCGACGGAAGCCATCAGCCGCTACATGAAGGAAGGCGAGACGCTGTCTCGCGACATCGCTTCGCGCTACGGAAACTGACGACGGCAGCCGCTTTCCGGAAAAGCCGCATCAAGGGTCGGCGCCGTCGCGGTGGACGCGTTCGACACTTCCCCGCTTGCCTCGACTGAGGTCTTGGTGCAAACCTAATGTTGCACTTTTGCAACTATGTTAACGAAACGTTAGCGCGCAGATGTGAAATTAACTCAAACTGAAGGTTTCCGTCCCCTTGGCCGACCTAATCGGCTAAGTTTGAAACGGATCGGATGCAGGTTTGCTAGACGCGACGGAATTTGTAGACAGCGACCAAAAAAATGTCGCATTTACAGATACTTACTTGCGCCTGCGTGTAAAAGGGACAACTCAAGCTTGATCCCTGTCCAACGGATCACCGCTTGAAAGGGTGGACATCGCAATGGAACATGGCGTCAACGACATCGACGCGCTGGTCAGGGAAGAAAAGCGCCTGACTGCCGTGGAAAGCCACAGCGAAGCCTGGGCAGAAGGATTGTCGGCGGGGATCGAGCCGGAAATCATCGCCGAGGCAGCCCTCGAAACGGCATTCGGCGAAATGCTGCGCGCCAATGGCGAGACCTCGGCGCTTGCCCTGCTCGATCGCATGCGTGAAAAGGTGATTGCCGGGGCCTTCGAGCCCGAAAGACTGCGGCACTGATCCCGGTTCTTTGACGACGGCGCGCCGCCGGACATCATGTCCGGGCACATGGATGGGCTGGAACCAGGGAGTAGCAGGCGGTGAATTTTTCGATATCAGGCAAGCCACGCGGCCTGGTCCTCGGCATTTGGCTTACTGCTTCCTGCGCCACAATTCCCCTTGCACTGTTTCTTGCGAGCAGCCCCGCTCACGCCCTCAGCGAGATCAAACGCGAAGACCTGCCCTCGCCGGTCACGCCGCCGCCGGACGGCGACATGTCGCCGTCTGGAAGTACCGTGCCGATGCCCGGCCCGCTCGGCACGGTACCACCTCCAGCCCGCCAGCCGACTCCGTCCGAGGAGCCAGAGCAAACCGAACCGAAAGGGCCAACGGACGATGGCGGGATGGCCAATCCGCATGTCGATCCGGACGCGCCTGTGCCCGAAGTCGTCTACGACCTGGCCAAGTTGCCGGAACCGGTCAGGCGCATGCACGATCTGATCGTCGAGGCGTGCAAAAGCGGCGACATCGAAAAGCTTCGGCCGCTGATCGGCACGGGAGACATGATGACCCAATTGTCGCTGGGTGACATCGAGGGCGACCCGATCGCCTTCCTGAAGGGCCTTTCGGGCGATACGGAAGGCCAGGAGATCCTCGCCATCCTGGAAGAGGTGCTCAGTGCCGGTTATGTCCATGTCGATGCCGGCACGCCGCAGGATCTCTATGTCTGGCCCTATTTCTTCGCCCTGCCGCTGGACAAACTCGATGCCAGGCAGCGGGTCGAGCTGTTCAAGATCGTCACCGCCAGCGACTATGACGATATGAAGCAGTTCGGTGCGTACATCTTCTACCGAGTCGGCATCACGCCGACCGGACAATGGACGTTCTTCGTTGCTGGGGATTGAGTGGTTTAGCCTGGCCCTTATGAGGCAGGGAGCTTAGCCCGCCAACGCCTCGCAAAACTCCACCGCCCTGCCCTGGCTCGGCGCGACGATCTCGCCTTCCCACATCACGCGCCGGCCCCGAACGATGGTGCCGACCGGCCAGCCGGTCACCTGCCTGCCGTCATAAGGCGTCCAGCCGGCCTTGGAGCCTTGCTGGGCGTTGGCGATGGTCTCGCGGCGCTTCAGATCGACGATGGTCAGATCGGCATCGTAGCCGGCGGCAATACGGCCTTTCCTGGCGATGCCGAAAATGCGCTGCGGGCCATGGCTGGTCAGGTCGACAAAGCGCTGCAACGTCAGCCGGCCGGCGTTGACATGGTCCAGCATGATCGGCACCAAAGTCTGCACGCCGGTCATGCCGGACGGCGACGCCGGATAAGGCTTTGCCTTCTCGGCCAGCGTGTGCGGCGCATGGTCGGAGCCGAGCACATCAATGATGCCTTGCGCAACACCGTGCCAGACCCCGTCGCGATGGCGTGTGGCGCGCACCGGCGGGTTCATCTGGATCAGGGTGCCCAACTGCGCATAATCATCGGCGCTCAGCGTCAGATGATGCGGCGTCGCCTCGCAGGTCGCGACATCCTTATGCTGTTCGAGGAAGCCTATCTCCTCGGCGGTCGAGATGTGCAGCACATGGATCCGGGCGCGAACCTGGCGCGCGATGCGCACAAGGCGCTCTGTGCAGCGCAATGCAGCGATCTCGTCGCGCCACACCGGATGTGAGGACGGATCGCCCCCGATGCGCTCGCCAAGCCGCTCGCGCAGCCGGAACTCGTCCTCGGAATGAAAGGCGGCGCGGCGGCGTGTGTTCCTCAGGATCGAGGCAACGCCTTCGTCGTCCTCGACCAGCAGGTCGCCGGTGGACGAGCCCATGAACACTTTTATGCCGGCCGCACCCGGCAGCCGCTCGAGATTGCCAACGTCTTTTGCATTGTCGCGGGTCCCGCCGACCCAGAAGGCAAAGTCGCAATGCATGCGGCCGGTGGCACGCCGCACCTTGTCGACAAGGGTTGCCTCGCTGGTGGTCAGCGGATTGGTGTTCGGCATCTCGAAGACGGCGGTGACGCCGCCAAGCACCGCTGCGCGGGAGCCCGTCTCCAAATCTTCCTTGTGCTCCAGTCCCGGCTCGCGGAAATGCACCTGACTGTCGACGACGCCCGGCAGGATATGGAGCCCGTGGCAGTCGATCGTCTCGCCCGCCGATGCCTGGCGGAGGTCGCCGATGGCAGCGATGCGCCCACCATTGATACCGACGTCGCGAAAACCCTCGCCGTCGTGATTGACCACGGTGCCGCCTGTCAGGATGAGATCGTAGAGGGGGGCCATGCGGATCCGGTCTCTTGCGGGGGAAGTGCCAGCGGCTTACGTAATGACCGATAGTTTTGCAAGATCAGGCTCGTTTTCCCACCATGCCCTTTGCCTCGCTCAGAGATCGCGCACTCGTTTCCGTGTCCGGATCGGATGCCGAGCACTTTTTGCAGAACATCCTGACCACCGACCTAGACGCGCTCGGCCGCGGCGAAGCAAAGCCCGGCGCCTTACTGACGCCGCAAGGCAAGATCCTTTTCGACTTCCTGATCTCGCGCGCTGGCGAAAATACTTTCCGGCTCGAATGCCGTGCTGAGACCATCGAAGACTTCATGCGCCGGCTGACGCTCTACAAGTTGCGCGCCAAAGTCGAAATTGCCAAGGCAGATCAGTCGGTTGTGACCGTCGTATGGGAAAGCCATTCAACTGCCTCGCAATTTGAATCTGCACCGTTTGCCGATGCGCGGTTTGTCGATGCTATCGTCACGCGCTTCTATGGTGGCGCCGCAGACGGCGGCGACCTTGCCGCATGGCAAGCCTTTCGCATCGCCAATGGCATTGCCGAAAGCGGCAGCGACTATCAGCTCGGCGACGCGTTTCCGCATGATGTGCTGCTCGACGAGATCGGCGGCGTCGGCTTCAAGAAAGGCTGCTACGTCGGCCAGGAGGTCGTCTCGCGCATGCAGCATCGCGGCACTGCCAGGCGCCGAGTGTTGATCGTGTCGGCCGAACGCCCCCTGCCCACTTCGCGCGCAGAGTTGGCCGTGGCGGGGCGACCAGTCGGCACGCTTGGCTCGACCGCCGGCACGACAGGCCTTGCCATTGCCCGCATCGACCGGGTCAAGGCAGCGCTCGACGCCGGCCTGCCGATCCTGGCTGACGACGTCGCCGTGTCGCTCGCCATCCCGTCCTGGGCGAAATTCAGCTTTCCGCAGGAAGCCGTTGGCGCGGAGGACGCCTGATGGCGGCCGACCGCGCCGGGGCGCCGCCGCGTGCCTGGCAACGTATGCTGTCCGGCCGCCGGCTCGACCTGCTCGATCCCTCGCCGCTCGACATCGAGATCTCCGATATTGCCCATGGCCTTGCCCGCGTCGCACGCTGGAACGGCCAGACCAGAGGCGATCACGCCTTTTCGGTCGCCCAGCATTCACTGCTGGTCGAAACACTTGTCGGCGAACTGATGCCGGATGCCGACGCCGACGCGCGGTTGGCGGCGCTGCTGCACGACGCGCCGGAATACGTCATCGGCGATATGATCTCGCCGTTCAAATCCGTGATGGGCGGCAGCTACAGGGATTGCGAGATCAGGCTGCAGCGTGCCATCCATCTGCGCTTTTCACTGCCTGCCGAACTCGACGCGGGGCTGCGCAAGGAAATCAAGCGAGCGGATCAGATCGCCGCTTATTTCGAAGCAACGCTGCTTGCGGGTTTTTCGACGGCGGAGGCGACCGAGTTCTTCGGCAGGCCGCGCGGTTTCAACGCCGAGCGCTTCGATGTCACGCCGCGCTCGGTGACCTGGGCGCAGAATGCCTTTCTCAAACGGTTTGCGGCAATCGAAAAGTCGCGACGCCAGACTGCCGTTCCAGCCGGCTGAAAACGGTAAATTAACCGGCAGGGACAACAGTGCCGTGGTTAACCATGGTCCATAGGCTTGCCTCATGCCCGTTGCCGGTATCAAGGCTGGTTCATCCGTCCGCCGACGGAGGGCCAAAGGCGTTGGTCTGCCGCGACGGATCGAAGACGAGCTACGCGAACAGAACGAGCGTTTTTCGGCAGCGATCGAGAACATGTCGCATGGCCTGTGCATGTTCGATGCCGATGAGCGGATGATCATCTGCAACAGGAACTACATCAGCATCTTTCGCCTCGACGCCGAAGTGGTGCGGCCCGGCATCCGGTTTTTCGACATCCTCCAGCACAGCGTGGATATCGGCATCGCCTCGCAAAGCGCCGAGCAACTCTATGCCATCCGCAAGCCCTATATCGACCAGGCAAAACCTTCCACCTATGAGGAAACGCTTGCAGACGGGCGCATCGTCAACATTTCGCACCGGCCGCTGGCGTCAGGTGGCTGGGTCTCGATCTACGAGGACATCACCGAGCAACGGCGCGCCGAGCAGGAGTTGAAAGAGCAGCACCGCCGTTTCGACGCAGCACTTGCCAACATGTCGCAAGGCCTTTTGATGTACGATGCGGACGGCAAGCTGATCGTGCGCAACGAACGTTTCCTGGAACTTTATCATGTCAGGCCCGCCGACTTCCCGCTTGGCATGAGCCACCGTGATGCGTTCAAGCGGCTGCTGGAACTGGGCATTTATACAAAGCTCGACCCCGACAGCGAAATCTCGCAAATCGAAGCCTGCCTGCGGGCGGGGAAAACACACATAACGCATCGTCATCTCGCCGACGGCAGGACGCTGTTGGTTGCGCGCCGGCCGATGAGCGGCGGCGGCTGGGTCGCGACGTTCGACGACGTCACCGAGCGCAGGCGTGTGGAAGAGCGCATGACCCATCTTGCGCACCACGACACACTGACCAACCTGCCCAATCGCTCGATGCTTCGCGAACGGCTCGACCAAGCCCTGAGCGAGACGAGAGACGGATCGCTGGCGATATTCTCGCTCGACCTCGATCACTTCAAGGCAGTCAATGATACTTGGGGTCACCCCGCCGGCGACTGGCTGCTGAAATGCGTGGCCGAACGGCTGCAACGGTGCCTGCGCAATGAAACGGACGTTGTCTCCCGCTTCGGCGGCGACGAATTCGTCATCATCCTGTTCAATCTCAAAAGCCCGGGCGACGCGGAAAAGCTGGCCAAACGCATAGTCGAGATCATCGGAAAGCCGTTTCGCGACAAGAGACACGACATGCGTGTCGGCATCAGTCTCGGCATCGCGCTGTTTCCGAATGACGGCAAGGACGCCGAGACTTTGCTGAAAAATGCCGATATGGCGCTCTATCGGGCAAAGAGCGAAGGGCGCAACCTCTACCGCTTCTTCGAACCGGCCATGGACGCGATGGTGCGGGCCCGCCGGGCGCTCGAAATCGATCTCAGGGCAGCGCTGTCGCGCCGCGAATTCGAGCTGGATTTCCAGCCGATCATGAACATCGCCTCCGGCGAAATCGTCGGTGCCGAAGCCTTGATGCGCTGGCGATCGCCGGTGCGCGGCCTGGTGCGGCCGGACGACTTCATTCCGGCCGCCGAGGAGACCGGGCTGATCGTGCCGCTCGGAGAATGGGCGCTGCGAAAAGCCTGCACGACCGCGGCAGGCTGGGCGGCTTGGCGCATCGCAGTCAATGTCTCCGCCGTGCAGATCAAAAGCGGTACCTTTGCCCGCAGCGTCATTTCGGCACTGGCGTTCTCGGGCGTGCCGGCCAACCGACTTGAACTGGAAATCACCGAAACGGTGCTGATGGACGAGAGCGATCTGGTGCTCAAGACACTCAGGCAGCTACGCGATCTGGGCGTCCGCATCGCGCTGGACGATTTCGGCACCGGCTATTCCTCGCTGGGCTACCTCAGGCGCTTTCCCGTCGACAAGATCAAGATCGATCGCTCGTTCACCCGTGACATCGACAGTCGCGATACCGCGGCGATCGTGCGCACCATCATCGGGCTTGGCGCACAGCTGGGCATCACCGTCACCGCCGAAGGTGTCGAGACCGAAGCGCAGCTTGAATTCCTGCAAAAGGAGGGTTGTGTCGAGGCCCAGGGCTATTTGATCGGCGTGCCGTCAAAGGCGTCGGACATCAATCGGCTGCTGAGGTCGAGCGCGACGATCCGGCAGTCCGGCTAAGTGCGACAGTCTCGCGGAAGCGCGGGCAACCGGCTTGGATCTCCTTGAGATGACGCTCGATTCGCGTGTTAATTCCTTGATAGAGAAGGCGGAATTCAGGTGTGGCGAACCAGGAGGTTCCTTGCCGGGTCAGAGGTGCCCGCTCAATGCCTCAACCATATCCTTGTTCGTCGCCACAGGAACAATCTCGAATTCGACCAGATCGGCCCATTCGATGACCCACCGCTGCA
Source organism: Mesorhizobium sp. M0340 (assembly GCF_040321535.1). Taxonomy (NCBI): domain Bacteria; kingdom Pseudomonadati; phylum Pseudomonadota; class Alphaproteobacteria; order Hyphomicrobiales; family Phyllobacteriaceae; genus Mesorhizobium; species Mesorhizobium sp. M0340. Next base: position 28,252 of record NZ_JAMYRR010000035.1, on the reverse strand, counting down.
GGAGCGTGATGTCATCGGCCTCCACCAGCAGGAAGCAGCGGCTCATATCCGCTGCGATCCAGCTGTGGTGCACGAGAAGCGCGTCCGGCTTCAGGCGGCCCTGGTCGCGGAAACGGCGGTAGATCTCCTTGCGGTCGCAGCCGCGAAAATCCTCGGTTACGAAGAACAGCATCTTTTTCCCCTCAGTTCGGATATTATCGCCCCGGCCGGTCCAGCCGCTCCAGGAACCACTGCGTCAGCCGCACCCAGACCTCGTCCTTTTCGCCAGAGTCTTCCCAGCCGTGGTCGAGGTTGGGGTTGTCGTTGACCTCGATGACGAAGACGCCGTCCCTGGTTTCCTTGAGGTCGACGCCGTAGAGGCCGTCGCCGATGCAACGCGCCGCGCTCACCGCCGTCTCGACGACATGGGCCGGCGCTTCCTTCAGGGTGAAGGTCTTGATGCCGCCCTGATCGGGCTTGCCGTTGGCCTTATGATTGACGATCTGCCAATGTTTCTTGGCCATCAGATAATGGACGGCAAACAAGGGTTGGCCGCCGAGGACACCGACGCGCCAGTCATATTCCGTCGGAATGAATTTTTGCGCGATCAGGAGGTCGGAATCCTCCAGCCATTCGGTTGCAAGCGACTTCAACTCTTCGAAAGTGCCGCATTTCTTGACGCCGCGCGAAAACGAGGAGTCCGGGATCTTCAGCACCAGCGGGAAGCCCAGCGTCTGCGCCGCAAGTTCCAGGTCCGAGGTGCCGGCTATCATCACCGTTGGCGGCACCGGTACCTTGTTGTAGGTCATCAGCTCGTTGAGATAGACCTTGTTGGTGCAGCGGATCATCGACAGCGGATCGTCGATGACCGGCATGCCTTCCTGCTGGGCGCGGCGGGCAAAGCGGTAGGTGTGGTTGGAGATCGAGGTGGTCTCGCGGATGAACAGCGCGTCGTAGTTGGCGAGCTTGGCCAGATCCCGCTTGGTGATCGGCTCGATTTCGACGCCCATCTTTTCAGCGATCTTGGCCCAGTGGCGCAGCGACGAAATCTCCGACGGTGGCAGTTCCTCATGCGGATCGACCAGAGTGGCGAAAGTGTAGCGCGCCGGCGTGCGGCCCTTGGTGTCGCGCCACTCGCGGTTGGTGTAGGTCTCCAGGCACTGGAGAAAGTGCGTTTCCTCGTCCTCGGTCATCCTGGCCAGGGGATGGAACCCGATCTTGCGGATCGAGGCCCATTCGGCGCTGTCCCTGATGTGGACCTCGAGCGCCGGGGCACGGAACCAGTCGAACAGAAGTTTTGCGAAGCGGTCCCAGATCCTGGATGGTCCGATGCCGAAGAAGATGCAGACCTTCTGGGGAAAAGCGCCACCCAGGTCCTTGCGGCACTTGTTGAGTGCGAGTTCGAGTTCCGGCAACGCGTGCTCATAGAGCTTGCGCTCCGACAGGTCGATCATCGTTTCGACCGTCGGGATGACCTTATGGCCGCGCGAACCAGCAAGCAGCGACGCGTAATAGCCGCGGCTCTGGTAGCCGTAATTGTTCGACAGGTTGATGACCTTCGGCCGCTGACCGCGAAACAGTGCCGGATGGGCAAGGTAGTCGCGATTGGTGATGATCTTGTGCGGCGTCGCCACTTGGTCGAGATCGTTCTGCCGGCCGGTAAGGATGACCCAGGTCATTGGCTATCGCGCTTTCCGAGAGTGATGGCGGCGCGCAATCCGTCGCGGCCGAATTGCGCCATGTTCATGAAGATGCCGTAAGGCACGGGAATGTTGGCAGCATCGAGGATCGTCTCCTGCCGCTCGTCCTCGACCCAGGGGTCGTGGATCAGGATATGATCGCCGTCGTCACCGATGGCCAATACCCAGTGCGGAACCTTCTTGCCGAACATCAGGAAGCCGCTGATCAGGACCAGCACCAGTTTTCCCTCTGCGATCGCGGTGCGAATGTCGTCAAGCCCGAATGAACGGTAATTCACCGGGATGCTGTAAAGTTCCGCGCGGCGGCGAAAGTCGACCTGCGCCAGCTCCATGACGCGGCGCTTGTCCTCGCTGCGCACCGACTGCAGGAACAGCGCGCCGTAGAAGGAGACATAGATCTCAGCAGCAAGCCCGCTCTCATAGCCGGCGACGGCAAGCCCGAACGGTTCGCAGCCGCCCGGCCCCGACATCATGAAAACGGTCGTCGCCTCACGCCACAGCCTGATTTCCATCACCGGATCCGGCACGAATCCGGGGCCGAAGTAAGCCATCGCCATCATCAGGCAGCATGGTCCGCAAGTGAATTCGCAAGTTTGCTGATAAAACGGCACTTCGGTGGCCACCGGAATGTCGCCGCGCAAGGTCTTTTCATAGCGCAGCGCCGTGGCGCCATCCTCGTAATAGTCCGGCTCGCGGCCGATCTTGCGGTAGCCGCTCTGCTCGTAGATCTGGATCGCGCGCGGGTTGTCCTCGCGGACTTCCAAACGAAGCATCATGCGGCCGTGCTCGAAAGCGGCGGCCTCGGCCTCTTCCAGCAGCAGCCGGCCAACGCCACGGCCGCCGAAAAATGGACCAACGGCGATCGAATAAAGCCTCGCGACGCCGCTGCCCTTGCGAAACAGCACGACTGCATAGCCGGCGACGCGGCCATCGCTTTCGCCAACCAGCAGCTCGGCGGTGTCGCGTTCGATCAGTTGGCGAAAGGAGCGGCGAGAAATGCGATCGCTCGAGAAAACGGCTTTTTCGATGGCGGCGAGGTCATCGACGTCGGACGCGCGGGCCTTGCGAATCTCGGCAGGCATGCGGGCTCAGAAAACCTCGATTGGGTTGTGGAAACGGCCCTAGTCTAAACATCGGTCACACCAGCCGAAGTGCCAGCATTCAGCAAGCGCTATCGCACCTCGATTAGGGCCGAATTGTGACAGTTTTGACGGCAGGCAGGTCGCGCAAAGGCTTTGAACGACCTCCGTGTTTAGGCAACGGCGCGGCTCCGGAAGAGCGAGAGCCTGCTCAGCTTTGCAAGCCCGCCAAAAGCTGGCTATAGGCGCTCTTGGCCACTGCGGCCAGTTGCTCGCGCGGCAGCGAGCCGACGACGGCGCAGCCATAACCCTTGTCCAGCCAATAGACGGCCTCAGGACCATCGTCCTCCCCATAGGTGCCCTTGGCCTTGGCTGCCGATTCGGCGGTGACGAAGAGCGATATGCGCTCGCCCTTGACGTCCTCGTAAAGCAGCATCGCGGCCTTGCCCTGGCCGGCGGGCAGCAGCCGGCCACCGACCAGTTGGAATCCTTGCGCCGCCAGATCCGGCGCGACGAGCTTCAGACCCACCTGGTTCGACAACCAACTCTGCAAATGATCCTTGTCGCTTGCCGGCACTTCCACCGCATGCCGCGTTTCGGCGGCATAGATGACGTGGGCGGCGATCGCCTCTTCGGCAAGCTGGTCCTCGGCGGTATTTTCCAGGCCGAGGCGGCCGATGCCGGCAAGGTAGCCGCCAGCACCGCCAATCGCCAGGATGGCGGCAGCGGCGGCCGCAAGCCACCAACGCGAGCGCGACGGCGATACTCTGACCACCGGCGCCTCGCCAAGCACCACCTTGCTCAACCGCACCGGCACGGGTTCGTCCAGCACGCCATTAAAGGCTGCGCGCAACGCTTCCCGGTCGGCGGCGTAGCGTGCGCTCTTGGCCTTCATCTCGGCATTGGCCTCGAGCCATGCCTCATAGGCCGTCCGCTCGTCGCCCGGCAACTCGCCATCGAGAGCCATGTGGATGTCGCGTTCGGAGAAATCGCGCCGGCTCATTTCTCAACGATCCTTATCGAGCGGCGGCGCGCGGTATCATCCAGCAGCGCTCGCAGTTCGTCACGTCCGCGCGCGATGCGCGACATCAAAGTGCCGGCGGGCACTCCAAGGATGTTGGCGGCTTCGGCATAGGAAAACCCTTCGATGGCGACCATCACAAGTGCCGCGCGCCGGTCAGGGCTGATCGCCTGCAGCGCGTCGACGATCTCGCGCGAGGCGATGCTCTCGACCTGCTCGGCGGGTGCTGCCTGCGCCTCGCTTGTCTCGAGCGGCAGCATCGCCGCCTCGCCGCGCCGGTTCACCTTGCGCATCTGGTCGATGAACAAATGGTGCATGATCGTAAACAGCCACCTCCTGGGGCTTTCTCCTGTCTGCCAATTGTCGAGCCGCACAAGCGCCCGCTCGAGACAATCCTGGACGAGATCGTCGGCGGAATCGCGGTCGCGCAACAGCGAGCGTGCATAGCGGCGCAGACGCGGTATTTCACCCAGGATTGCTGCCTTCTTTTCGTCCATGACCGCTGGTTCTGGAGCCCCTGTCCGTGGTGATTGAACGCGCCTTTGCAGCGCGGCGCAAGCGGCCAGCGCGAAGCGGTCCGCCGCCCCGGTCACCCAAGCAACTGAATAACGCTGCCGGTGGCAGGTTTATTCCCGGGTTGCATCCGAAAGTTGAAAGAAATGCGTGGTGACGAATAGCGGCGCGTCGACAAACGTCAGTCTTCCCGCATCTCGGCTGTGAATTTCTTCATATCGAAGTCAGGATTGGGCAGGCCCATCCTCACCGCCTCGGCTTGCAGCCTGGCAATCCGGTCGCGAAGCGACACATTGGTGCGACTGCGTTCGAGTTCGTGCAAAGCGCGGTCCGCACCGCCTCCGTTTTGCTTGGAGCGTCCGTCTGGCGCTGCAACATAGTCGCTGAAGCATCCACTTCGGGGCCTCGTATATAGAGTGCCATTTGATCCTATGTCTCCCTTGCTGCGGGTCAGCGGCCGCAGTACTATTCAATCACACGCACCGCTCTATTTACTATATTTGAAGGCACCGTTAGACCGAGCTTTCTCGCGGTCTGCAAGTTCACCACCAATTCGTGCTGGGACAAAGTCTGAATTGGTATGTCGCGGGGGCTCTTGCCATCAAGAATCTTCTTCGCGCACAGCGCCATGTGATATGTTGCGCTTCGCAAGCTGGTGCCGTAGCAGAACAGACCTCCCGCATCGATCTGCTCCCGCGCGAAGATGGTTGGCAAGCGACGCGCAAGGGCAAGCTCCGCGATTCTTGCGCGGAGTGCTGCAATGATCGGCTCCTCGAGGACGATGAGCGCTTCGACCAGCTCGCGATCCATCGCTGCAAAAGCGCCGTCAAGATCGGGCTGAGGCCCTATAATGCGGAGAACCTGCGGGTTCAGCCCAAATTCTTGTATTGCCCAGCATTGGAGGCTGACAGGCAATCGGACACCCCCTGATCGCTCAAGATCGCGATGCGGGAGAGCGCTGGTAAGACGGCTCGCAACAACTCGACATGCGTCCGCGCCTGGTTTGGATCGAAGCTGGTTACTCCTGTCATGTTGCCGCCGGGCTTCTCCAGGCTTGCGGCGAGGCCATCACTGACCGGATCGACGACGACAGAATAAACGACGGGGAGCTCCGTTGTCGCCTTTTGGACCGCACGCGCGGTCACCGCCCCGATCACGGCGATAAGGTCGACGTTCAGCCTAACCAGTTCCGTCGCCAGGGTGGGAAGCCTGCCCAAATCACCATTGGCCGATCGCTGCTCAAACCGAATGCTCCTGCCTTCGGCAAATCCCAGTTCTCTCAGCCCCTCCTTGAAGCCTTCGATTGGTCCCCCAGGGCCTGCCGTGATGATGCCGATCGTAGCTATGTCGTTTATGAGCAACGCGCTGTCCTCCAGGCTGGACCTTCTTGCAGTGGACGACCTAATTTACCTCTCTCGCCGCCCTTGTCAGCAGCCGCTGATAAAACAGGCCGATGCCGATGAGCACCGCGCCGAGGCCGATGAAGGACAGCGCCCGCAACACGCCTTCCAGTTCCGACATGTCGAAGATGAAGACTTTGAGCACGGCGATCGAGATCAGCGCTGCCGACGCTATGCGCAGCACCTGGGACTTCAGCCAGACACCGGCGGTGAGCAGCACCACGCCGATTACCAGCCACAGTGCCGAATAGGTATAGGTCTCAAGCTGGCCGAGACCGCTCCACAGCCCGATGAACTCACCCTTGAACAGGCGCCTGACCGACAGCGTGGCATAGGCAAAAGCGAGCACCGCCGCCACCACCGCCAGCATCGCCGCATACCATTGCGGCCGCTTGTCACGGCAATGGAGTGCCAGTGCGCCTGCCGCGACCGCCGGCAAGAGGTAGGCGAGGAACAGAAGGTTGAACACCGGAATGCTGCCGGTCGATTCATCGGTCAGCAACGGGTTCAACGCCAGAAAATGCTGGAGGACGATGAAGGCGACCGAGACCACGCCCGCTGCAATCGAGCCGTAACGCAGCACCTGACTTGGCGAGCGCATGTCGATAGCGACCAGGATGGCACCGGCACCGATGGCGATCAGCGTGTAGATCGCCTGTTCGGCCAGCGTCGCAGCAGCCGTATCGATGACGCCGCCATGCATGGCATGGCGCACCAGCATGGCGACGGTGAGCAGGCAAAACAGCGCGGCGCCGGCCTCCATGGCAAGGCGCGGTCGGCCATTGGTGGTTCGGGCAAGCTGCCAGGCGGCAAAACCGAAAGCGAGCGCCGGCACCCCATATCCAAGCAGCAGCCAGTTGAACACCGGCGTCTTCGACAGGAACTCGGCACCGACGATGGTCGGGTCGAAGGCAGCGCGACCAAGCACTGCAATCACCGCACCAACGGAAATCCATCCAAGCACCGGATAGCTACGCCAGCGCGTCGCCAGCGCTGGCACGGCGGCGGCTGCTCCGAGCAGGATGGTTGTCCAGCCCGAACCAAAGGCCATGTGCAGCATCAGCAGGCCGGCAATCGCCGCCCCGCCGAGCGCGAAGGAGACGGCAGCGCCGCCGGTCAGCGGCGGCGCTTCGCCGCGTGCTATCCATTCGCCGCCGGCAGCGAAGACCCCGACCAATACGGCTGCAACCGCCGCATAAGCAAGGTCACGGTCGAGATTGCCGAAGGTAGACCAGAGCGCCAGCAGGATGACCAGTGGCGCGACAGCGCTCCAGGCCGCCCACGTGGCGGCGCGCAGCCAGCCATGGGCCGCAAAACGGCGCGCTGCCCAAAAGCCGATGCCGATGAAGACCAGGCCGAGAACGATGCCGACCCTGAGCATCAAGGCATCGGACGCCACAACCGGCATGCCGTCGACGCCAAGAGCGCCGCCCGAAAAATCGGAAGCGATCGTGGTCGGCGGAATGATGCCGAGATAGACCAGCACAGTCGCCAGCCCGGCGGCGTGCAGCAGTGCCAGCGCCCGCGGCCGATAGAGCGCCACCGCCACCAGGGCTGCGACAAGGGCGGCACCCGGCAATGCACCGCGGATGGCGGCGAAGGCCGGATCGACGAACAGGGCCAGCGCCGAAAGCCCGACGAAGAAGCCCGGCGCGATCGACGGCCAATCGAAGCCGCTGCCGGCGACCGCTTCGTCGCGGCGGCCAAGCCAGACGAAGGCGAGCACGGCCAGTGTCACCCCGTCGATAAAAAGGATGACGGAAAGGTTCGTCCCCGGTGCTTCGGTCATGTAGAAGATGGTCCAGATGCCGGTGGCGACGAAGGCTGCGGCCATCAAAAGCCTCCAGTCGCGGATACGGGCGATGACGCCGGCGGTGACGAGCACGATCGCCAGATAGCCGAACAGCGCCCACGGATTGGGCGCCTGCGAGGCGACCAGCAGCGGCGTCACCATGGCACCGAGCAGGCCGACGCCGGCCAGCGCCTGACCGTGAACCAGGCTTGCCGCGATCGTCGCCACCCCGATGGCGCCGAGCAGCGTGAAAGCGAGCGTCGGGCCGATAAAGCCGTAAATGCTGTACGCGGCGTAGACGGTACCGAACAAAATGAAGGCGCCGGCCGCCGTCAGGATTGCCGGGATATAGGCACCGGCGGCACCTTGCACCGGCACCCTGAAGCCGGTGCGCCGGATGAACTCGCCGCCGGCGACCAGCACCAGCCCGAGTGCCGCCGCCATGGCGAGCCGCACGCGTGGCCCGAAAATGCCGGCCTCGATGGTGTAGCGGATCAGGAACAGGCCGCCCAGCGCCAGCGCGATGCCGCCGACCCAGACCGCCCAGCGAGTACCGAGAGCCGTTTCGACGTCGGACTGGCGAGCTGGCTTCGCCGCGGCCGCCGGTTGCGCCGACTCCGGCGCGGATGGCGCCGCGGTATCGGCCTCGGCCTCTGTGGCTGATGCGACCGCTGCGGTCCCTGGCGATGCCAGGTCGGCTGCGGCCGCAAGCGGTATTGCGGCATCCGCCGGTTTGCTGTCGTTTGCAGCCGGTTCCTTGGCTTGCGGCGGCAGCGCAGGCGTGCCCGAAAGCACAAGGCTGCGCAAGGCGCCAAGCTCGCGCTCGATCAGGCCGATACGGCTCTGCTGGCGTGAAATGATGACGAACAGCGCGATGATGGCGACGAGGCCAATCAGGCTTTCAAACATGGCGGTTCCCCCAAACCAGGCCAGTTGTCACTGACACTCAATGTTCAGTGACATTCAAATGCGGCGGCCAAACGGCCGGTCCATTCAACGTGCCACCAGATTGGCCGCCGGAAAGATCGAGCATGTTTCAGCGCCCAAAGCCAGCAGCTTGCCGTTGACATCCTTCAGCGCCGCTTCCGAAACCGCCAGCGTGCCGCCCTTGTGCCAAGGCCGAGCGGCGAAACGTTGCCGGGACAAGGTTCAACGTCGCTCATCTGGTGGTCTCCCCGGCGGTTTCTGCGGCGCTCGCCTTGCCGGATTCATGGCCGGGTGATTGATGCCTGCGCAAGGCGGCGAGAAACCCGGCGCGGGCGCCGGGAGGCTCGATGCCGCGCGGTTCGTAGACATGGCGGGTCAAAAAGAAGCCGGTCAGCCGGAAGGCGTCCTCGATCGCCGCCGGATCGGCGCGCAACCCGGAGCCGCGCTGCAGGAAGGCAGGCAGCGCCAGCATCTTGTCGCGCCACGGCGCGCCCGCCGCGCGCGACACGGCGCGGCCGGATTTCGGCGAGACATAGGCAAGGTCCTGCCTGGTGCCGGTCGCCGCACACTGGCTGAGATCGAGGCCAAAACCGAGTTCGTCGAGGACCAGCAGCTCGAAGCGGGCCACCAACTCGCCGGCGGCATCGGCATCGTCGAGATGAGCGATCATCACCGCAAGCGTCTCGTAAAGGCCGCCATGGGCGTCACGCTCGGGCAGAAGACGCAGATGTGCGGCCATCGTCTGCAGGCCGTAGACGGCAACGGCGCTGTCCATCAACCGGGCGGCGTTCATCTCGATCGCCTCGACCTGGAAGGTGCCGAGATGCTCGTCGAGCCGCGCCCGCCACAACAGGTCGACGCGATTGCCGGGCTGCAAGACCGGCTGCTGTTTGCGCGAACGGCCGCCGCGCACGAGGCCGAGATGGCGGCCATGCACGCGCGTCATCACCTCGAGAATGGCGCTGGTTTCGCCATGCTTGCGGGTGCCCAGAATGATTCCCTCGTCGCGCCATTCCATGACGAGAGCTTGTCACCGGTTGGATGGCGAAATCAAGATGAGCGACTTATCCGCCGCAAACCAAAACGGCCCGTAGCGTATCGCTACGGGCCGTTTCTGCGAGATCGTCGTTTGATCAGAACGAGCGCTGGAAGCGGAAGATGCCGCCGATCGCGTCGGCATCGTCGGCATCCAAATTGTCGTAATAATCGACTTCGGCGGTGATCGTGTAGCCAGGAACGATGGTGTAGGCGACATTGGCCGCAACAGCGAAGTCTTTGTCGTCGGTATAGGAGACCTGGGCGTTCAACGAGGTCTTCTTGTTGACGGCATAGCTGCCGCTGCCCCAGACGGCAAAGTTGCCCGCCCACGGCTTATAGAAGTTCTTCGCGACGTTGTCGTCGCTGCCGTAACCTGCCATCACGAACAGGGTCAGGTCAGTAATCGGCTTGACGTCGAGGCTAGCTTTGCCGGCCCATTCTTCCGACGTACTATTATGGCGCCGACCGCGGTGATCGCACCCCAGTCGCCCTTGTATTTAACGCCTATAGGCAGGGTGTATGACGGAGAGACGACGAACGGGAACGCTGGACGACCGCCGTGTCGGCAGGCGTTCCAACCGGTCTGACTGGCCGGTTCTGCATGAAATATCGGAAATTTCTCAGAACCCGCTCAGGATTTCGGGTAGCGCGGCTGCCAATAAGAAACGGGTCGACCGAGGTGGTCGGCGCATAGCCTCCCGGAATGTTTCGGCCGGCTGTTCAAGATGTAAGTCGACCGATTGGGCAGCCCGGCGACCTCTCATTGTCATCTGCCCGTGAGAGGCCCGACATGACTTCTTTCCTGCGCCTGGTGCGGCAGCATCAGTTGGCTGCCTTCTTTTCGTTGACGCTTGCCCTGACCTGGTTTGCCTTCATCCCATTCTACCTGTCGAATGGCGATAGCATTCCCTGGTTTACCTTCGGCCCGATGGTGTCCGGATTCGTCATCGCCGCTCTTTCCGGAGGCTGGGCTTCGGTCAAGGCCATTCTCGCTTCCATGGTGAAGTGGCGGGTATCTCCGCTATGGTATCTGGTGGCATTCGGCCTGCCATTGAGCACGCAGCTTGCCTCAATCCTGGTCAATCCGCTGTTCGGCTCGGCGACGCCGGCCTGGGGCAACATTCCAGCCGTCACTGAGATACTGCCGATCATCGCGCTCTATGCGGTCTTCAGCGGCCCGCTTGGCGAAGAGCCGGGATGGCGCGGCTTTGCGACACCGCGTCTGTTGACCAAGCATTCGGCGCTGGCCGGAAGCCTGATCCTCGGCGCGATCTGGGCGATCTGGCATTTTCCGCTCGGCCTGGTCGGCGATCTCAGCCTCTACGGCACGATCAACGTCGTGCTGGCGGCAGTGGTGTTCACCTGGCTCTATCAGAACACCGGCAGTGTGCTTCTCGCCATTCTTATGCATGTCACCCATCAGAACAGCGTGCGCTTCCTGGGCAAGGCGTTCATCGACGCCGACCATGTGCAGCAGCAATGGATTGGTGTTGCGATCTGGGCGGTGGCTGCGATCGCGATCGTTGCCGTCTACGGCACCGAGAGCTTCGTCCGCAGGCCGGCAACGCAGCCCGCCCTTGCTGGCGCCGTCTAATTTGCGGCGTCCAAATCCAAAGCGCCGCTTTCGGCGGCGACAGACCTTGACCCAGCCCTCCAGCCGTAGGCCAATACAGGCACGGCTGCAGGGAGCGGGCCGTTTCGATGGCGGTTTCGGCCACTGAGCAGGTTTTTCAGTTTGGCGGTTTCACGCTCGATCTGGGCAAAGGTACGCTCGGCCGGGCCGGACAGCCGGCCTTCCTGCGGCCGAAAGCCTACGCATTGCTGACGCATCTCGCCCGCCACAACGGCCGTGTGGTGCCGAAGTCGGAATTGATGGATGCGGTCTGGCCGGGTGTTTTCGTCACCGAGGATTCGCTGACGCAGTCGATTCGCGAGATCCGCAAGGTGCTCGGCGAGGAAACGATACGGACCGTATCGAAGCGCGGCTACATGCTGATCCCTGAAATCGAGCCGGTGCCCGAACTCGGCGCCCAGCCGATCGTGGCGGTGCTCAGATTCCGCAATGACGGCGCCGATCCGGCCGACGAAGCGATCGTCGATGGTATTGCCGAAGACATTATCAATGGCCTCGCCCGCTTCGGCACGTTGACGGTGCTGGCGCGCAACTCGAGCTTCTCGTTTGCGTCCTATTCGCCTGGCGAATGGCCTGTCGTGCGTTCGTGCATCGGCGCCGACTATGTCGTCGAGGGCTCGGTGCGGCGGCAGGCAGACAGCATCGTCTGTGCGGTCAATCTCGTTGACGCAGCCAGCGCTTCCCAGCTCTGGGGCGATCGCTACCAGGCCGATTACGCCGGGCTGTCCGCCATCCAGCAGGAGATCGTCGAAAAGATCGTCGGCCGGCTGGTGGTTCGGGTGAACAATGCCGGCCTGCAACGTGCCTCGCGGCAGCCGGTAGCCAGCCTCGCCGCCCATGAACTGGTGCTGCGCGGCGTCGCCTTGCTGCGCGATCCGGCGCAAAGCGAACTGAAACAAGCAGCAGCGTTTTTCGAGGCTGCTATCGTCAGGGACCCGGCCTATGGCCTCGCCTACACCTATCTGGCGCTGTCGCATGTGCTTAACAGCGAATTCGGACCGAGCAGCGACGCCGTGCTGACGAAGGCCCGCGACCTGGCCGACCGGGGCATCGCATTGTCGCCGGACCAGGCAACGGCACACCGCATCCAGTCGCTGGTGCGGCTCAATATGCGCGACCACGAGGCGGCCGAGCATCATTTGCGCATCGCGCTCGAGCTCAATCCGGGCGACGCAGACTGTATCGAGCAGATGGGGCATCTGTTGACGATGCGCGGCCGGCCGCTCGACGCGCTCGCCTGGCTGGCGCGCGCCATCCGCATCAACCCGCTGCATCCTCACTGGTATCAGTACGATCGCGCGCTCGCGCTATACATGCTGGGCGAATACCGCACGGCTGCCGAGGTGCTGGAGTTGGCGACGCGACCGACGCCGTGGATCCGCACCCGGCTTGCCGCCTGTTACGCTCAGTTCGGCGACATGCAAGCGGCAAGGCGCCAGGCTGCGCTGATCGACGCCGACGGCTCCGATTTCTCACCGCTCGACTATGCAAGAACGGGCATCCCGTTCGAAAACGCGTCCGACGCCGAGCATCTTGCCAACGGTGTGTCGTTGGCGCTTGGGGACCGCTCAGAATCCTGAGACGACCAACAGACAGCTCGACCGATCGGCCAAATCCTTGGATAGCTCAGTGCGGAAATTCGAGCCCCATCTCGCGGTAGCGCTCGGGATCGTCGCCCCAGTTCTCGCGCACCTTGACGAACAGGAAGAGGTGCACCTTCTGCTCGAGGATGCCTGCGATCTCCATACGCGCGGCCTGGCCGATGGCGCGGATCGTCTCGCCCTTATGGCCGAGCACGATCTTCTTCTGGCTGTCGCGCTCGACATAGATTGTCTGGTCGATGCGCACCGACCCGTCCTTCTTCTCTTCCCATTTCTCTGTCTCGATGTGGGAGGAATAAGGCAGTTCCTGATGTAGCCTGAGATAGAGCTTTTCGCGGGTGATCTCGGCTGCGAGCTGGCGCATCGGAAGGTCGGAGATCTGGTCTTCAGGGTAGTACCAGGGTCCGGCCGGCAGGGTCTCGGCGAGATAGTCGAGCAGGTCCTTGCAGCCGGACCCCGTCAGCGCCGAAACCATGAAGGTGCGCTTGAACGGCACCCTTTCGTTGGCTGCCGCCGACAATGCAAGCAACGTCTCGTGCTTGACCCGATCGACCTTGTTGAGGATCAACACCATCGGCTGCCGGACATCCTTCAGCCGCTCGAGGATGGCATCTGCATCGCCCCGGATGCCGCGCTCGGCATCGATCAAGAGCAGCACGATATCGGCGTCCTTGGCACCGCCCCAGGCTGTGGTCACCATCGCGGTGTCCAGCCGGCGCTTCGGCTTGAATATGCCCGGCGTGTCGACGAAGACGATCTGCGCGTTGTTGTGGGTGGCAATGCCGCGCACGATGGCGCGCGTGGTCTGCACCTTGTGTGTCACGATCGACACCTTGGCGCCGACCAATTGGTTGACCAGCGTCGATTTCCCCGCATTGGGCGCGCCAATCAGCGCGACGAAGCCGGAGCGGGTAGCGGGCGCTTCTGTTGCGGGAGCTTCGGTGGCGGTCATGCGGCACTCCCTTGATCGAGCCAGACGCCTTCCCGCTGCAGAAGTGCCGCGGCTGCAGCCTGCTCCGCTTCGCGCTTGGAGCGCCCGCTACCGGTCGCCGGCGGATAGGCGCCGACCTTCACACTGACGGTGAACAGCGGATCGTGGTCCGGTCCCTCGCGGCTGTCGATTATGTAAACCGGCACTGCGCTTGCCGCCTGATGCGCCCATTCCTGGAGTTCGGTTTTCGCATCGCGACGGGCGGCGTCAATGGCTTGCGAGCGCGGCTGCCAGTATCTGTGGATAAAGGCACGGGCCGCTTCCAACCCGCCGTCGAGATAGAGCACGGCGATCAGCGATTCCAATGCATCGGCGCGCAGATTGACGCGCTTGCGCCCATCGAGGCCGCGTACGTCCGAACCGGCGCGAATGAGTTCCGGCAGGCCGATCTCATCGGCGATTTCCGCCAGGGCCTCGGCGTTGACCAGGGCGTTCAGTCTGAGCGACAGCTCACCCTCGGCAGCGTCGGGAAATGCCGCCAGCAGCATATCGGCAACGACAAGGCCGAGAACGCGGTCGCCCAGGAATTCGAAACGTTCGTAGTCGACGCCGGCATGACTGCCGCGAGCGCTGGCATGGGTCAGCGCCCGCTGCAGGCGCTGGTGGTCGCCAAAACTGTGGCCGGTGCGCTCCTTGAGCGCCTCGGCGAGCGCATCGGCGGTCAGCCGTTTCGTCGCCGCCATGGTCCTAATTGACGAAATGGAACAGGCGCGAGGCGCGCATCTGCGACGGCCATTTCCAGATTTCGAGCGGGCTGGCGCTGCCGCCGATCGAGAAGAAAATGAGGTTGGCGCGGCCGACCAAATTCTCGTCCGGCACGAAGCCGACGGTGAAGCGGCTGTCCGACGAGTTGTCGCGATTGTCGCCCATCATGAAATAGTGACCGGGCGGCACCTTGAACTCTTTGGTATTGTCGCCGATCGAAGCCTGCGTCAGGTCGAGCGTGTCGTAGCTGACGCCGTTCGGCAGCGTCTCGCGATAGACATCGACCGGCCCGTTCTCCTCGGTGATGTCGCGGTTGTCGATCTGCCCGACTTTGACGCGCGGCACGCCCACGTCGTTGATGAAGAGCTGGCCATCCTTGACCTGGATCTTGTCGCCCGGCAGGCCGACGACGCGCTTGATATAATCGACAGAAGGATCCGGCGGAAACTTGAACACCACCACGTCGCCGCGCTTCGGCTCGGAGCCCCAGATGCGGCCCGAAAAGATGTTCGGCCCGAACGGCAGCGAATAGCGGGAGAAGCCGTAGGACCACTTGGTGACGAAGAGATAGTCGCCTTCGAGCAAAGTCGGCCGCATCGACCCGGACGGGATCGAGAACGGCTGGAACAGGAGCGTGCGGATGACCAGCGCAAGCAGCAGGGCCTGGACGATGACGCTGACGGTTTCGCCAAGTCCACCGGATTTCTTCTGGGTTTTTTCAGCCACGCTCATGTCGTCCTCGATTGTGCGTTGGATGGTATAGAGTCTCGGCGCGCGCTGGGCAACGTCATGCCGGTGGTCAGATGCAATCAATGTGGCGCTTCTTCGACCGGCAACGCTTCAATGATCACAAAGGCTTGAGCGAGCGGAAAATCATCGGTTATGGTGAGGTGGATCACGGCTCGGTGCCTTTCAGGCAGGATTTCGTCCAGCCGCGCTGCCGCCCCGTTGGTGAGCGCCATGGTCGGCTTGCCGCTGGCCAGGTTGACGACCCCCATGTCACGCCAGAACACACCCTGCGCAAGACCGGTGCCCAACGCCTTGGCGCAGGCCTCCTTGGCGGCGAAACGCTTGGCGTAGGAGGCCGCACGCGCCGCGCGGTTTTCGGAGCGCGCCTGTTCGATCTCGGTGTAGATGCGTTGGATGAAGCGCTGACCGTGACGTTCCAACGACTTCTCGATGCGTCTGATGTCGATGAGATCGCTGCCGATACCAATAATCATTCGGCGGGAACTTCCGGCCCGGTTTTTCCAGCCTTTGCCGCCCTTTCGGCCAGACGCTTGCGGCGCTGCTCCTGGAAAGTGACCATGCCCCAGCGGGTAATGCCGTAAAACAGCAGGCCGAAAACCAGGCCGAGCGGTATTGCGCCAACCGTCATCGGCTTCAGCACCGGTCCCCACAATTGCGCGAAGGAAAGATTGTGCAGCATGTCGCCGAGATGGGCAGGCGGTCCGTGTGCGGGCAGGTCTTCATGCAGGATCAGCTTGCCGACCTCCCAGGAGGCGGCCCATAGCAGAGGAAAGGTAAGGGGGTTGCCGAAGACCGTGCCGAGTGCTGCGGCAACCAGATTGCCGGCGATCAGCCAGCACAGAATGGCGGCAATGATGAAGTGGAAGCCAAGCGGGAAAAACGACGCGAATACGCCCGCCGCAACACCGGCGGCCACGGCATGCGGCGTGGCTCTAAGCCGCAGGATGCGCTTGGAAAAATACCGCAGCGAGCGCGAGAACGAGCGGCGCGGCCACAAATAAGTACGCACCCGCTCTAAGAAACCATCAGGCTTGCGCCGTCGAAAAAGCACTCTGTTCCTGTTCCTAGTTCCGTCAATAGCTTCACGCCTCCAGCCGGGCGCGACAGCCCCATGCTGCGCTCTGCGGTCGCCGAAAAGCAACTACGACTTTGATATAGCGATGCGCTGGCCGAAGAACAACGAGGCCGAGGGCATCCGCTCGGTGGCCGGTCGCGCCAGCCTTGGGCATCGCCGTTCTGAACAGGGCATGATCGCGGCGAATTTAAGGAGCGCCACTTAGGGTCGATATTCGCTGACCTCGACGAGGTTGCCGTCCGGGTCACGAAAATAGACCGACATCATCGCGCCACGAGCGCCGGCACGCTCGACCGGGCCGACCTCTATCACCACGCCATTGGCGGCGAGGTTGGCACATATCTCGGCGAGCGGCCGGGCGGCAATCAAGCAGAAATCCCCGGAGCCCGGCGTCGGCGCCTTGGCCTTCGGCTCGAAGGTGTGCCCGACCTCATGCACATTGATCTTTTGCGTTCCAAACAGCAGCGCCGTCGGCCGGTTCGGCTCGTCGAGGCGCTTGAAGCCGAGCACGCGCTGATAGAAGGCGCAGGTGTCTTCAACGGAGCGAACCGTCAGCACGAAATGGTCGATACCGGCAATCACGGCAGCGCCTCTTGACTTGTTTTATGCATTTCTTTGTCCCAAAACCGCTGCACATCCTCGGTTCAAGCCCGAGGACAAGCTTTGGGCGACATGCATTAGATATTGCGGCTGCCCGGCTTGATCGCCGGTATGGCGGCAAGCTCGGGCGGCAGCCTGTCGGCCGGATAGGCCGGAACCTCGTATTCGGCGAGCGCGATCAACGGCACGCCGACATCGCTCTTACCGGCCGAGCGGTCGATGATGCACGCAGCGGCAACGACATTGGTGCCAAGTGCGCGCAGACAGTCGATGGTCTCGCGGATCGACAGGCCGGTGGTGACGATGTCCTCGACAATGACGACGCGCGATCCCTTGGCGATCTCGAAGCGGCGCAGCCTGAATTCGCCCCCTTCCCGCTCGACCCAGATCGCCGGCACACCAAGATGGCGCGAGGTCTCATAGGCCGGGATCAGCCCGCCGATCGCCGGGCCGACGACGTAGTCGATCCTGCCGGGCACGCCAGTGCGGATCTTTTCGGCGAGCGCCTTGCACAAGCGCTCGGTCTTGTCGGCATGCATGAAAACGCGCGCCTTCTGCAGGAAGACCGGGCTGCGCAGGCCGGACGTCAGGATGAAATGCCCTTCAAGAACGGCGCCGGCCTCGCGGAAAATGCCCAGCACTTCGTCGGTGTTCATCTTCTGCCTCTTCCAACAAAGTTGGTGGTCTAGCCGTTGACGCGTCGCGCGTCGCTGACGCTCGAATTGTCCTTTAGCTGCGACAGCAGCCGGTTCAAGTGCTTGAGGTCCCATACTTCGAGATCGATCAGCATTTCGGTGAAATCGGGCGCGGTGCGCACCATCGACAAAGTGTGGATGTTGGCATCGTTGGATGCGACGACTTGCGCAATGTCGGCTAGCGAACCCGGCGCGTTGATGGCGGTGACCGAGACGCGCGCCGGGAACCGCTCCTTGGTGCGCTCGTCAATATCCCAGCGCACGTCGATCCAGCGCTCGGGCTGGTCGTCAAAGGCCTGCAATGCCGGCGACTGGATCGGATAGATGGTGATACCGGTTCCCGGCTGCACGATGCCGACGATGCGATCGCCTGGCACTGCCCCTTCCGGCGCGAAGCGCACCGGCAAATCGCCGCGCACGCCGCGGATCGGCACCGCATCGTCGCGCGGCTGGTTCTTGTCCTTGCGCGCGGCGCGGCCCGGAATCTGGAACAGCATGCCGGCGGCGTTGCGGATCTTCGACCAGCCCTCCTCGCGCTGCTTGGGCGCGACCAGCGTGACGCGCTCGTCCTTGTAGTCGGGAAACACCGCCTTCATGACATCGGTGGAGGCAACTTCGCCTCGGCCGACCGCGGCCAGCACATCTTCGATGTCCTTGCGCGCCAGCCGGTGCAGCACCGGCTTCAGGCTTTCCTTGGTGAAGGTCTTGCCGGACCGTTCGAAGGCGCGCTCCAGAATGCGGATACCGAGACCTGAATATTGCTTTCGAATAGCGTTCTTGGTGGCGCGGCGGATGGCCGACCGCGCCTTGCCGGTAACCACCACCGATTCCCATGCCGCAGGCGGCACCTGCGCCTTCGAGCGGATGATCTCAACCTCGTCGCCGTTCTTCAGCTCCGTCATCAGCGGCATGATGCGGCCATTGACCTTGGCGCCGACGCAAGTGTCGCCGACATCGGTGTGGACGGCATAGGCAAAGTCGATCGGCGTGGCGCCGCGCGGCAGCGCGATCAGCATGCCCTTCGGCGTAAAGCAGAACACCTGGTCCTGGAACAGTTCCAGCTTGGTGTTTTCGAGGAAGTCCTCGGGGTTGTCGCCTTCGGCAAGCTGCTCGATGGTGCGCCGCAGCCAGGCATAGGCATTGGTTTCCTTCGAGATCGCATGGGCGGCACCATTCATCTTGCCGCCGGTATCCTTATAGATCGAATGAGCGGCGACGCCGTATTCGGCGATCTTGTTCATCTGGTAGGTGCGGATCTGCAATTCGACGCGCTGGCGCGACGGGCCGACGATGGTGGTGTGGATCGAGCGGTAGTCGTTCTGCTTCGGCGTGGAGATGTAGTCCTTGAAGCGGCCGGGCACCATCGACCAGGTGGTGTGAATGGCGCCGAGCGCCCGGTAGCAGTCCTCGACCGTATCGACGACGACGCGAAAGCCGAAGATGTCGGACAGCTGCTCGAACGACAACGCCTTGGCTTCCATCTTGCGGAACACCGACCACGGCTTCTTCTGCCGGCTCTTGACCTCGGCCTTGATCGAATATTTGTCGAACAGCGTGGAGAGCGCCTTCTCGATTTCGGACAGCACGCCCTTGTTGCGCTCGAAAATTTCGGCCAGCCGTGCGGTGACGGCGCGGTAGGCTTCCGGATTGATGAAGCGGAAGGCGATCTCCTCGAGCTCCTCGCGCATGCCTTGCATGCCCATGCGCCCGGCCAGCGGCGCATAGATATCCATCGTTTCCTCGGCGATGCGCAGGCGCTTGGCTTCCGGCACATGGTCGAGCGTGCGCATGTTGTGCAAGCGGTCGGCGAGCTTGACGAGCAGCACGCGAACGTCTTCCGAGATCGCCAGCAACAGCTTGCGCAGGTTCTCCGCCTGCTCGGCCTTTTTGGAGACGAGGTCGAGCTTCTTCAGCTTGGTCAAGCCTTCGACCAGCTTGCCCATTTCCGGGCCGAACAATTCGTCGATCTCGGCCCTGGTCGCCGTGGTGTCCTCGATCGTGTCATGCAGCAAGGCAACGGCGATCGTCGCCTCGTCCATATGCATTTCGGTAAGGATGGCGGCGACTTCGAGCGGATGCGAGAAATAGGGATCGCCGGAAGCACGCTTCTGGTGGCCATGCTTCTGCATGGCGTAGACATAGGCCTTGTTGAGCAGCGCCTCGTTGACGTCAGGCTTGTAGCGCTGGACGCGCTCGACAAGCTCGTACTGACGCATCATGGGCAGGATCTCGCAATGCTGAAATGAATCATGCGCCGCACTGGCGTACGGCGCATGTCATAGATAGCCACGAAACCGCCGACGCGAAAGTGTCGGCAGTTGTCGCTAAGATCAATAATCGTCGCTTTTTTCCGGCGGCACCAGACCTTCGATGCCAGCCAACAGGTCTTCTTCGGTCATGCGATCGAAGGTGACGTTGTCCTCGGCGTCGTCGGCATCGGTGGCCGCAACGGCGCTGCCGGTCTGGTCGGCAATCGCCTCGCCATCGGCTTCCGGCTCGTCGACCTCGACATGCTTCTGCAGCGAATGGATGAGATCTTCCTTGAGGTCGTCCGGTGACAGCGTCTCTTCGGCGATTTCGCGGAGCGCAACGACCGGGTTCTTGTCGTTGTCGCGCGGTACGGTGATCTGCGCGCCCTGGCTGATCTGACGGGCGCGGTGGCCGGCCAGGAGCACCAGCTCGAAGCGGTTGTCGACCTTGTCGATGCAATCTTCAACGGTTACGCGGGCCATGAGTTGCCCCTTTCATGCCTGGATTTGATGGAAAACAGGCGCGGTCCATAACCCGAACGCCGCCAAAACACAAGCTTTTATGGCGGCGCGCAGCTCTGACGCGGGCCGCCTGCGACGACACAGCGCCGATCACAATTGCTTGCGGTGCCGCATGGTGCCTTGGATTGCCGTAAAACTGGCGTTATCTCGAATGATGAAGGCCAACAGGTCTGTTATCAGACCGGCCGATAGTCGCCACGCATTTAGACGATCGCTTATTTCGAAAAAGGACATTTTTCCATGTTCGATCCTCGTGAAAAAATCGCTCTCTTTATCGACGGTGCCAATCTCTACGCCACCTCGCGCGCACTGGGCTTCGACATCGACTACCGCAAACTTCTGGCGAGCTTCCAGAAACGCGGCTATCTGCTGCGCGCTTATTACTACACGGCGCTGGTCGAGGATCAGGAATACTCCTCGATACGGCCGCTGATCGACTGGCTCGATTATAACGGCTTCAAGGTGGTGACCAAACCGGCCAAGGAATTCACCGACTCGACCGGCCGGCGCAAGATCAAGGGCAATATGGATATCGAGCTGACCGTCGATGCGCTGGAGCTTGCCGACGTCGTCGACCATTATGTCATCTTTTCGGGCGACGGCGATTTCCGTACGCTGGTCGAGGCGCTGCAGCGGCGCGGGCGCAAGGTGTCGATCGTCTCGACGATGGCTTCGCAGCCGCCGATGATCTCCGACGATCTGCGCCGCCAGGCCGACCATTTCATTGACCTGATGACACTCAAGAACGAAGTCGGCCGCGATCCGTCGGAGCGGCCGGTGCGTCGGCCCGAACCGGCCGAAGTCGACGAGGAAGACTATTGACGGTCGTTGCCTTGACCGCGCCCGTGGTCGTCTCGCCCGAACCCGATCGCGATTGCCCGCTCTGCCCGCGGCTGCACGACTTCATCGCCGAGTGGCGGCGGCGCGAGCCGTCCTGGTTCAACGCGCCGGTGCCGACCTTTTTGCCGCCGGAAGGCGGGGATGCGGTGCGCTTGCTGATCGTCGGCCTGGCGCCTGGCCTGCGCGGGGCGAACCGGACGGGGCGCCCCTTCACCGGCGATTTTGCCGGCGACCTGCTCTACAACACGCTGATCGCGCACGGCTTTGCGCGCGGCGAATTCAAAGCGCGACCAGATGACGGGCTGGAGCTTGTCGGTTCGGCGATTACCAATGCGGTGCGCTGCGTGCCGCCGGATAACAAGCCGGTTGGCGCCGAGATAGCGACCTGCCGGACGTTCCTGGTACCGACGATTGCGCGGTTTCCAAATCTGCGCGCTGTGCTGGCGCTGGGCTCGATCGCGCACCAGTCGACCGTGCGGGCGCTCGGCCAACGCGTTGCCGCCTATCCGTTCCGGCATGGTGGGCAGCAGCAGGCCAATGGCATCACGCTATTTTCCAGCTATCATTGCTCGCGCTACAACACCAATACCGGCGTGTTGACGGAAGCGATGTTCGTCGACGTCTTCAGTCAGATAGAAGCTTTTCTGAAGACATAGAGTCGGACGAGGCCCGCCAGGGCACGAGCCTTAGATTCGGGCGATCGCAAACAACCAGACCAGGAGATCCAGCAACCACAGAAACAGTGCAAGCTGCAGCGCGACGCGCAAGCGTTGGATGATCCTCCAATTGCTGGCCATGTCGGATTTGATGTGCAGCAAGCGCTCGTTGCATCCCGTCCAGGGTTGCGGGAGGTGCTGATCGACGAAGTCCTGGGGCAGCTTCTTGGGATCGAAACGGAACGTATGGTTATAATACGGCCACAACATAATCGCGACCAGCAGCCCGATAAGCAAGAGCAATGTCAGCGCCAGCCAGTCCCAAGGCCTACGCCATCCAGGAGCGCCCTGCCTCCAAGGAGAGAACTCGCGAACGCAGTTGCGAAAATCAGATTGCCGGCGCGCGTATTGAGACTTTCAGCCACGCCCTGCTGGTGTTGGAGGCCACGCACTGCCTCCGCGTAGACAAATGCCAGGCGGGGATCGCCGCCGTCCGTCGCAGCAGGCGGGGCGTTGCTGTCATTGGTTGATGAAGGGCGCTCCGGCATCAAATGTACTTAGCACAGCGCCACCTGCGATATGAATTGGCGAAGGCTTCGTCGTTCCCGTCATCGCGCCTTTGAGGGTGCTTTCGGGCGGACAGGAATAGCGTCAATCCGATGCCGTCGCTTCAGGCTCTGCGGCAAACAACGCGGCCAGCGTCGCCGGCCCGCCTTGGAGGACATTCAGGTCGACGTCGCCGCTGATCCCGTCGACGCGGCCCCGGTTGTGGTACTGCCAGTAAATCCAGTCGTCATGGCCTGGCCGCAGCGCCAGCGAACGCAGCCAGCGCGGGCGGCCGGCTACCTGCCCGGCATAGGCTTGGGCGGCCTCGTCGGTCACATAGAGGATCGCCGTCTTGCCGAACGCTGCTTCGACCGGGCCGAGGAAGGCTGAGAGTTCGGCGCTCAGCTGTTCGGGAGTTGGGCGCTGCGGGCAATTGCCGCCGAACTCGATGTCTACCACCGGCGGCAGCAAAGGCTGATCGCGCGGCACCACCGAGATGAAGTTGCGTGCCTGATCGGCACCGGGCCTGCAGAAGGTGAAAAAGTGATAGGCGCCGACGGCAAGGCCGGCGGCGCGGGCCGCACGCAAATTGCCCGCGAAGGCATCATCGACATGGTCGCCGCCTTCAGTTGCCTTGATAACGGCGAAGGCGACATCGTCGGCGGCAACACGCCGCCAGTCGATCTGCCGCTGATGGTGGGAAACGTCGATGCCCCTGACCGGATATTTGCCGCGATCCGGAGAAAACGTCTGAAAGTAGGTATAGCCGCCGGCCAGGATGAGGCCCGCCATGAGCAGACCGGCAGCACCCCACAAGACGATCCGGTTTTTCAACAGAGACCTATCCCCATTGGTCCGCCCTGCCCGCCGCTATGCTCGGGGCGTTCGTCGCTCGAAAAGCCAAATCATGGCTTTTCGTCCGCTTCGGACCGCCCCTCACCCTCGCTCTTTCAGCAGCCGGCCCTTCTCGCGCGACCAATCGCGCTGCTTTTCGGTCTCGCGCTTGTCGTGCAGCTTCTTGCCGCGGCCAACGGCGAGCAGCAGCTTGGCACGGCCCTGGTCGTTGAAGTAGATCTTCAGCGGCACCAGCGTCATGCCTTCGCGGTCGACGCTTTGCGCCAGCTTGGCCATCTCGCGCTTGTTGAGCAGGAGTTTGCGGCGGCGGCGTGGCTCGTGGTTAAAGCGGTTGGCCTGCAGGTATTCCGGCAAATAGGAATTGATCAGCCAGATCTCGCCGCCCTCGACCGAGGCGTAGCTGTCCTGGATGTTGGCCTGGCCCTGGCGCAGCGACTTCACCTCGGTGCCGGTCAGCACAAGACCGGCCTCGATCGTGTCGAGCACCTCATAGGAAAACC
The DNA here is from genome assembly GCF_040321535.1 of Mesorhizobium sp. M0340. Classification (NCBI taxonomy): domain Bacteria; kingdom Pseudomonadati; phylum Pseudomonadota; class Alphaproteobacteria; order Hyphomicrobiales; family Phyllobacteriaceae; genus Mesorhizobium; species Mesorhizobium sp. M0340. The sequence goes on along the minus strand of NZ_JAMYRR010000035.1, from coordinate 4,585 downwards.
GCGCCTTGCGGTTTTCCGCAACGGTCTTGTTGTTGGGATCGGCTTTTCTGACTTGATTCATGATGCGGAGAGGTGGCGCCTCATCCCTAGTTTATCAAGCCGGCGTGCTTCATCGCCGCGTCGATCTTCTCGGCGGTCGACGGCTCGACCGTCATTAGCGGCGAGCGCAGCACGTTTTCGACCTTGCCCAGCTTCGACAGCGCATATTTCGCGCCCGAAACGCCGGGCTCCATGAAAATCGCCTTGTGCAGCGGCAACAGACGGTCCTGCAGGTCGAGCGCCTTGGCACTGTCGCCGGAAAGCGTTGCCTCCTGGAATTCGGCGCAGAGCCTGGGCGCGACATTTGCTGTCACCGAGATGCAACCGACACCGCCATGCGCGTTGAAGCCGAGTGCCGAGGCGTCTTCGCCGGAGAGCTGGATGAAATCCTTGCCGCAGGTGGCGCGCTGCTCTGAAACCCGCTCGACCTTGCCGGTGGCATCCTTGACGCCGACAATGTTCTTGAAGTCGTGCACCAATTGCCCCATCGTCTCCGGGCTCATGTCGACCACCGAGCGCGGTGGAATGTTGTAGATGATGATCGGCAGGCTGGTCGCCTTGGCGACGGCGGCGAAATGCGCATAGAGGCCGCGCTGCGTCGGCCTGTTGTAATAGGGCGTGACGACAAGGGCCGCGTCGGCGCCCGCCTTCTCGGCATACTGGACCAGGCCGACCGCCTCTTCGGTGTTGTTGGAGCCGGCGCCGGCGACGACCGGAACCCGGCCCTTGGCGACCTCGATGCAAACCTTGACGACTTGGCGGTGCTCGTCATGCGACAGCGTCGGCGACTCGCCGGTGGTGCCGACCGGGACCACGCCCGTCGTGCCTTCCGCGATCTGCCAGGCTATGAACGCGCGAAAGGCTTTCTCGTCGAAACGGCCGCTCTTTTCGAACGGTGTGACGAGCGCGGTCAGCGAGCCTCTCAGCATGTCGTCCAACTCCTTGGGGCCTTTCGGGTTTTGTCGTGCGCGCCTTCTAGCCGAAAGCGAAGCGGCGCACCATAGTCTCGACATTGTTGCGCGGCAAGCATTGCGCCGGCAATCGCAATTCGAACGACCTCGACACAGTTTCTTTACGGGCCCTTCACCACCGACGAATAGGCTTCGGTTCAACTGTGCCTGTTGTAACGTCGAAGAACAGGAAATGACCAGATGCCGGCCAGGCGGCCTCATCTTTTCGCGCTTTTCGGCGCGATCGTCGCGCTGATACCCGGCGCCGCGATCGGCGGCAGCGTCGATATGCGGGTCACGTCGGCGATCCCGATGACGGCGCCGGACAACGATGCGCTGCCGCAGTCCCCGTCGCCTTCCGCCAGCGTTGCGATGCTGAAGAGCGGTCTCGACGCGCTGGCCGCAAACGACATTCAGCGCGCGCGCCAGATGCGCGAGGCGCTGCCGGCCAAATCGCTCGATCGGCACATCCTTGCCTGGGCGATAGCGCTTTATGGCGGCGACCAGGTGCCGAGCGGCGACATCGCCGATGCCGCGAAGATGCTGCCGAACTGGCCAGGCACGATCGCCTTGCGCAAGAACAGCGAGCGCGCGCTCTATCGCGAGAACCCCACGCCACAGGTCGTGGTGCGGGCGTTCGACGGCAGTCAGCCGCTGACCTTCGAGGGCGTGGTGATCCTGGCCCGCTCCTATGTAGCGCTGGGCGATGCGAAGGCGGCGCGCTCGGTGCTGTCGCCATTCTGGCGCACCGAAAAGCTCGAAGCCACGGACGAGGCGGCGGTCATCCGCGAGTTCGGCGCGCTGATCCCGGCCGCCGACCATCGCTTCCGCATGGAGCGCATGTTCTATGCCGACCGGGTCGCTTCGGCGCTGCGCGTCGCCGGTCTCGCCGGCGTCCAGCAATTGGCCGACGCCTGGGCGGCAGTCACCAAAGGCGACAAGAACGCGGCCAAGCTGCTGAAGGCGGTACCGACAGCGCAGCGGGCGGCGGGCTATCTCTTTGCCGAAGCCGAATATCTGCGCAAGCAGCAGAAATTTTCCGACGCCGCCGCGCTGGTGATGAAAGCGCCGGGCGACCGTGACGCGCTGGTCGATCCGGACGCCTGGTGGGTCGAGCGCCGGGTGCTGTCGCGCGAGCTGGTCGACCAGCGCGACGTGAAGACCGCCTACAGAATAGTCGCCGCGCACGCCGCCGAAAGTGCCGCCAATGCCGCCGAGGCAGAATTCCACGCCGGCTGGTACGCGCTGCGCGGCCTCAACGATCCCGGCACCGCCGCGAAGCATTTTGCGCGAATCGCGGAGCTCGCCCAAGGGCCGATGTCGCTGTCGCGCGCCTATTACTGGCTCGGCCGCGCTGCCGAAGTCGGCGGGCCCGGCAATGCCAAGGATTATTTCAGCCGCGCCGCCAGCTACGGCACGACCTTTTACGGCCAACTCGCCGGCGAGCGCGTCGGCCGGCAGACCCTCAACATCGTCTACCCCCAGCCGAGTGCCGCCGACCGCCGGAATTTTGCCACCCGCGAGGCGGTCAGCGCCATCAAGCGGCTGCAGGAGGCCGGCTATGACCGCTACGCCGAAACGCTCTACCGCGACCTTGCCGGGCAGCTGAACAGCCCCGGCGAACTGGCGCTGCTTGCGGCGCTGGCGGAAAGGCAAGGCAACCATTTCATGGCGCTGAAGGTCGGCAAGATCGCCGGCGCCCGCGGCATCGACGTCGGCGCGCTGTCGCATCCGCTCGGCGTCATTCCCGACACCGCCAACGTCTCCGGCTCGGGCAAGGCGCTGGCCTATGCGATTGCCCGGCAGGAAAGCGAGTTCAACATCGGCGCTGTCTCCAGCGCCGGCGCGCGCGGACTGCTGCAGCTGATGCCGGGCACGGCCAAGCAATTGGCGAAGAAGGCCGGCATGACATTTTCTCAGGCCCGGCTGACCACCGATGCCGGCTACAATGCAACGCTGGGCGCTGCCTTTCTCGGCGAGCAGCTCGGCCGTTTCGATGGCTCCTATGTGCTGACCTTCGCAGGCTACAATGCCGGCCCCACCCGGGCCGCCCAGTGGGTGGCGAAATACGGCGATCCGCGCGGCAAGGACGTCGATGCCATCGTCGATTGGATCGAGCGGATTCCCTATACGGAAACAAGAAGTTACGTCCAGCGCGTGATGGAGAATTACGAGGTCTACAAGATGCGCATTTCCGGCAAATACGACATTGTCGGGGATCTGGTGAACGGCCGAGGGTGACGACCGGGCTTCAAGCCAAGTCAGGCTGCGATCCTTCGCGCCCCCCTGTCCTGCCGGACATCTCCCCTCTAGTGGGGAGATTGGCAGGTTCGCTGAGGGGTACTTTTCTGCAACTTGGGATGTTATCGAAAACGGAGATGATGGCCGATCTCCCCCCTTGAGGGCCTCGTGGGGGAGATGTCCGGCAGGACAGAGAGGGGCGCTGTCCCGCCGACATCTCGAAGATTCCCAGCGCCGACGCTTCGATTTGACCGTCTCTGCCCTCGCCTGTAGCAGTCGGGAACGATCCGGCAACTGCGAGGAAGCGGTCCATATGGCAATCGAGCAGGGTTTTTCCGACTTCTTCTACGCCGCGCCGGACGGGCTGTCCCTGCACGCCCGCATCTACGGCGAAGCGAATTCCGGCCATTGGCCAGTCGTTTGCCTTCCCGGCCTGACCCGCAATTGCCGTGATTTTCATGAGCTGGCGCTTTTTCTATCAGTGCAGGCGAAGCGCAAGGTCGTCGCTTTCGACTATCGCGGGCGCGGGCAGTCCGCCTACGATGCCGATATCGGCCACTACAATGTCGGCATCGAAGCGGGTGATATTCTCGCCGGGCTGGCGGCGCTGAGCATCGAGGAGGCTGCCTTCATCGGCACGTCGCGCGGCGGACTGATCATCCATGTGCTCGCGGCGATGCGGCCGGCCGTGCTGAAGGCCATCGTCCTCAACGACATCGGCCCGGTGATCGAGGCGCAAGGTCTCGCCCATATCCGCTCCTATCTCGACCCCACGCCCAGGCCAAGGGCGTACGCAGAGGTGGTCCGCGGCCTGCGCGGCACCCATGGCGCGGATTTTCCGGCGCTGACCGATGCGGATTGGGAGCGGATGGCGTCAGCCCTCTACCGCGAGACCGAGGAGGGGTTTTTGCCCGATTTTGATCCGAAACTGGTCGAGACGCTAACGGGCCTCGATCCCAGCCGGCCGCTGCCCGATCTGTGGCCGCAGTTCGACGCGCTGGCGGCGGTCCCGATGCTCGTGATACGCGGCGCCAACTCGAAGCTGCTGTCCGCCGAAACGCTCGAGCAGATGCAGACGCGCCATACCGATATCGAGACGATCACTGCCGACGGCCAGGGGCATGCACCGTTTCTGGAGACCGGCAGCCTGCCGGGCAGCATCGCTGGTTTTTTCGATCGGGCGGAGCGGCGGGACTGGCGCGAAGTAACGCTCGAGAACTGAGGAATTTATTGGGCAGTGCTGCACCGAGTTTGAGCGGCCCGAGACATAGGTGACGATTTGTACCGGACACATAGGTAACACTTTTCGGTTTTTGCCGGGAGGTGTTGATGCCGTGGAGAGAGTGTTCGGTGAT
>NZ_JAMYRR010000034.1:0-40743 GCF_040321535.1 Mesorhizobium sp. M0340 | reverse complement strand
AGCGCGACCACGCTTTCAAGGGGCTGTCCTTCATCCATCCGGAACGCTTCCAGGAGGATGGCTGGTCGCCTCCGGGCTTCACCGCCTTTGTCTCGTCGATCATTGAATCCGGTGTCGATCCGAGCCGCATGGACGGCATAAGGTCACAGCTGAAGTCGATCGGGCTCGAACCTTATGATTGCCTCAATCCTGGCCTGATGGACTATATCGCCACCTGGACGGCCAAGAGATCCGGCGCGTTGCCGGCCTAGTAGCCGCTCGACTATCATCGATCGAGCCGGGCGACGCCGCCCGGCTCTTTCACATTTGGAACAACGATGCCCGCACCTGCTATTCTCGTCGACGCCGATGCTTGCCCGGTGAAGGCCGAGGTCGAAAAAGTCGCCGAGCGGCACGGCATTGTCGTCACCTTCGTCTCCAATGGCGGCTTGCGTCCGTCGCGCGATCCGATGATCCGCAATGTCGTCGTCTCCAAGGGCGCGGACGCCGCCGACGACTGGATCGTCGAAAATGCCCGGTCCAACGACATTGTGGTGACCGCCGATATCCCGCTTGCCGCGCGCGCGGTGGCGCTTGGCGCCCACGTACTTGGTCCGACCGGACGCCCGTTTACGCCCGAAACGATCGGCATGGCGGTGGCGATGCGCGACCTCAAGCAGCACCTGCGCGAAACCGGCGAGAGCAAGGGCTACAATTCGAGCTTCGCGCCGCAGGATCGCTCGCGGTTCCTAGGCGAGCTTGACCGCATCCTACGGCGAGCGCTGAAATCCGCGCCAGCGGACTGAAAACCATGGCGGCTGGTACCACGACCAAGATGCCCATGCGACGCCACACGCTGTTCGCGGTGTCGGCCTGCATCGGCGTGGCAGCCTTTGGCACAGCGCTGATCTGGCGTGCGCCGCTTGCCTATTCGATCGGCGCCAATGTGTTCTTTGCCGCCTATCTGGTTCTTGTCGTCGCCCACATGCCGCGGCTTACCGGCAGCTATCTGCGCAAGAATGCAGGCGACACTGACCTGCCGGTATTCGCGATCTTCGCGGTCACTCTGGTTGTGGTCGCTATTGCCATCATTTCGTTGTTTCAATTGATCAACAGGGAGAAGAGCGCGGACGCCGTCGAGCTTACGGTGGCGCTGCTGTCTATCCCGCTTGGCTGGTTGACCATCCATGCCATGGCGGCACTTCACTACGCGCATCTCTATTGGTTGGACGGCGATGCGATGGATGGCGACACCAAAAAGAGGATTCCAGTCGGCGGCCTCGACTTCCCGGGCGGCAAGCGGCCGGAGGGCTCGGATTTCCTCTATTTTTCGACAGTGATCGGCATGACGGCGCAAACCGCCGACACCAACATCACGACCTCGCAAATGCGCCGTGTCGTGCTTGTGCATTCGATCCTGTCGTTCTTCTTCAATACAGTCATCGTCGCAGCCGCAGTCAACCTAGCCGTCAGCCTCGGCAGTCCGTAATAAATCCGTGATCGGGTGAAACATCGCTTAGGCTGGCGACGTATTGGGAGGAGAAGATATCTGACAGGCCGCGGCGAACGCGCGGCCGGAGGAACAACAGATGGAATCGCTTGCCAGAAACCAAGCCGCCGGAGCAGATACCGCCGCGCCGAGCGATGTGACGCTGATCTATCGCCAGTCGCGCTGGACGCGGCTGACGCATTGGCTATGGGCGATCGCGCTGTTCTTCATGCTGCTTTCCGGCCTGCAGATCTTCAACGCCCGCCCGCAGCTCTACATCGGCAAGGAGTCGGGCTTTGGCTACAACAACACCGTCTTCGCCATCGGTGCCGAGAATACCGCGGCTGGCCCGCGCGGTTACACCGAAATTTTCGGCAAGCGCTTCGATACCACCGGCGTGCTCGGCTGGTCGGGTCCGGCCGGCCAGGAGACTTCCCGGGCCTTCCCGTCCTGGGCGACGATTCCTTCCTATTACGATCTCGGCACCGCGCGCGTCGTTCATTTCTTCTTTGCCTGGGTGCTGACCACCACGCTGCTGGTCTGGCTGGTCGCCAGCCTCATCAACGGCCATTTGCGCCGCGATCTTGCCCCGCGCCTCGATGATTTCAGGCGGCTGCCGCAAGACATTGTCGACCACGCCAGGTTCAGGTTTCACCACAGGCGCGAATACAACACCTTGCAGAAGATGGCTTATGGCGGCGTGCTGTTCGTGCTGCTGCCGCTGATGATCATCACCGGCCTTGCCATGTCGCCGAGCATGGATTCGGTGCTGCCGTTCCTGAACGATCTGCTCGGCGGCCGACAGACGGCGCGCACCATTCATTTCACGGTGATGCTGCTGCTCGTCGCCTTCTTCATTATCCACATCCTGATGATCCTGGCCGCCGGTCCGATCAACGAGCTGCGCTCAATCATCACCGGCTGGTATCGAACCGACCCGCCGGCGCATGCCGACGATGCGCCAGAGAGGAGTGCCTGACATGGCGAAATTCGAGATCAGCCCCAAGCTACAGATAAGTCGAAGAAAGTTCCTGACCTCGGCCAGCCTCGGCCTTTCCGGCATCATGCTGTCGGGCTGCGACGCCTTCGACAGCCAGCTTGGCGTCGGCGACAGCCTGCGCAGCTTCCTCGAAAGCGCCAATGGCCTGACCTGGCGGGCGCAGCGACTGCTTGCCGGCGCTGATGCGCTGGCGCCGGAATTCACCGAGGCCGACATTCGCCAGCCGCAGCGGCCGAACGGCGTCACCGCACCCGACGACGATTTCTACAAGGGCCTGCTCGCCAGCGATTTCGCCGACTGGCGGCTGGAGGTTTCCGGCCTTGTCGAAAAGCCGCTGTCGCTGACCCGCGAGCAGCTGATGAACATGCCGAGCCGCACCCAGATCACCCGCCACGACTGCGTCGAAGGCTGGAGTTGCATTGCCAAATGGACCGGCACGCCGCTGTCGCTGGTGCTCGACCAGGCCGTGGTCAAGCCGCAGGCGCGCTATGTCATGTTCCACTGCCTCGATACGATCGACCGCAGCCTTGCCGGCGATATCAAATATTACGGCTCGATTGACCTGATCGATGCCCGTCATCCGCAGACGATCCTTGCCTATGGCCTCAACGGCAAGCCGTTGCCGGTCGAGAACGGCGCGCCGCTGCGCGTCCGCGTCGAGCGCCAGCTCGGCTACAAGATGCCGAAATACCTCTACAAGATCGAGCTGGTCGACGGCTTCGCCAATATCGGCGGCGGCAGAGGCGGCTATTGGGAGGACAATGGCTACGACTGGTACGGCGGCATCTGACTGAAACCTGATCTCAGTTTCACCTAGAGCATTTTGCAGCCAAATGGAATCATTTGGCGTCCGCATAAATGCGGCAAAACAGATAGTTAGAGCGAGTTACCGGTTCCAAGAGAACCGGAACCGCTCTAAAGCGCGCCGCGTTCGATCGGCCTCATGCGACGCGCTGTAGGCTCTTCTTTTCATGCATGTCGTTGTCGCAAAACCGCTGCGCACTTTTGCGCGACATGCATTAACTGTCGTCGTCGCCGTCGTCGCCGTCGCTCCGCAGGGCCGGATTCAGGTCGGGATTATCGTCCGGGGTGACGAGCTTCCCAAGCCCGTGCGGTCCTTGGTAGTTGCCGTGGGTATCGAAGTTGGGATTGCCCTGATTGTCGAATTGCGGCGTCGGATCGATCGATTGGTCGTAACGGCGCGGGCGCGGCTTCGGATAGTAATTATCGGAATGATGGCGATGCGAATTGCTGTTGTCGAGAATGGCGCCTACCACGCCGCCGACGATAATGGCTGCGGCGAGGTCGCCAGCAGAGGGGTTACGGTTGGGGCCGGCGACCGCGAATTCGGCCGAACAACCATTGTCGACCCAGATGCCGCCGCCGTCATAGCCCCAGCTTCTACCGTATACGCAACGCGCCTTCGATAGACGGGAGGTCAACTGCACGCCACCTCGCGTATCTACCCCGCAATAGGAATAACGGTAATCGGCGCTGGAGCAGACCACGCGTTTTGCCCCCGCAGCCTGCGCTGCCGCTGGCAGCAACGAAAGCTTCGCCGGGTTGCCCAGGATGCAACCCAGGAACATCATCGAACCGGTAACCGCCATCCGTGCCGACATCGCAACTCTCCATCAGGGTCCGCTATCGACAGAATGGCACCTCTGTGTAAGTCTGACAACCGGACGGGCTCAGTGAGGTTATATTAATGCGCGCTAAGATTATCGCCACTATTATACTTGCCCTTTCTGCATGGTTGGCTTTGTCGCTGCTGCCAGCCCGGGCGGACGACAGCCTCAAGCGCATCATCGATCAGAAGACACTGACGGTCGGCGTGGCGCTCAACCCGCCATGGATCCTCAAGAAGGCCGACGGAAAGTTCGCCGGCTATGATGTCGACCTGACCAGTGCGCTGGCGTCCGATCTCGGCGTCGACCTGAAGCTGATCGAGGTGCCATGGAACGACCTCAAGACGCGATTGCTCAAGGGTGAGTTCGACATGATCGCGGCGGGCTACGCCAGCACGCCGGAACGCGCACGCGAGGTGGTGTTCTCCGACCAGACCGGTACCGCCGATATCCGCATGGTGGCGACGATCGCCAGCCTTGGGAAAAGGCCGGGCAAGGCACTTGCGGCGCCGGGCTACAAGATCGCCGTGCTCTCCAACTCGACGGACGAAGCCGCGGCGAGGGAAGCATTCCCGAAAGCGGCCATCGTTTCATTCGACAATGCGGCCGATGTTTTCGCCGCCGTCATCAGCGGGCAAGCACAGGCGATGGTGGCGACATCGCCGACGCCGCAAATGGCCGCCAGGCTTTATGACGCCAAGCTCAAGCTGGTGGGCGGCCCGCTGTTGCGGACGCCGGAAGCGTTTGCCATGCGGCCGGACGATGTCCGCCTCATCCAATACGTCAACAACTGGATCGGCGCGCGCACCGCCGACGGCACCATAGGCGGCGTTCGCCGCTACTGGTTCGGCAGCTTCAAATGGATGTCGCGCTTCGAGACAGCCAAGCCCGAGCCCGCAAAACAATAGGGTCGCGACCTGTTCGCGACGAGGCAGCGAAGACTTGCCAGTAAAAATGTCGCTGGCAGGTGACAAGGTGTCGTCCACGGGCTATGGATGACGAGTCGAGGGCTCCTGACCGAGTCCTACCTGTTTGCGGGAGAGAGCAGCGAGAGCTGCCGCCGAAGGGGAAATCGCCCGAAATCTCTCAGGCAAAAGAACCGTAGACGGGAAAGACACTCTGGAAAGTCGGGGCTTGCCCCCGCGCCGAAGGTGTAAGCGCTGCCGACAGAGTTACGGGGCGCGAGTCTCTCAGGCTTCAGACAGAGGGGCACGGACTGGTCGCCATTCGCGGCCGCTTGCGTGCGACTCTGGAGATGACATGACGGGCGACGACACCAAACACCTTCCCCTCGAAGATCTGCATGTGGCAGCCGGTGCGCGCTTTGGCGCCTTCGCCGGCTGGTCGATGCCGCTGACCTATCCGGCCGGTGTGATGAAAGAGCATCTGCACAGCCGCGAGCATGCCGGCCTGTTCGACATCTCGCACATGAAGCTGTTCGAAATCAGCGGTCGGGGGGCAGCAGCGCTTCTGAACCGCGCCTGCCCGTTCGATGCCGGCGCGCTTGAGGTTTCCCTGTCCAAATATACGTTCTTCCTTAACGAGGCCGCCGGCATTCTGGACGATCTGATCGTCACCAGGCTTGGCGCCGAGCGCTTCATGATGGTCGCCAATGCCGGCAATGCCGCCGCCGACGAAAAGCATCTGCGCGCATTGGCCAAAAATTTCGAAGCAGAGGGCGATTTCGGCGTGAAGGTGGACGCACTCGACCGCGTTTTCCTTGCCATCCAGGGCCCCGAAGCGTGGGCTGCCCTTTCCCGCGCCGGCATCGAGACCGGTTCGCTCGTGTTCATGCACGGCATCGAACCGCGCGAAAAATGGTTCATGAGCCGGTCCGGCTATACCGGCGAAGACGGCTTCGAGATCGGCCTGCCGGAAGCGGATGCAAGAAACCTCGTCGCCAGGCTGCTCGAGGACGAGCGGGTGATGTGGGTCGGCCTTGCCGCCCGCGACAGCCTGCGGCTTGAAGCCGGACTGTGCCTGCACGGGCTGGACATCACGCCGGAGATCGATCCGGCCAGCGCCGGGCTGATGTGGGCGATCCCCAAGGAGGTTCGCGCCTCTGGCGCCTTCATCGGCGCCGATGCGCTGCGCGCCATCGTGGAGCGCGGCCCGGCGCAAAAACGCGTCGGCCTGAAGCCGGAAGGCCGCCAGCCGGTGCGCGCCGGTGCTGCCCTTTTCGATGCCGACGGCAACCCTGCCGGCCACGTCACCTCCGGCGGCTTCGGCCCCTCGGCCGGTCATCCGGTCGCCATGGGCTACGTCCAGACACCGCTTGCCAAATCCGGCGCAAAACTGTTCGCCGATGTCCGCGGGACGAAAATCCCGGTCGACATCCACCCCTTGCCCTTCACGCCCCATCGCTACCGCAAAGGATGATTTCAATGGCAAAGACCTATTTCACCGAAGATCACGAATGGCTGCGCGTCGAGGGCGGCATCGCCACCGTCGGCATCACCGATTACGCGCAGGAGCAGCTCGGCGATCTCGTATTTGTTGAACTGCCGGAGCCAGGGAAAAAGCTGGCCAAGGGCGATACGGCCGTGGTGGTCGAATCGGTCAAGGCGGCTTCGGACGTCTACGCACCGGTCGACGGCGAGATCACCGAGGCCAACACCTCGCTGTCATCGGATCCTTCGCTCGTCAATTCGGCGGCAACCGGCGACGGCTGGCTGTGGAAGATGAAGCTGGCCAATGAGAGCCAGCTCGACGAGCTCCTCGATGAAGCCGCTTACAAAGCCCATATTGGTTGATAGCAGGACCAGGAAGATGACCGCAGCACCCTACCCCTTCTCGGCTCGCCATATCGGCCCGGGCCTCCATGACGTCAGAGCCATGCTGGCGACGATCGGCGTTCCTTCGGTCGAGACCCTGATCAGTCAGGCAGTGCCGAAGTCGATCCGGCTCGACCGGCCGCTGGCCCTACCCGCCCCCGCAAGCGAAGCGGAAGCGCTGACCGAGCTCGCGGCGACGATGGCAAGGAACACGGTGCTGAAGAGCTTCATCGGCACCGGCTATCATGGCGTCCATGTGCCGCCGGTGATCCAGCGCAACCTGTTCGAGAACCCGGCCTGGTATACCGCCTACACGCCTTACCAGGCCGAGATCAGCCAGGGCCGGCTGGAAATGCTATTCAACTTCCAGACGCTGGTGACAGAATTGACCGGCCTGCCGGTGGCATCGGCCTCGCTGCTCGACGAGGCGACGGCGGTGGCCGAAGCGGTCGGCATTGCGCTGCGCCATCATCGCGACAAGCGCACCAAGGTGGCACTGGCCGGCACGCCGCACCCGCAGACGCTGGACGTCGTGCGCACCCGCGCCGAGCCCCTCGGCATCGAGGTGGACGGCGAGGTGATCGACGACAACACCGCCGCCCTGCTGGTCTCCTGGCCCGATACATTCGGCGTCTACGGCAATCACAAGGCAGCCATCGACAAGGCCCATGCCGCCGGCGCGCTGGTCGTCTTCATCGCCGACCCGCTTGGCTTGACGCTGACCGATGCGCCGGCCAGGCTTGGCGCCGACATCGCCGTCGGCCCGATGCAGCGTTTTGGCGTGCCGATGGGCTTTGGCGGGCCGCACGCCGCCTATTGCGCGGTCTCCGACAGGCTGACGCGGCTGATGCCCGGCCGGCTCGTTGGCCAGTCGACGGATAGCAAGGGCCGTCCCGGTTATCGCCTGGCTTTGCAGACACGCGAGCAGCATATCCGCCGCGACAAGGCGACCTCCAACATCTGCACCGCACAGGCGCTGCTCGCCAACATGGCGACGGCCTACGCGATCTGGCATGGCCCTGCCGGGCTGCAGGCGATTGCCGGCCGCGTCCACACGCTGGCCAACCGCCTGGCTGCCGGCCTCAAGGCAGCGGGCGTTTCGGTGGTCGGCGAAAGCCGGTTCGACACGGTGGCTGTGGAAGTGAAGGGCAGAGCCGGCGCGATTGCCGCCGCCGCAGAAAAGACGGGCCTCCTGTTGCGCGTCATCGACGCCGACCATGTCGGCATCAGCTTCGACGAGACCTCCACCGAAGCCGATCTGGAGGCGATCGCAGCACTTTTCGGCGCCAAGGCCGGCGTTGCCGCCGGCAGTTCCATGCCAGGAAAACCGCGCGGCAAGGAGTTCCTCACCCAGCCCGTGTTCCGCGAAAATCACTCGGAAACCGACATGATGCGCTTCCTGCGCCGGCTGGCCGACAAGGACCTGGCGCTTGACCGCGCCATGATCCCGCTCGGCTCCTGCACCATGAAGCTCAACGCCGCCGCCGAAATGATGCCAGTGAGCTGGCCTGATGTCGCCAACCTGCATCCCTTCGCGCCGGCAAACCATTCGATAGGCTATCGCGCCATGATCGACGAGCTGGAAGGCTGGTTGGCGGAGATCACCGGCTTCGACGCGGTGACCCTGCAGCCCAATGCCGGCAGCCAGGGCGAATATGCCGGGCTGCTCGCCATTCGCCGCTATCATCTGTCACGTGGCGAAGGCTATCGCACCGTCTGCCTGATCCCCTCCTCGGCGCATGGCACCAATCCGGCAAGTGCGGCCATGGCCGGCATGAGCGTCGTCGTCGTGCGCTGCACCGAGGACGGCAATATCGACATGGACGACCTGCAGGCCAAGGCGGCCGAGCATGCGCATAATCTCGCGGCGCTGATGTTCACCTATCCCTCGACGCATGGCGTCTTCGAGGAAGGCGCGCGCGACCTCTGCGCCCTCGTCCACAGCCATGGCGGCCAGGTCTATTTCGACGGCGCCAACCTCAACGCGCTAGTCGGCCTCGCCCGTCCCGGCGATATCGGCGCCGATGTCTGCCACATGAACCTGCACAAGACCTTCTGCATCCCGCATGGCGGCGGCGGCCCCGGCGTCGGCCCGATCGGCGTCAAGGCGCATCTGAAGCCGCATCTGCCCGGCCACGTCACCGAAGGCTCGGTCCATGCCGTGGCGGCGGCACCGTTCGGCAGCGCCTCGATCCTGCCGATCACCTGGATGTATATTCGCATGATGGGCGCTTCCGGCCTGAAGCAGGCAACCGAGACGGCGATCATCTCCGCCAACTATGTGGCGACGCGGCTTGGCGAGCATTTCCCCCTGCTTTACAAGGGGCGCAACGGACGCGTCGCGCATGAATGCATCCTCGACACCCGCGTGCTCAAGGACAGCGCCGGCATCAGCGTCGACGATATCGCCAAGCGGCTGATCGACTATGGCTTCCACGCGCCGACCATGTCGTTCCCGGTCGCTGGCACGCTGATGGTGGAGCCGACCGAATCCGAGCCCAAGCGCGAGTTGGATCGTTTCTGCGAGGCCATGATCGCCATAGCCGGCGAGGCAGCCAAGGTGGCGAAGGGCGAATGGCCGTTGGCCGACAATCCTCTGGTCAACGCTCCGCACACCGCCGCCGAGGCATTGGCCGGCCAATGGACCCATCCCTATTCGCGTCTGGAGGCGGCCTACCCCGCCGGCGATGCCGATACGGCAGCAAAGTACTGGCCGCCGGTGTCACGCATCGACAATGTCGCCGGCGACCGCAACCTGGTCTGCTCCTGCCCGCCGCTGTCGGAATATCTGGGTGCGGCGGAATAGATCATGATTCCGAAAGTGGAATCCGGTTTTCCGACAAGATCATAGGTCTAACAAGAAGCTAGAAACCCCAATCAGGCAGAACGCAAGGCCGGCCCGTCGGCCTTGCTCGCCCGGTCCCGAACGACGACGCGATTTCGCCCGGCGCGCTTTGCCGCATAGAGTGCTGCGTCGGCTTCGGCCAGCACATCGTCGAGACCGGTGCCGTTTGTTCCGCCAAAGCCGATGCCGCCGCTGACTGTGCTTCGCAACGGACCAAGTTGTGTGGCCACGACTTCCGTGCCGAAGGCGACGCTGATCTTGCTCGCAATGTCATAAGCCTTCTCTTCCGTCATCCGCGACATGACGAGCACGAACTCCTCGCCGCCCAACCGGAACGCGTCGACGCCGGTCCTGGCGTATTTCCTGATGACGGCGGCAAAGCGGCGCAGAACCTGGTCGCCGACCGGATGACCGAAAACGTCGTTCGTCCTCTTGAAATGGTCGAGGTCGAACATGGCGACGGACATGAACGGACCGAAGACCCGCTCGCCATAGAGTGCCGTCAACGCCCGCCGGTTCATCAGCCCGGTCAATGGATCGGTCATCGTCTCGGCCTTCAATTCGATCTGCGCCTGCAAATGGTGCAGGGAGAGCGTCAATGCGCCGAGCCCGGTCATGCAGGCGACGGCTACGACGGAATTCACCCGCTCGGCCCAATTGTCGGGCGCAACACCCAGCACCCATTGCCCCTTGACCAGCAGGACCGCGCCGCAAAGTCCGAACGACAGCGCACAGACGCCGCTCAGGAACGAGACGACCAGCAATATCCGTCGATCGTGACCACCCTCAATCCAGAACATCGCCCCGATGAGCGAGAGCAGCGCCGTTACCGTCGCGTAGGTGACGATGAAGCCGACACCATCAAACCCGAGATACGTCGCGCCCGCGCAAACAGCCATCGCAACCAAGGTCGGCAAGATGGCGCGCCTGTAATCGCCTATGCCGAGATATTGCATGGCCGACAGGCAGATAATCAGGAAACCGAGGCTGAGAGGCGCAAGCACGATCTGGCAAAGCCAGAGGCTTGGATCCCTCGTGTAATGCCAGAACAACACCACATGTGCGACGAGCACGAGAATGCCACACGCCACCGTCAGCACAAAGCGTGCCTGTGGCGCGCTGAACCAGATCGCAAACATGGTGATGCTGAGGCACGTGCCCGACAGCGCCGCCGCGAGCAGGAGCGAACTGTAATCCAACATGCTTAAGCGACAGCCTCTTGAGCGTTCCGCTGCATTCTAGGTCAGCGACAGTCCGCAAATACCGCTTTTTAGCCAATCTTCCGGCGTAACCTTCGGACAGGGTTTACAAAACGTCGATGCTCCAAGCTTCGACCCCATTTCCGCCGCTTGGCTGTCGAATGGTTTTGCAGTAAGAGGCTCTATCCTCGAACGTAACAGGAACCTCCGTCGCCTGCCCGCGAAAAGCGTGGCAGTATCGGGTGGTGATTCGCAGCATCGGAATCCAGGACCGGCATGGACGACAACAACGATCTTTTCGCCAAATTGGACAAGCAGCCTCAGCCTGCTCGCGCCGCCGCGCGCCCGGCCGATCCGCTGGTGCAGGCGGCGAAGCGGCCGGCGCCCCGCGACGCCAGCGAGAGTTACAGTGCCGCCGACATCGAGGTGCTGGAGGGGCTGGAGCCGGTGCGCCGCCGCCCGGGCATGTACATTGGCGGCACCGACGACAAGGCGATGCACCATCTGTTTGCCGAGGTCATCGACAATTCGATGGACGAGGCGGTCGCCGGCCATGCGACCTTCATCGATGTCGAGCTTTCCGCCGACGGATACCTGTCAGTCACCGACAACGGCCGCGGCATTCCGGTCGATCCGCACCCGAAATTCAAGAAGCCGGCGCTCGAACTCATCATGACGACGCTGCATTCAGGCGGCAAGTTCGACAGTAAGGTTTACGAGACGTCCGGCGGCCTGCACGGTGTCGGCGTTTCGGTCGTCAACGCGCTGTCCGACCATCTCGAGGTCGAGGTCGCGATTGGGCGCAAGCTCTATCGCCAGCGCTTCTCACGAGGCGTTCCGGTGACCGGCCTTGAGCAGCTCGGCGAGGTGCACAACCGGCGCGGCACGAAGATTCGCTTCCATCCAGACGAGCAGATTTTCGGCAAGGGCGCGGCGTTCGAGCCGGCGCGGCTCTACCGCATGGCGCGGTCAAAGGCTTATCTGTTCGGCGGTGTCGAAATCCGCTGGACCTGCGATCCCTCGCTGATCAGGGAAAAGGACACGACGCCGGCCAAGGCCGAATTCCATTTTCCGGGCGGCCTCAAGGATTATCTGAAAGCCTCGCTCGGCGACGAATTCCAGGTCACCCGTGAAATGTTCGCCGGCAAGAGCGAGAAGCAGGGCGGTCACGGTTCGCTCGAATGGGCCGTGACCTGGTTCGGCGGCGACGGTTTTATCAATTCCTATTGCAATACCATCCCGACCGCGGAGGGCGGCACGCATGAGGCTGGGTTCCGCAACGTCCTGACGCGCGGCTTGCGCGCCTACGCCGATCTGGTCGGCAACAAGCGCGCCTCGATCGTCACTTCCGAGGATGTGATGATCTCGGCGGCGGGCATGCTGTCGGTGTTCATCCGCGAACCGGAATTCGTCGGCCAGACCAAGGACAGGCTGGCGACGATCGAGGCGATCCGCATCGTCGAAAGCGCCATCCGCGACCCGTTCGACCACTGGCTGGCGGACAATCCGCAGGAGGCCTCGAAACTGCTCGAATGGGTGATCGCGCGCGCCGACGAACGGGTGCGCCGCCGCCAGGAAAAGGAAGTGTCGCGCAAGAGCGCAGTGCGCAAACTGCGCCTGCCCGGCAAGCTCGCCGACTGCACGCAGAATGCCGCCGCCGGCGCCGAGCTCTTTATCGTCGAGGGCGATTCGGCCGGCGGTTCGGCAAAGCAGGCGCGCGACCGCGCCAGCCAGGCGGTGCTGCCGCTGCGCGGCAAGATCCTCAACGTCGCCAATGCCGGCAGCGACAAGCTTGCCGGCAACCAGCAGATATCCGACCTGATCCAGGCCTTGGGCTGCGGCACGCGCTCGAAATACCGCGACGAGGACCTGCGTTACGACCGGGTCATCATCATGACCGATGCCGATGTCGACGGCGCCCATATCGCCTCGCTGCTGATCACCTTTTTCTACCAGGAGATGCCAAACCTGGTCCGCGGCGGCCATCTCTACCTGGCGGTCCCGCCGCTTTATTCGATCCGCCAAGGCGGCAAGGTCGGCTATGCCCGCAACGACGCGCATAAGGACGAACTCCTGCGCACCGAATTCACCGGGCGCGGCAAGGTCGAGATCGGCCGCTTCAAGGGGCTGGGCGAAATGATGGCCGCCCAGCTCAAGGAAACCACCATGGACCCGAGAAAGCGCACGCTGCTCAGGGTCGATGTGATCGACGCCGAGGCGGCGACCAAGGATGCTGTCGACGCACTGATGGGCACCAAGCCCGAGGCCCGTTTCCGCTTCATCCAGGAACGCGCGGAATTCGCCGAGACGGAAGTGCTGGATATCTGAGCGTCTTCTGCCAGGTGAGCCACAGACGGCGGTTGTTGCTACCCGGATATTTTCGCGAAGGACGAGGCCTGGAACGGTTCAGCGTTCACGGAAACGCCGAACCGCTCTTTCCTTTGTTCTAAAGCAATTCCGGACGGAAAACCGCTTCACAGTTTTCCTGGAATTGCTTTAGGCAGCCGCGATCGCCAGCGCGTGCCCGCGCGCGTTCTCGCGCAACGCGTCGAGATGGATCGACTTGATCAGCCCGGCGAGATCGCCCGCGGCGGACTGCCCGCCCAATTCCTTCAGCATCAGCCAGCTGACTTCCTGCACGCCGGCGAGGCGTTTGCCATTGGCGACCTCGCGCCAGACCTTCAGCGCGCGCAGGATGATGGCGTGGGTGGCGGCGGCAAGCCCGGCACTGCGGAACAGTGCCTGCAGCGCCACGTCATGGCCGCCGGCCAGCAGTGCTCTCACCCGTTGTTCGGATTGCTGGCTGAGCGCGACCAGGGCCGAACCAAAGAAGTCGACCTTGCCGTGCGCGATGGTGCGGATGACGAAGCTTGCGGTCAGGTCACCGCGCAGACGCAGATGTTCGACAAGCGCTGTATGTTCCTCGGCACGCGTGCCTTCGATCAATGTCACGGAAGCCTTGACGCAGGCATCGCGCGTGACGCGCTCGGCTCTTGCGGCGCCCATCAGCCCCAGCACCAGCGGCGAGCCCTTGAGCGTCTCGCCCACTTTGACCAGCAGCAAATGCCGACAATCGGCGGGCAGGCGCGCGTCGGCAATCAGCGCCTCGCGCACCAGAGGCAGATGGCCGTGCCGCTCGGCCATGCGCCGAAAGCTGATCGATGCGATGTCGGCGCCGCTGTTGGCGAGCAACGTGGTGCAGGCCTCCGGCTCGCCGATCTCGGCGATCGCCGCCGCAACCGACATCGACACCCGCGGCCGGTCGGCGATCACCTTCTGCGTCGCTTTCTGGCCGCCGGCAACCCGATCGATCAGGTCGGCATCAGTAAGCAGTGGCGACCGCGCCAGCACCAGGGCTGCGACTTCCGGCTGGTCCGAGGCCAGCGCGCTGACGATCTGCGGCGGCGCATGATGGCTCATGGAAAGCGGGTCGGCGATCGCCAGTCGCACCTTCGACGATGCGTCATCGAGCAGCAATGTCAGCGCCGCCTCAGCAGCGCAGCGGTCCTCGAAAGGCAGGTCCGAATCGACATAGGCGCGAGCAAGTGCGCTTGCCGCTGCAACGCGCTCCGACACCTTCGCCGTGTGGATCCATTTCAGGAAATGCGAAACGACCATGTCGCCTGCTTACGCCCTTTGCCAGAACGCTTCTGGCCCCTGTCGCGACCGTAGGCACAAATGGTTTACGAACGGTTCACCATGTTCGTTAACTGGCTTGCGAGCCCGGTATGCAACGCCTATCAACCCTTAGGCAGCAGAGGAGATCGACCATGGCCGGGCTTTATCTTGAGGAGTTCGCTGTCGGCCAAGTGTTCAAGCACACGCTGCGCAAGACCGTGACCGAAAGCGACAATATGCTGTTTTCGGTGATGACGCTGAACCCGCAGCCGCTGCACATCGATTTCGATTTCGCCGCCAAGAGCGAATGGGGCAAGCCGCTGGTCAATTCGCTGTTCACGCTGGGCCTGATGATCGGCATTTCAGTCAACGACATCACCGTCGGCACCACCATCGCCAATCTCGGCATGAAGGAGACAGTGTTTCCGCACCCCGTCTTCCACGGCGACACCATTCGCGTCGAGACCACGGTGGTTTCGGTGCGCGATTCCAGGTCCAAACCGGACCGCGGTATCGTCGAGTTCGAGCATCGCGCCTATAACCAGAACGACGTGCTGGTTGCCAAATGCACGAGGCAAGCCATGATGATGAAAAAGGCATAGCCGATGCGTTCTTTGCTCTTCGTCCCCGGCGATTCGGAAAAGAAGCTGGAAAAGGGCTTTGGCGTGAGTGCCGACGTGGTCATCGTCGATCTCGAGGATTCGATTGCCCCGCAGAACAAGGGGCTGGCGCGCGACACAGCGGCGCGTTTCATCGCCGGGCACAGGCACCAAACCAGCTCCGCGATCTATGTGCGCGTCAACGATCTTTCGACCGGACTGACCGACGACGATCTGGCGGCGCTCGTGCCGGCAAAACCAGACGGCATCATGCTGCCTAAGTCGAACAGCGGACTGGATGTCCAGCATCTCTCGGCCAAGCTCAGGGTGCACGAAGCTGAAAGCGGCCTGCCCGATGGAGCTATAAAGATCCTGCCGATCATCACAGAAACGGCCGCAGGGGTCTTGGCCGCAGCGACCTACGCCCGTGCAAGCGCGCGGCTTGTCGGCGTCACCTGGGGGGCGGAAGATTTGTCGGCGGCGATCGGCGCGCGCGCGACGCGCGACGCGAATGGCCGCTACACGGATGTGTTCCGCCTCGCCCGCACCGTGACCATGCTTGCCGCAAGTGCCGCGGAAGTCGCGGCAATCGACACCGTCTTTCCGGACTTTCGCGACATGGCGGGCTTCGAGGCCGAATGCGCAGAGGCCGAGCGCGACGGTTTCACCGGCAAGATGGCGATCCATCCGGCGCAGGTGCCGGCCATCAACGCCGCCTTCACGCCTTCGGCGCAAGCGGTGACAAGCGCCCTGGCGATCGTCGAGGCATTTAAGGCGGCGGGAAACCCCGGCGTCGTCGGCATCGACGGCAAGATGTACGACCGGCCGCATCTCAAGCTCGCCGAGCGGCTCCTGGCGCGGGCCAGGGTAGCTGGGCTTGGCGCTTAGGTCTGTTCCGCGCCGAAATTATCCCACCCACGGCCCCGAATAATCGGCATAGAGCTTTGCCGGATCGGGCCGTGGCCGCTCCGGTGCCGGCCCCTGGTAGGAGCCGATGTGGACGAAGCCTACGACCCGCTCATGTGGCGCCAGGCCGAGGATCGCCCTGCCCTCGGGCACGTCGGAATACCAGTTGCTGATCATGTTGGTGCCGTAGCCCAGCGCATTGGCAGCGAGCATCAGGTTCATCGCGGCCATGCCGCCGGACAGGAACATCTCCCATTGCGGGATCTTTGGATTTTCCCTGGGGATCGAGATCACGCCGATAACCAGCGGCGCCCGCGAAAAGCGCGCCAATTCCTGGTTGCGACGGCCTTCCGGCAGCGGTCCTTCGCGCTGCTCGGCAAGTGCCGCCAGCTTCTTGCCGATCTCGATGCGAGACTCGCCGCGATAGAGGATGAAACGCCAGGGCTCCAGCCGGCCGTGGTCCGGCACCCGCGAGGCGGCGGCGATCATCGTCGCGATCTCGGTATCGCCCGGTGCCGGCTCTTTCAAATCTGGGATCGGCGCGGAATTTCGGGTCAGCAGAAAATCGATGATTGGCGACGCCATGGGCGCAAGTCTCCTGGAATTTGAGCTGAAGCGCACCATCGGGACATCGGGCGGCTTGGGCATTGGCGCAGCGCGCCGGACAAAGAGCCCTGTAGCAGAAGCCGACCGGACTCTTAAGCCTTGAAATTGCCACCGCCTTGGGCTTCAACGCAAGGCATGTTTGAGGGGACATTGCGTCTTTTCCTGATATGGCTCGCTGCCGCACTGTTGATGGTGCCGGTTTCGCTCGCCGTCGCCCAGGATGTGGACGGCCTCGGCGAGCTGAAACTTCCCGGAATTTCGGGCTATGCGCCTCCGAAAAGCGAGACATCGCTGGCGTTGGGGAGCAGCGGGGCAATCACGCTGTCAGCGCAATTGACCGACAAGGGCGCCGACATCACGCGCGGCATCGTCTGGCGCGTCTTCAAGCCCGAATCGGCCAGCGACGGCAAGCTGCCGATGGTCGCCTCGGCTCATGGCGGTACCGCCGTGTTCCAGCTCGAGCCGGGTTCGTATCTGGTCCACGCCTCCTACGGGCGGGCCGGCGCCACCAAGCGCATCACCGTCGGCAAGGAAGCCAAGCGCGAGAGCCTCGTGCTCGATGCAGGCGGCCTCAAGCTTGATGCCGTGCTGTCCGGCGGGGTACGCATACCACCGAAGAAGCTGCGCTTCTCGATCTATGAGAGCCACGCCGCGGCCGACGGCGATCGCGCCCTGATCATACCCGATGTCGAGCCGAACAGCGTCGTGCGGCTCAATGCCGGCACCTACCACGTTGTGTCGACCTATGGTGCGGTGAACGCGGTCATCCGCTCCGACATCCGCGTCGAGGCCGGCAAGCTCACCGAAGCGACCGTCGAGCACCGTGCGGCCGAGATGACCATGAAGCTGGTGCGCGAACCGGGCGGCGAGGCGATCGCCGACACCTCCTGGTCGCTGCTGAACGAATCCGGCGATCCGATCAAGGAAACCGTCGGTGCCTTTGCCTCGATGGTGCTGGCCGAGGGCGACTATACCATCATCGCCAAGAACCGCGACCGCATCTACCAGAAGGATTTTACGGTGGTGGCTGGGCACAACCAGGACATCGAGGTTCTGGCCACAGAGGCTTCGGCCATCGATTCCGAGGAAGGCGCCGACTAAGCCGCGCCCTCTAAGCTGCCTTGCGCATGCGTCGCGCCAGCAACTGCGCGTGGCCACGCCATACGACCAGAGCCGGATCGACGACAGCCCGGTAAAGCCGCTCGAGCAATTCGTCTCATTCAGCACCTGACCGAAGCGCACGTCGATCGATTTGCCGGATAGGCGCGGCGCAACAGTCATATGAAAATGGCGGTGGATCGCTCCACCGCCATTCATTGCAGGTCGGCTGGTTCAGGCCGCGCGGCGCTTGCGGTCGGGTGTCACCGCCTCGTCGGCAAGCAGCTTCACGGCAGTTGCGAGACCAAGCGATTCCTGGTCGCGCGAACCGAGACGGCGGATATTGACCGTTTCTTCCTCGGCCTCGCGCTTGCCACAGACGAGGATGACCGGGACCTTGGCCAGCGAATGCTCCCGGACCTTGTAGTTGATCTTCTCGTTGCGCAGGTCGGTCTCGGCGATCAGCCCGGCCGCCTTCAACTGCGCGACGACGTTTCGCGCGTAATCGTCGGCATCGGAAGTAATCGTCGCCACCACCACCTGCAGCGGCGCGAACCAGAGCGGGAAATGGCCGGAATAATTCTCGATCAGGATGCCCAGAAACCGCTCCATCGAGCCGCAGATGGCACGATGCACCATCACCGGCTGCTTCTTTTCCGAATCGGAGCCGATATAGAAGGCACCGAACCGTTCCGGCAGGTTGAAGTCAACCTGCGTGGTGCCGCATTGCCAGTCGCGGCCGATGGCGTCCTTCAGCACATATTCGAACTTCGGCCCGTAGAACGTGCCCTCACCCGGATTGACGCCCGTCTTGATCCGGTTGCCCGACCGCGCCGCGATCTTGTCGAGCACGTCCTGCAGCACGCCCTCAGCATGATCCCACATCGCGTCGGTGCCGACCCGTTTTTCGGGGCGGGTCGCCAGCTTGACGGTGATTTCGTCGAAGCCGAAATCCGCATAGGTCGAGAGGATCAGATCGTTGATCTTGATGCACTCGTCGGCGAGCTGTTCCTCGGTGCAGAAGATGTGGGCATCGTCCTGGGTAAAGCCGCGCACGCGCATCAGCCCGTGCAGCGCGCCGGACGGCTCATAGCGATGCACATTGCCGAATTCCGCAAGTTTTACCGGCAGATCGCGGTAGGACTTCAGCCCGTGCTTGAAGATTTGCACGTGGCCGGGGCAGTTCATCGGCTTCAGCGCAAACACCCGGTCGTCGTCGGTGTCGTCGCCAGCAACCGTCACCTTGAACATGTTGTCCCGGTACCAGCCCCAGTGGCCTGATGTCTCCCACAGGCTCTTGTCGAGCACCTGCGGCGCGTTGACCTCCTGATAGCCCTGCTCGTCGAGGCGGCGACGCATGTAATTGACCAGGTTCTGGAACATCCTCCAGCCTTTGGCGTGCCAGAACACGACGCCCGGCCCCTCCTCCTGGAAGTGGAACAGGTCCATCTCACGGCCGAGCTTCCTGTGGTCGCGCTTCTCGGCCTCCTCCAGCATCGTCTGATAGGCTTCGAGCTGCGCCTGATCGGCCCAGGCCGTGCCGTAGATGCGCGTCAGCATCGGGTTGTTCGAATCGCCGCGCCAATAGGCGCCGGCGACCTTCATCAGCTTGAAGGCGTTGCCGATCTGGCCGGTCGAGGCCATATGCGGGCCGCGGCAAAGGTCGAACCAGTCGCCCTGCGCATAGATCTTGAGATCCTGATCCTCGGGAATGGCGTCGATCAGCTCCAGCTTGTAGCGCTCGCCCTTGTCGGCAAAGATCCTTTTCGCCTTTTCACGCGACCATACCTCTTTGGTGAACGGCTTGTTGCGCGCAATGATCTCGCGCATTTTCTTCTCGATCACCGGGAAATCGTCGGGCGTGAACGGCTCGTTGCGGGCAAAATCGTAGTAGAATCCGTTCTCGATCACCGGCCCGATGGTCACCTGCGTACCCGGCCAAAGTTCCTGCACGGCTTCGGCCAGCACATGGGCTGCATCGTGACGGATGAGCTCCAGCGCGCGCGGGTCCTCGCGAGTGATGATCTCGACCTTGCCCGGCTTGCCGATCGGGTCGGAAAGATCGCGCAGCGTGCCGTCGATCGAATAGGCAACGGCCTTCTTGGCCAGCGACTTCGAGATCGATTCCGCCAGGCCGGCGCCGGTCATCGCCGCGTCGTAGTCGCGGACGGAGCCATCGGGAAATGTCAGGGAAACGGAATTCAGCATGAAGTTCTCCTATCCAGTCCCGCAAACGAGCGCGGGTGGTAAAATGCACGTCGCCCAAAACTGCGTAGCGATTTTGGGGTTGCGACTTACATCAAGTAAGAGCCGGATGCGTCCGGCGGCGAGCGGTCTTTTATGGGCAGTTTTCGGCGCCGTAAAGCCGGATTTAGGTCACCCGAGGAGATTCGACAGCTCTTTCAGGAACATCGCCCGCGTCTTGAGCCCCTTCGGCGTGTCGGAACGTTTCGTATCGACTACGAGGCGGGCAAAGACGATCTTGCGAGCATCCTTCTGCGCCCAGCCAACAAACCAGCCAAGCGAGCGCTTGTCGGCATCGTCGCCAAACCTGGTCGTCCCGGTCTTGCCCTGCACCGTCCAGCCGCCCGCCCGGAAGGTCGGGACAATCGCATTGGTCATCGCATGGGCCTTGTCCGAGACCGGCAGATTCCGCGCCAGCAGCTTGCGCAGGAAATCGACCTGCTCGACCGGCGATATCTCGAGCGAAGAATTCACCCAGGAATGGGTGAGGCCGTCATTCTTGCCGGGAGTTCCGGAAACGTCCGTGTTGCCATACTCGAATTTCGACACATAGCCGGCAAATTGTTTGCTGCCGAGCCGGCGCGTAATCTCGCGTGAGAACCATATGACCGAATCCCTTTCCCAGATCGTCGGGTCGACGGTCTTGCGGTCCCGTTTCGGCGCATTGAACTCTGCCTTGTACTCCCAGCTTGGCGCGTGCTCGTCGCTCAGGATTCCAGCATCGTAGCCGATCAGCGCCAGCGGAACCTTGAACGTGGAGGCGGGGCTGACGCGCTGATCGCAGGTCCCTTCGCGATACAGCGTCTCGCCGCCTGCGGCGTCGACGATCAGCGTGCATTCGACGTCCCCGAGCGGCGCCGATTGCGCACGGATCGGAAAACCCAACAGCCACGCCAGGACATAGAGAACCACGGCGAAAACGAAAGGAAGACGATCTATCCGGCGCATTTGGCAATCTCTCCTGAAGGGTGTCAGGAGCGGCTTAGCGAGGCGTCTTGTCTCGATTTTGTCTTAAATGCGCTATGTCCGCGCAAGCTGCGGTTAACCCTACCAGATCGTAAAAGCGGTCCGGTTGTTCACCGAACAGTTGCGGTCAACTGTCCAGGTCGCCACGTTTTTTCCCGATCCGCCAGTACCGCCATGGCGTGAACCAACGGTAACGATCAGCCAGGATTTCCGGTACGGGGTCGATGCCGTGCGTTCCGAACGGTCCGCAGCGCAGCACCCGGAAAACCCCCATCCAGCCACCGGCCCACAGCCCGTGGCGGGCGATCGCCTCATGTGCGTATTCGGAACAGGTCGGCAGATGCCGGCAGGAATTGCCGACGAAGCCTGACAGCGTCAGCTGGTAGAAGCGGACGAGCGACGTGCCGAGGAGGCGGCCCGGCGTCTTGCGCCACGGGCCGGGCCAGTTGCGTCCTTGTCGAATCGGCCTGGCGCCGTGCGCATGCCGATGTTGGCCAACCACCGCAGTCTCCACATCACGTTTTTCAACACGATAGATGTGCGCATCGGGCCAGGAACGCAATGCCGTTCCGGCAACCCGTCATGGCTTGGCACGGCGAGCCGGGTAGCGGTCGGGCGTCGGCTTCCGGATACGGCGACGCTGGTCGGCGGCCTCTCCTCGCACCAATCCCTATGCGGTTTCTCGTCATGGCATTGAAACGTCACGATCCGCACGACATCGCCCAGAACGTTGAGAAACTGGATCATGGCAGCACTCCTTGAGCGCCGATTAGAGCGCCGCTGGCCTTGCCCTTCAAACGAGTATAACGTCCACGTCAGATAACTCTGAGTTATGCGAATGAAGCGCGGACACCTCCCCCTGACGGCGCTTAGAAGCTTCGAAGCAGCCGGTCGTCACCTCAGCTTCAGCCGTGCGGCCGAGGAGCTTTATGTCTCGCAGGCGGCGATCAGCCGCCAGATCCGCGAGCTCGAAGCCTTCCTGCGCCAACCTTTGTTCTTCCGCCATCATCGCCGCGTCGAGTTGACCGACACCGGCCGGCGGCTGCTCGACCAGTTGGTCAGAAGTTTCGAGGGCATCGACAGGCTGCTTTCGGAATTGACGGCGGCCCAGACGCAGTCCGTGGTCCGTGTCAGCGTCGAACCATCGCTTGCATCCGAATGGCTGGTGCCGCGGCTCAACCGCTTTCGCGAGTTGCGACCCGATATCGACGTTTTCCTTGAGGTCGACCCGAGGTTGATAGAGTTTCGCAGCGATCAGCCCGAACTTGCCCTACGCTTCAGTGCGCACGCCACCTCATGGCCACGCAGCGAAGCCGAACAGCTTGCCGCGGTCATCGATTCACCAGTCCTGTCGCCGGCGCTTCTCGCATCCGGCCCAGCTCTGGAAAAACCGATCGACCTTGGTCGCTACACGTTGCTGCACGAAGAAAACCGTCAGGCTTGGGCGCGCTGGTTCGAAGCGGCCGGCGTGACGGCTGAGGCCGTGCCTGCGCGCGGCCCGATGCTGGCGGATGCTTCGCTTTCGAAGCAGGCAGCCTTGCTTGGACATGGTGTCGCGCTGGGCGATCTTCTGCAGATCGGCGAAGAACTTGCGTCCGGCGCACTGATCAAGCCTTTCGACATCGACGTCGCGTCCGGCGCCTATTGGCTGGTGGCCAGAAGGCTGAATGACCTTTCAGAGCCGGCCAGAGCTTTTGCCGACTGGGTCCGGGCGGAATTCGCCGAAAGCCGGCGTTTCCTTGCCGAGGCTTAAGCCGCCTGTTCCGCCCGCTTCTTTTCGATCTGGCCGATGGCGTCGACCACTGCGTCGAACGTCAGCATGGTCGAGGCGTGGCGCGCCTTATAGTCGCGCACCGGTTCCAAGTATTTCAGGTCGGCGAAGCGGCCTTCGGGCGGCGGGCCATTTTCCTTCAGCATCTTCAGCATCGTCTCGCGCACGCAGCGCAATTCTTCGGCGCTGGCGCCGACGACATGCTGCGCCATGATGGAAGAGGACGCCTGGCCAAGCGCACAGGCCTTCACGTCATGCGCGAAATCGGTGACGACGCCATGATCCATTTTCAGATCGACGGTCACCGTCGAGCCGCACAGCTTGGAATGTGCTCGTGCGGTTGCGTCGGGGCGGTCGAGCCGGCCGATCCGTGCGATGTTTCCAGCAAAACCCAGAATTTTCGCATTGTAGACATCGTCGATCATATTTTTCCAATCCGTCGCCGCCCAGTGAACAGTCATTGCCGCTCTGGCGTCTTCCTTTCGCTCGGCACGAACATATATAATGGCGGTAGTCGGGTATCGACAAGGCGACCACAAACCTCGTCGTGCCCAATTCTGTTCACGCCACTTACGGGCTGGAAACCGGGCGAGTTTCTGACACCCGAAAGGTCGTGGTCCGTTCAACTCGTTCCTCCTGAGAGAGGAACTACGGGAGACGCCTTTATGGACGCCGTTATCAAGAAACTCATGCCGCGGTCCGCCTATATGGAAAAGCCGGTCACCGACCGGCCGAGCGAGGCCGAAGTCGAAGCCGCTGTGCGCATCTTGCTGCGCTGGACCGGCGACAACCCTGACCGGGAGGGCCTGATCGACACGCCGAAGCGCGTCACCAAGGCATTCCGCGAAATGTTCAACGGTTATGATATGTGCCCAGCCGAGGAACTTGGCCGCACCTTCGAGGAAGTCGCCGGCTATGACGACCTCGTCCTCGTCAAGGACATATCCTTCCACTCGCATTGCGAGCATCACATGGTGCCGATCATCGGCAAGGCGCATGTCGGCTATCTGCCTGACGGCAAGGTTGTCGGCCTGTCCAAGATCGCCCGCGTCGTCGACATCTTCGCCCATCGCCTGCAGACCCAGGAAGCGATGACGGCGCAGATTGCCGGCGTCATCCAGGACGTCCTCAATCCGCGCGGCGTCGCCGTCATGCTCGAGGCCGAGCATATGTGCATGGCCATGCGCGGTATCCGCAAACAGGGCTCCACCACGCTGACCTCGACCTTCACCGGCGCCTTCAAGGATACACCCGAAGAGCAGGTCCGCTTCGTCACCATGGTGCGCGGCGGCGGAACTGATCAGACCCGCCCCACCTTCGTTAAATAAGGACCGGCGAATGTCGGCATTGGAATTCCCGAAAGCTCCCTCAGACAAGAAGGCGCTTGAGGAAGGCACGGTCCTTTCGCCGCGCTTCGATGCCGGCGGCCTCGTCACCGCCGTGGTCACCGATGCCGAAGACGGCATGCTGCTGATGGTCGCGCATATGAATGCCGCGGCGCTGGCGCTGACGCTCGAGACCGGCATCGCGCACTACTGGTCGCGTTCGCGCAACGCGCTGTGGAAGAAGGGCGAAACCTCGGGCAATGTCCAGCAGGTCGTCGAGATGCTCACGGATTGTGACCAGGACGCGATATGGTTGCGCGTCAAAGTGCTGGGTTATGAAGCAACTTGTCACACCGGCCGACGTTCATGCTTTTATCGGACGGTGGGGCTGAGCGATGGCAAAGGGACGCTTGCCAGCGACGGCAGCAAGCCGCTGTTCGATGCGGAAAAAACCTATCGAAAGCCCAATACACCATCAATATGAACCATTCGCAGCACTTCAGCCACGTGTATTCATGATTTCGATACGGCCCGCCTGTAGGATGACCGTGGGACAAGGGAGATTGTGATGCTCGAGTGGGCGTCATTGCGCAACAGACCTGACGTTCGGGAGGCGAATGGCCTCTCCTCGGCCGCGGGCGCATCCGAAACCAAATCTCCGGGCAAAACAGCGATTTCGCTGGCATTGGGCGGCGGCTGTGCGCGCGGCTGGGCGCATATCGGCGTGCTGCGCGCGCTTGACGAAGCCGGCATCGAAGTGTCGATGATCGCCGGCACCTCGATCGGCGCGCTGGTCGGCGGCTGCTATGTTGCCGGCAAGCTCGACGAGTTGGAAGAATTCGCCCGCAGCCTGACCAGGCGGCGCATTTTTGGCCTTCTCGACCTCAATCTACGCGGCAGCGGCCTGTTCGGTGGCATGAAGCTCGATGCGCGGCTGCGCGAGCACATAGCCGGCATCCGCTTCGAGGACCTGCCAAAACCGTTCGTCTGCGTCGCTTCGGAAATCCGCACCGGCCATGAGATATGGCTGTCGAGCGGCTCGTTGAGCACCGCCATGCGCGCCTCCTACGCGCTGCCCGGCGTGTTCGAGCCGGTCGCCTGCAATGGGCGTGTGCTGGTTGACGGCGCCCTGGTCAATCCGGTGCCGGTCTCGGTCTGCCGTGCCTACGAGCAGCCGCTCGTGGTCGCGGTGAACCTTCACTACGATCTGTTCGGCCGCGCCGCGGTGATCAAGCACAGCGCCGGCGAGCTGGTCATCGAGAAAGACGCGCCGCGGGCCGGCCACGCCGATCCCGAACGCCAGTCGCGCGAGACGCGGCTCGGCATCACCGGCGTCATGGTAGAGGCCTTCAACATCATCCAGGACCGCATTTCGCGCGCCAGGCTGGCCGGCGACCCGCCGGACATATCGCTGCAGCCGAAGCTCAGCCATATCGGCCTGACCGAATTCCACCGCGCCGACGAAGCAATTCGTATCGGCTACCAGGCAACGATGGCGCAGATCGGCGACCTGACCCGGCTGCAGACCGTCCTCGCTTAGGCAGAGCGGACAGCGAGCTTCTCAGGCAAGCGCCGCGTCGACGATACGGAATTGCACCGTGCGGTTGCCGTTCCAGTGGTTGCCCGACAGCGAGCCGGCTACATGCACCGGCTTACCCCTGTTCTTGAACAGGAATTCGCCGAGCGCGGTATCGACGGCGCGAAAGGCGATCGCCTGGATGCGGCCGCCGCTTTCCGACTGCAGGTCGGCGCGGATGTGGTTGGTGCCGACCGCCCGCGCATCGACAAGCCGGTGGCGCGGCAGCGCGAACACCGGCGCGACATGCCCTGCGCCGAACGGCCCTGCCCTCTCAAGTGCATCGAGCAGCGCGAGCGTCGCGCCCTCGGCGGCAAGCGCACCGTCGATCGCCAAGCTCTCCTCGCCTTGCAGGCGGAACACGTCCACCGCCGCGCGCTCTTCGAAGAAAGCCCTGAGTTCGCCGAGCTTGGCCCGCTCGACAGTGATGCCGGCCGCCATTCCGTGGCCGCCACCCTTGAGGATCAGCCCGGCATCGGCAGCCTCGCGCACCAGCCGGCCGAGGTCGAAGCCAGACACTGAACGGCCTGAACCGGTACCGACACCGTTGGCGTTGAAGGCGATGGCAAATGCGGGCCGGCGCGCATGGTCCTTGAGCCGCGAGGCAAGCAGGCCGACAATGCCCGCGTGCCAGTTGCTGCTGGCTGTGACCACGATGGCCGGACCATTGCCGCCGGCAAGCTCGGCGTCGGCCTCTGAGCGCGCCGCAGCCAGCATCTCCTGCTCCATCGACTGCCGCTCCTGGTTGAGTCGATCCAGCGTCTCGGCAATGGTGCGGGCTTCGACCGGGTCGTCGGTTGCAAGCAGGCGGCTGCCAAGTGCTGCGTCGCCGATGCGCCCGCCGGCGTTGATGCGCGGACCGATCAGAAAGGCCAGATGGAACGTGCTGATCGGCTCGCCTATACGCGAGACCCGCGCCAACGCCGCCAGCCCTTCGTTTCTCTGCTGCCGCGCCACCTGCAGCCCCTTGACCACGAAGGCGCGGTTGACGCCGGTGAGCGGCACCACGTCGCAGACTGTGCCCAGCGCCACCAGATCGAGCAGAGCAAGCAGGTCCGGCGGTGCGGCATCTGGCAAGCGGCCGCGTAGGATCTTCGCGGTCTGCACCACGCAAAGGAAGACGACGCCGGCGGCACAAAGATGACCTTGGCCGGAAAGGTCGTCCTCGCGATTTGGGTTGACGACCGCAGCGGCCGCCGGCAACGGCCCGCCGACCTGATGGTGATCGAGCACCACGACGTCGGCGCCGGCGGCCTTTGCGGCGTCGATGGAAGCAGCACTGTTGGTGCCGCAATCGACGGTGACGATCAGCGTCGCGCCGCGCGAGACGAGGTCGCGCATCGCTTCCGGATTGGGGCCGTAGCCCTCAAAGATGCGGTCCGGTATGTAGATCTCCGACGCCACCGAGAAATGCGCGAGAAAGCGCTTGAGCAGCGCCGACGAGGCGGCGCCGTCGACATCGTAGTCGCCAAAGATCGCTACCTTTTCCCTGGCCATCACCGCTCGAGCGATGCGAGAGGCGGCCTTGTCCATGTCGGTCAGCGATGCCGGGTCGGGCAGCAGGTTGCGGATGGTCGGATCGAGAAACCGCTCGGTCTGCTCGGCGGTGACGCCGCGCCCGGCCAGCACGCGCGCCACGATGTCGGGCACGCCATAACCTTGCGCGATGGCGAGCGCGGCCATGTCCTGGCGCTCGGTCAGCCGGTGTTCCCAGGAAACGCCGGTGGCCGATTGCCTTACATCGAGGAAAAAGCGTCTTTCCCCCGTCACGTGGCGCGCCGTCTGCAATTTGTCATTGCGCACAATATGCAACGGCTAACTGAGTCGAAATCAAAACTTTTCCAGATCCTGGTGCCTGGCTTTGATTTCGCGCACGGTCCGCGATGACGAGCGCAGCACGATCGTGTGCGTGGTGATGAAATTGCGGCCGAACTTGACGCCGGCCAGCAAATTGCCGTCGGTGACGCCGGTCGCGGCAAACAGCACGTCGCCGCGTGCCATGTCTTGCGTGTGGTAGATCCGTCTGGGGTCGGAGATGCCCATCTTGGCGGCGCGCACCAGCTTTTCCGGCATGTCGAGGATCAACCTACCCTGCATCTGGCCACCGGTGCAGCGTAAGGCGGCAGCTGCGAGGACGCCTTCCGGCGCGCCTCCGGTGCCGAGATAGATATCGATACCGGTCTCGTCCGGATCGGTGGTGTGGATGACCCCGGCGACATCACCGTCGCCGATCAGACGGATCGCGGCGCCGGTCGCCCGCACGGCTTCGATCAACGCGCCATGGCGTGGCCGGTCGAGAATACAGGCGGTGATCTCCGCCACCGGCACACGCTTGGCCCTGGCCAGGCTGGCGATGTTTTCGGCCGGCGAGGCATCGATGTCGATGATGCCGTCGGCATAGCCCGGGCCGATCGCGATCTTGTCCATATAGACGTCCGGCGCGAACAAAAGGCTGCCTTTTTCGGCAATGGCGATAACGGCCAATGCGTTGGGCAGGTTCTTGGCGCAGATCGTCGTGCCTTCGAGCGGATCGAGTGCGATGTCGACAGCCGGGCCTTTGCCGGTACCGACTTCCTCGCCGATATAAAGCATCGGCGCCTCGTCGCGCTCGCCTTCGCCGATCACCACCGTGCCGTTGATGGCAAGACGGTTGAGCTCCTGCCGCATGGCATCGACCGCGACCTGGTCGGCGGCTTTCTCGTCGCCGCGTCCGCGCAATCTGGCGGCCGCGACCGCGGCGCGTTCGGTGACGCGCACCAATTCCATGGTCAGTATCCGGTCGAGGCCGGCGACAATGTTCTGGGCCACATTCATCGATGGACAATCCTCGTTGGCACTTTGTTTTTATGCATGTCGTCGTCCCAAAAACCGCCGCACACGTTTGGGCGACATGCATTAGCCTCCCGCCAGAGACGCGCTCCTTGTGTCAAAGCCCCGTGACAACAGCAAGACCTGCGCTGGACCTTTTTGAAAGCGCAGCAATATCAATCGATTAAAGGCAAAATGTGAGACTTCTATCCGGCCCGCTCGATGCGGATGACTTGCGGCTTGTCGGTCAGAAGGCTGTCCCTGGTGATGCCGTCGACGGCCTTGCGCACCGCCGCCTCGGTCGTCTCGTGGGTCACCAGGATGACGGTCTTCTGTGCCTCGGTTTCCGGCCCGGCGGCATGCTGGACGATCGATTCCAGGGAAATGTCGTTGTCGGCCATGCGCTTGGCTATTGCCGCGAAGACGCCGAGGCGGTCGTGCACGGTCAGCCGGATGAAATAACCGCCGGCATGGCTGCGCATCTGCGCCTTCTTATAGGGCTTGAGCTCCTTCGCCGGCCGGCCGAAAACCGGACCATGCTGGAAGCCAGGCCGGCTTTTAGCGATGTCGGCAATGTCGCCGATCACCGCCGATGCGGTGGCGTTGCCGCCGGCACCGGGGCCGGAGAGCAGCAATTCGCCGAGGATGTCGGTCTCGATGGCCACCGCATTGGTGACGCCGTGCACCTGCGCGATGACCGAGGCCGTCGGCACCATGGTCGGATGCACGCGCTGCTCGATGCCGCTTTCGGTGCGTTGGGCGACGCCAAGCAGCTTGATCCGGTAGCCGAGATCGCCGGCCGCACGGATATCGGCCTGGCTGATGTTGGAGATGCCCTCCATGTAGATATCGTTGGCGGCGATCTTCGTGCCGAAGGCAAGGCTGGTCAGGATCGATAGCTTGTGTGCGGTGTCGTGGCCCTCGATGTCGAAGGTCGGGTCGGCTTCGGCATAGCCCAGCCGTTGCGCATCCTTCAGGCAGGCATCAAAGGACAGACCCTCGGCTTCCATGCGCGTCAAAATATAATTGCAGGTACCGTTGAGGATGCCGAAAACGCGGGTCACCGAATTGCCGGCCATCGCCTCGCGCATCGTCTTGATGACCGGAATGCCGCCTGCCACCGCCGCTTCGTAGTTGAGCAGCACACCCCTCTTTTCTGCGATCTCGGCCAGTAAGACGCCGTGCTTGGCAAGCAGTGCCTTGTTGGCGGTGACGACGTGACGGCCGGCCTCGAGCGCGGCTTTCACTGATGATCGTGCCGCTCCTTCGTCGCCGCCGATCAGCTCGACGAAGACATCTATTTCGGCGGTCTGCGCCATCTTGACGGCGTCGTCGAACCACCGTGCTGTGCCAAGATCAACGCCGCGGTCGCGCTTGGGATCGCGCGCCGAAACGGCTGACACGACGATGTCGCGTCCGCACTGCCGCGTCAGTTCGGCCGCCTTGTCGCGCAGCACACGGGCCACAGACGCACCGACGGTGCCGAGGCCGGCAATTCCAACACGCAACGCTTCAGCCATGTCCGGCGACGCCCCTCAACAATTCGGTCGATGTGTATAAGATCAGCGATGCGCGGCGAGCGGTACGACGTTATTCGGCTGCTTGGCGCTGGATGCGAGGAAGCGCTTGATGTTGCGCGCCGCTTGCCGGATCCGATGCTCGTTTTCGACCAGCGCGATGCGCACGTGATCGTCGCCATGCTCGCCGAAGCCGACGCCCGGCGCCACCGCGACGTCGGCGTGCTCGATCAGGAGCTTGGAGAATTCAAGCGAGCCCAGGTGCTTGAACGGCTCCGGGATCGGCGCCCAGGCGAACATCGATGCCGCCGGTGCGGGAATGGTCCAGCCGGCACGGCTGAAGGAGTCGACCATGACATCGCGGCGTTTGCGGTAGACGTCGCGCACTTCGGCGATGTCGGCGCCGTCGCCGTTCAGTGCATGCGCCGCCGCCACCTGGATCGGCGTGAAGGCGCCGTAGTCGAGATAGGATTTCACCCGCGTCAGCGCCGAGATCAGCCGTTCATTGCCGACCGCAAAACCCATACGCCAGCCCGGCATCGAAAAGGTCTTCGACATCGAGGTGAACTCGACGGCGACGTCTATGGCGCCCGGCACCTGCAGCACCGAAGGCGGCGGATTGCCGTCGAAATAAATCTCCGAATAGGCAAGATCCGATAGGATGATGATGTCGTTCTTCCTGGCGAAGGCCACCACCTCCTTGTAGAAATCGAGCGAAGCGACCAGTGCCGTCGGGTTGGACGGATAATTGAGGATTAGTGCCAGCGGCTTCGGGATCGAATGGCGGATGCCGCGCTCCAGGGCCGGGATAAAGCCGTCGTCCGGCTCGACCTGCAGCGAGCGGATGACGCCGCCCGACATAATGAAGCCGAAGGCGTGGATCGGATAGGTCGGATTGGGGCACAGGATCACGTCGCCGGGGGCGGTGATCGCCTGCGCCATATTGGCGAAGCCCTCCTTCGAGCCGAGCGTCGCCACCACCTGGCTGTCCGGGTCGAGCTTCACGCCGAAGCGGCGGGCATAGTAGTTGGCCTGTGCACGGCGCAGACCCGGAATGCCGCGCGACGACGAATATCGGTGCGTGCGCGGATCGCGCACCACCTCGCATAATTTGTCGACGATGGCCTTGGGCGTCGGCAGGTCCGGATTGCCCATGCCAAGATCGATGATGTCGGCGCCGCGCGAACGGGCGCTGGCCTTCAGCCGGTTGACCTGTTCGAAGACATAGGGCGGAAGCCGGCGGACCTTGTGAAATTCTTCCATGGCAGTTCCAGACAGTGAGGTTGCGGTCGCGCGTATAAGCTTATTTGCAACTAGGGTCGAGAGCGGGGTCGCATTTGCCTTCGATCTGCTTCAGCGCCTCGGCGCCGTGTTTTTTTGCCAGCTGGTCCAGCGCTGCCTGGTCCGCAACCTTGACGCCGCCGCCCTTGGCGGCCTGGCTCTGCTTCTCGGCCTTCAGTTGGGCGAGCTTGGCGTTCTTTTCCTCGTCGGTGAATTGCTCGGCCGCCACCTGCGGCCGGATGTTCAGGTTCGGATAGGAACCGGTGTCCTTCGCTCCGACAAGGCCGGTGGCGGGCGCCGCACCTTCCATGTTGCTGCTCGTGCAACCGGCCATCGCCAACATGACGAGCGCCATGCGGCAAAAACGACCAGTGCCGGAAAAAACGTTCTTGCCAATATTAATCGTCATATTGTTTTCCTGGCGGCCGGGTTAGAGCACATTGGACCCTGTTCGATATCCCATGGTAATATGTCAACAAAACGCTTCGGGAGGAACCCCGCGAACCATGGCCAAAACACCCGATTCGGGCAAAGCGGAAGATGACCAACCTTCGACCGTCGAGCAATATCTGGTGAAGGACCCGGAACGCTTCGCTCTGAACATGGCCCGCATGATCGAGCAGGCCGGCAAAGCCGCCTCGGCATGGGCCGAGCCGCGGGAAAAGGGCGAGGTACGCGATCACGTCGCCGAACCGGTCGTCGACATGGTGAAGACGTTCTCCAAGCTCACCGAGTACTGGCTCTCCGACCCGCAGCGCGCGCTGGAGGCGCAAACGCGGCTGTTTTCCGGCTACATGACCGTCTGGGCCAATGCTGTCCAGCGCGTCGGCGCCGGCGCTGAGGACGCCGAGGATGCGGTCAAGCCCGAGCGCGGCGACAAGCGTTTCCAGGACCCGGAATGGGGCCGCAACGCCTTCTTCGATTTCCTCAAACAGGCGTATCTGGTCACCTCGCGCTGGGCGGCCGAACTGGTCGAGCACGCTGACGGCCTGGACGAGCATACCCGCCACAAGGCCGGCTTTTATGTCAAGCAGGTGTCCAATGCCATCTCGCCGTCGAATTTCATCCTGACCAATCCGGAATTGTTTCGCGAGACTGTCGCCTCGAACGGCGAAAACCTGGTGCGCGGCATGAAGATGCTTGCGGAGGACATCGCCGCGGGCAAGGGTGACCTGAAGCTGCGGCAGGCAGATTATTCGCCCTTCGAGATCGGCAAGAATCTCGCCGCCACGCCGGGTAAGGTGGTCGGCCGCAGCGACGTCGCCGAAATCCTGCAATACGAGCCGACTACCGACACCGTGCTCAAACGGCCGCTGCTGATCTGCCCGCCATGGATCAACAAGTACTACATCCTCGACCTCAACCCGCAAAAATCCTTCATTCGCTGGGCCGTCGAGCAAGGCCACACCGTGTTCGTAATCTCCTGGATCAACCCGGACGAGCGGCACGGCGCCAAGAGTTGGGAGGCCTATATCAGGGAGGGCCTGCAATACGGCCTCGACACGATCGAGAAGGCGACCGGCGAAAGGCAAGTCAGCGCCATCGGCTATTGCGTCGGCGGCACGCTTCTGGCGGCGGCCCTGGCGCTGATGGCGCAGGAAGGCGACCACCGCATCAAATCCGCCACCTTCTTCACCACCCAGGTCGATTTCACCTATGCCGGCGATCTAAAAGTGTTCGTCGACGAGGAGCAGGTCGCGGCCGTCGAAAAGGCGATGAACGAGAAAGGCTATCTCGACGGCACCAAGATGGCGACCGCCTTCAACATGCTGCGCTCGGGCGACCTGATCTGGCCCTATGTCGTCAACAACTACATGCGCGGCAAGGATCCCCTGCCCTTCGACCTGCTCTACTGGAATGCCGATTCGACCCGCATGGGCGCTGCCAACCATTCCTTCTATTTGCGCAATTGCTATCTCGAGAACAGGCTCTCGCAAGGCATGATGGAACTGGCGGGCCGCACGGTTTCGCTGAAGGACGTTACCATTCCGGTCTACAACCTCGCCTCTAAGGAGGACCACATCGCGCCGGCGCTATCGGTATTCCTCGGCTCGAAATATTTCGGCGGCGAGGTCGACTACGTCATGGCCGGCTCCGGCCACATCGCCGGGGTCGTCAATCCGCCGGCGGCGCAGAAATATCAATACTGGACCGGCGGCAAGCCGGCCGGCGACTTTGACAAATGGCTCGCCGGGGCCACAGCCCACCCCGGTTCCTGGTGGCCGCACTGGCAACGCTGGATCGAAGCCAAGGACAATACCCGCGTTCCGGCCCGCAAACCGGGCGAGCACATGCAAGTTCTAGGCGAAGCCCCCGGCACCTATGTCAAGGTGCGCGTGTAACCATCTGTAATGTGTGGTGAGTTGACGCGCCGCCAAAAGCGGGCGAAATGGTGCCGTCAACCCTGAGCAGCCTTGATTCATCCTCTAGCCGCCAAATTACTTTGAGGCTTGCAGATTTGACACAGGTCTCGTTTCCGGTTCGGGGAACAAGGGTCATTCGACGAGACGTTTCGGCGCCGCGCCAATGACGAACCGGTCGGATATCGAGGGGGAATTTTGTTTTGAGATCAGCAGGATCGCGCCTCGCGAAGGGAGAAAGCCGCGCCATTGTGGCGGCGCTTTTCTCGGTGCTCCTGGCGTCCTGCACCTCGGCCGGCGACCCGACCATGTCGGTCGGCATGCCAGGCTACAATACCTCGGCTACCGAAATCAGCACGGCCGCCGGTGCGCCCCAGGCCAGCACGGCCGCATCATCGTCGCAGATGACATCCGCACAAATGACGATGAATGCCGAGGGTGACGCCAACCTTCCCGAGCAGGTCGCCTATGTGCCAATAGCCAAGCCAGGGGCCAAGCCCGATGCCGGCTTCCCGATCGCCGTTCCAACGGCAGCCGAAACGATCGCGGGACAGACGCCGCAGCCGCTGCAACCAAACGCCCAGACGGCCGAACAGGCCGTGGCACAGAACAGTGCTGATGCATCGAAGCCCGACGCCAAGGCCGCCGCGGCGGCGACGAACAACCCGGTCTATGTAACCGCCGGCGAGATGCCGCAGCCACAGGCCTACGCACCGAAGAAAAA
Source organism: Mesorhizobium sp. M0340 (assembly GCF_040321535.1). NCBI lineage: Bacteria > Pseudomonadati > Pseudomonadota > Alphaproteobacteria > Hyphomicrobiales > Phyllobacteriaceae > Mesorhizobium > Mesorhizobium sp. M0340. The sequence goes on along the minus strand of NZ_JAMYRR010000034.1, from coordinate 6,430 downwards.
CTTCCTGGCCTCGCTGTTCAGCGCCACCCCCGCTTCGGCAGCATCGCCGGCCAACAGCAGATCGGGCGGGCAGGCAACGGTCGTGCAGGCCAAGGCGACGCCTGCGGCAAAACCCACCGTTACCCTGGCCTCGGCCAATCCGGCTGAAAAACCGGTGCAGCTGGTGTCGACCGGCGATACCAGCCATTTCACGGCCGATGCGCTGCCGGGCGTGCGCCAGACGGCGCTGTTCGAGATCAAGCGCAAATCCGGCCTCGACGATGAGAGCGACGTCGATCTCAACGAAGACGAAGGTTCGGGTGGCGCCTACCAGGTCGCCTCCGCCGCCGGTCTTGCCCGGCTGGCGCCCAACGGCCTCCTGAAACAGAACGAAAGTGTCGATGTCGCCTGCTTGAAGCCGTCGCTGGTTCGCGTGCTGAAGACGATCGAAGGCCACTACGGCCGCAAGATGACGGTCACCTCCGGCTATCGCGATCCGGCCCGCAACCGCCGCGCCAACGGCGCCAAGAATTCGCTGCACATGTACTGCGCCGCCGCCGACATCCAGGTCCCCGGCGTCTCGAAGTGGGAACTGGCGAGCTACATCCGCACCATGCCGGGCCGCGGCGGCGTCGGCACCTACTGCCACACCGTATCCGTCCATGTCGATGTCGGCCCCGAGCGCGACTGGAACTGGCGTTGCCGCAGGCGCGGTTAGGGAGAGGTTCTTCGGCCACTGCGAAGTTCGCTCGGCGACGCTACATCATGCCGCAAAACCAGCTTGGCTGTCGGAAAGACGCGGTTTGGAGCCAAAGGAAAAAAGTTGTCGCAGCCGGCGGCAGACGGGTTGCCGGTTTGCCGCGACGCAACTATAAGCGCTCACATCTGAGCGCGCCCATCGTCTAGCGGTCAGGACACCGCCCTTTCACGGCGGTAACAGGGGTTCGATTCCCCTTGGGCGTACCAGCAATTTCAACTTGGCATATGTCTATCGCCAGCGTGATGCTGGCAAGCGTGGCTGGACCCTACCCACTCTGAGGGGGTGTCAGCAAAGGGGCGAAGACAGACTGCGGATTGTGTCGACGGCTCCCTACGCCCGCAGTCCCCTCGCCTCGCCGCCGCGCTTGCGCGGAGGAACCATCATGTCCCTGGCAAGCAGGCCGCTCACCCGGCAAAAGGCCATGAAGGCCCGCCATGCGTCTTCGGTCTCGACGATGTCCACCGTGGCGCCAAAACAGGCATTGAACGCGGCCTGGTAGGTTGGCCCCTTCCGGCGAACCGGCCACGTTTGCAGCAAATCGAGCGCCTGCTCGACACTGTAGATTTCCTCGACCGGCTGGCCGGGCACAGGCGCGATACGCACCGGCACCGCAAATTGCAGTCTGTCCATTCGACCTCTCCCGAACCGACACCCCCGCAGCAACATCGTTCGGCATAAAAAGTTGCCGTGGCGGCTTCATGCTTGGGCCGACTTCTTGCCTAGAAATGTGTCGTCACTGCGGTAACCAATGAACCCGGCGGAAGCATTAGGCCGCTACAGGCAAAGGAGGACGCCCCCTGGCGTGAATATCGCAGGTCCTCGACCGTCGCCGGCAGTTCGTCCTTGAACCTTGCGCCTTCCAGTGCCAAATCTGGGGAGATTTCTCTGGCGGGGGCTCATCCAGCCCTCGCATCCCTGCAAGACGGATAAAAATGGTCACCTATCTCGACGCCGCCACGGCACCGCTCAGAAACACCGGCCAGATCCGTCTTTACGACGAGGAAGGCTTTATCGGCATGCGCAGCGCTTGCGATCTCACCGCGCGCTGCCTCGACGAACTGGTATCGATGGTGGCGCCCGGCGTCACCACCGAAGCGATCGATCGCTTCGTCTTCGAGTTCGGCATGGACCATGGCGCGCTTCCGGCGACACTCAACTACCGCGGCTACACGAAATCATCCTGCACCTCGATCAACCACGTCGTCTGTCACGGCATACCCGACAGCAAGCCGTTGAAGGATGGCGATATCGTCAATATCGACGTCACCTATATACTCGACGGCTGGCATGGCGACTCCTCGCGCATGTATCCGGTGGGCACGATCAAGCGTGCCGCGGAGCGGCTGCTCGAAGTCACGTATGAGTGCCTGATGCGCGGCATCGCGGCAATCAAGCCGGGCGCCCGCACCGGCGCCATCGGCGCCGCCATCCAGACCTATGCCGAAGCCGAGCGTTGCTCGGTGGTGCGCGATTTCTGCGGCCACGGCGTCGGCCGGCTGTTTCACGACGCGCCGAATATCCTGCATTACGGCAGCGCCAGCGAAGGCGTCGAGATGCGGCCGGGCATGATCTTCACCGTCGAGCCAATGATCAATCTCGGCCGGCCGCATGTGAAAGTGCTGTCGGACGGCTGGACCGCGGTGACGCGCGACCGTTCGCTGTCGGCGCAGTACGAACACACGATCGGCGTCACCGAGACCGGCTGCGAGATCTTCACGCTGTCGCCAAAAAACCTCGACCGCCCCGGCCTGCGGGCCTAGTGTCTGGCAGATCGGGGCGTTACCGTGCCCGGCAAATGCTGGGTGGGGCAGCCATGAACGGTGACGACGACGAGCGGGCCTTCTTTCCCGAAAGGCCGGTGCGATCGCCCGCGAAGGCGGTGGCCGCCGACAAGCCGCATTATCTCGGCCATCGCGACCGCTTGCGCGAGCGCTTCGCCGCCAGTCCCAACACCCTCCCCGACTACGAACTGCTCGAGCTTCTATTGTTCCGGCTGATCCCGCGCGCCGACACCAAGCCGGTCGCCAAGGCCTTGCTGGCACGCTTCGGTACATTGGCCGAGGTCCTCGGCGCGCCCGTCGAGCGCCTGCAGGAAGTGAAGGGCATCGGCCCGGCGGTGGCGCTCGACCTCAAGGTGGTTGCGGCAACGGCGCAGCGCATGGCGCGCGGCGAGATCGCCGGTCGCGAGCTGTTGTCGACCTGGACGCAGGTTCTCGAATACTGTCGGTCGGTGATGGCCTTCGAGGAGCGCGAGCAGTTCCGCATCCTGTTCCTCGACAAGAAAAACGCGCTGATCGCCGACGAAGTGCAGCAGGTCGGCACCGTCGACCACACACCGGTCTATCCGCGCGAGGTGGTCAGGCGCGCCCTGGAGCTCTCTGCCACGGCGATCATTCTGGCACACAACCATCCGTCGGGAGACCCGACGCCGTCGCGCGCCGACATCGAGATGACCAAGCTGATCATAGAGACGGCCAAACCGCTTGGCATTGCCGTTCACGACCACATCATCATCGGCAGGAAAGGCCACTCCAGCATGAAGGGCCTGCTGCTGATCTGAGGTTTGGCGTTGTTTTCAGCTTTGTCCGCTGTGCGCCTATGTACCGCAACGTCAAGGCGGTCGGCTCGATAAATTCTGGCGCCGAGGCTCAGCTGGCCGTGCGCAGGCGCCGCGATCGGACAAATGTCTTAAGTCCCTCGGAGTCGAACGGGTGGCCGAAGGCATAACCCTGCAATATGTCGCAGCCGAGGTCCTTGAGTAGCCGTGCGTGCTGCATCGTCTCGACGCCTTCCGCCACGACCTCGATACCCAGCGATTTGCCGATTTCGATGATCGACGAGACAACCTGCCTTCTCTGCGGCGATTTGACGATTGGGGTGACCAGCTGCCGATCTATCTTCAGCCGGCGCGGCTGCAACTTCAGCAAACTGACCATCGAAGCGTAGCCGGTACCAAAATCGTCTATTTCGATGTCAATCCCCAGTTCTTTTATTTGCTCGATGTTCCACGTGACGAGATCGTCGTTCTCGTCCAGGAAAATCGACTCAACAAGCTCGAACGAAACTGTTCCTTTCTTGATATCTTGTTCTCGCAGGCTCTTGATAAGCTCCTCGTCTTGAAGGCGCCTCGCCGAGACATTGACCGACACCCGTGGAATGTTAAGTTTTGCAGCGGACCACTCTTCGAAATCCGCAAGCGATTGCTTCAATATGGCTTGGTCGATGATCGAGACGACGTTCAGTTCTTCCGCAATCCTCAGGAAGATGTCGGGCGCCAAAATACCCTTTACTGGATGTTGCCACCTCGCCAGCGCCTCAACCCCAACGATTTCGAGCGTCTTTGCGTCAAATTGGGGCTGGTAGAACGGGATGAACTCGTTGCGCTCGAGGCCGCCGAGAATTTCGTCGGCAATCCGTTTTGTATCGACGATTTCGCTTTGCATCGCGTCAGTGAAGAATTCGTATCGATTGCGCCCACGGCTCTTTGCTCGGTAAAGCGCGATATCTGCGTTCACCAGCAGGTGTTTGGCTTCGACATCTTTTCCGTTATCGACAGCTATACCCACGCTGACGCCAAAACGGCACCGGTGGCCCTGATAATAGACGGGCTCGCGCATCTGGCTGATGACCCGATCGGCAAGCAGCGCCAGTTGCTTGGTATCGTCGCGTACCACGCACAGAACGATGAATTCGTCTCCTCCGATGCGGGCGACGAATCCTTCGTCGCCGACCTTCGATCTGAGGACAGTCGACGCGTGAACCAGCATCGCGTCACCGGCGGCGTGGCCCAGCGTATCGTTGATGTGCTTGAACCGATCCAGATCGATGTGAAGCAGTGCCGCACGCCCGCCTGAGCGCCTGGCGTTTGCCGCGTAGTCTTCCAGTACCTGGTCGAGGTAACGCCGGTTGGGCAAGCCGGTCAGCGAGTCATGAAGCGCAATGTGCTCTATGCGCGCCTTAGCCGACTCGAGTTCTGCATTTTTCGACTCCGACAGCTGTTTTGCGCGAACCAGATCCATGTTCAGCAGGACGTCGGCAGTCACGTCCCATTCCGCGCCGATCATTTTTGGGGTGTCGTTTGTGGCCCGGTAAAGGATCGCCTTGGACCGGACATGACGGACCTCGCCATTCGGGCGCACAATCCGGTACTCCGACAAATATGGTCGTCCGCTGGCCACCGCCGTGTCGAAATCTGCGTTGGCGCCAGCCAGATCATCTGGATGGATCGCTCCCGCCCAGTCTGTGTAGCCCCGGTGCTCCCCCGCTGGTTTGCCATATATTTCATTGACGCGTTCATCCCATGTAAGCTCGTTGGTCGCGAGATCGTGTTCCCAAACCCCGATAGCCGAAGCTTCCAGAGCGAGTTCAAGGCGTCGTGACAATCGGCGCAATTCCGCATAATTGCGCTGTCTTTCGCCTATCAGACGACCAGTGACCAGGAAAGGGAACACAACCAAGGCCCCGGCCGTCGCCATGATCGCGCGCAACAACCATGCGTTACTTGGCGTCGAAGGCCAGCCGTTCTTGGGAATGGCAGCGAGCTGCCACGAGCCGGAAGGAAGCAAAACGTCAGCCGTCACCGGATCGCTTTTGCTGATCTCCTCATTGCCGTAGAATTGACCACCTCGGTGACCGAGGGCGTCCCTGCCGATCAGCGCGATGTCGATCCCGAGATCGTCGTCAAGCATGCCGCTCGCTTTGTAAAGGCGCTGCACGTCGACAACGGCGGAAATAATGCCCCAGAACCTTTCCGTGTTGCCCGCGCTCGGCACGAAAACCGGAAAGCGGCCGATGAAGCCCTGTCCTCCCTGCTTCAGCTCGACGGGACCGGCAAGCACCAGCTTGCGTTCGTCTCGCGCCCTTAGCGCAGCCGCACGCTGCCGCTCGTTCTTGCGGTAGTCCAGGCCCATCGCCTGCTCGTTACCTTCCATCGGGTACATCAGGGAAACGACCAGATCGGGCGCGCCGGCAATATTGTTCAATTGCGAGTCGGCGCCAAACAGATTGCTCGCCAGCGAGGCGAAGCGTTGCTGTCCCATATAAGGCTCGGTCACGACCGCGGCGACCAATCCACGCACGAGTTGAAGGTTTCCGTTGATATTGCCTTCGAGCTTGGCGCGGATGAGATTGACCTTGGTCAGCACGTCCGCACGGACGGCCTGGTCCGAGACGACTTTGTTCTGGTGCTCCGCGAACGCTGCGCTGATAAGTATGACGACAAGCGCGATCGCCGCCGGAATATTTGCCGACGAAAAGACGACTTCCTTGATGCCGCCGAACTTAGCGCGGAAAAAAGCCAATAGGCGATTCCTCAAGTGCCATTTCAGGTTCCCGGGTCGACCCGATGAGGAAACATTAGCTTTCAATGTTTAATTTGACCTTCACGCTCGTTAGAGCTTTTGCGCTTTCCGACCCGTTGCTGATGTTGCAGGGCCGAGCGGTTGGAGCCAGCTGCCGACTTCCACTGACATGGTCCCACTGATTGAGTTGAGATGCGCTGGCGCCGGCGATCCGTCGGAAGATCGAGGAGCGCGAGCGATTGCAAACTTCGACGCTCCGACCCGAGTACTCAGGAGCATCGACCTGGACTAGCAGGCTGTTGAAGAAGTATGTCGCGCGGCCTTGAGGATGACCTCATCGCCGTTGTGATAGGCAAACGTGATTTCGATGGAGCCATCGTCGAGCAATTCG